>CBDUBY010000037.1:0-23920 GCA_965365505.1 uncultured Pyrinomonadaceae bacterium | reverse complement strand
GGAAACGGAAACGCTTCTGCGGTCGCGGCGAAACGCGAATTTACGCCGATTGGTTTGAACGGGGAAAAAGTCGTCGGCAAACGATATTCGTTAAAAGATTTGAACGGTGAACCGCTCGAAACCTGGTCTGACATTGCGCGTCGCGTCGTCAGTCACGTTTCAACCGCCGAGCGCGACCCGATGATGCGCGATTATTTTTATAATTCGATGCTGGAGATTATGCTCAAGCGCGAATTTATCCCGAACACGCCTTGTTTAGTGAACGCGGGCAAGCCGAAAGGACAATTAGCGGCGTGTTTCGTGCTGGAAGTTCCCGATTCAATTGAAGGCATAATGGAACACGCGCAGGCGGCGGCGATTATTCACCAGACCGGCGGCGGCACGGGAATGACTTATGAATTTTTGCGACCGGCTGGCGCGATGGTCAACTCGACGCGCGGCGTGGCTTCGGGTCCGGTTTCATTTATGAATATCGTCAACACGATGACCGAAGTCGTCAAACAGGGCGGCGTGCGGCGCGGCGCGAATATGGGAATGATGCGCGTCACGCACCCAGATGTTTTGCGATTTATCCACGCGAAAAACGACCAGCACTCGCTGACGAATTTCAACATTTCCGTCAATGTCACCGATAAGTTTCTGGCGGCGGTTGATAACAAAGAATGGTTTCAGATGGAATTTGACGGCGAAAACTGGACGCAAGCCGTTTACGATGCCGTGACCGGAACTGATTACGTCGTTTATCGCCGACCGACGGGCGAAACCGTGACGTTCGCCGATAAATTGGCTTTTGAAAACGCCGATTTATCCGACTGCACGATTGAAGAAGCACCGAGCGCGGGAATGGTTTACGCGCCCGACGTCTGGAATCGGATTATCGCTTCGGCGCACAAATATGCCGAACCCGGAATCGCGTTTATTGACCAGGTGAATCGTCACAATCATATGATGGAAACGATGGGACCGATTTACGCGAGCAATCCGTGCGGCGAACAATTTTTGCACTTTTCCAATTCGTGCAACCTCGGCTCGGTTGATTTGTCGAAGTTCTATAAAAAAGTGGGCGACGGCACGAATTCGGATGAATGCATCGAGTGGGAAAGATTGGCGCGCGTGTCGCAGCTCAGCACGCAGTTTCTCGACAACGTGATTGACGCGGGCGATTTTCCGCTCGATTCGATTGACGATGTGGTGAAACGCACCCGACCCGTCGGTTTGGGAATTATGGGTTTTGCGGATTTATGTCTCAAACTGCAAATCACTTACGGTTCGCCCGAATCAATTGATTTGATGGACAAAGTGATGGGCTTTGTCCGCAAAGAAGCGTGGAAAGCGTCTCTGAAACTCGGCGCGGAAAAAGGCGTGTTTCGTGAGTTTGAAGGAAACCGCGAAGCCTACGCGAAATTTCTGTATGACGAAATCGGTATTTCGCGCGACACTCCGCTGACGCCGCGCAACTATGAAACGACGACGATTGCGCCGACCGGCACGATTTCTCTGGTCGCTGAAACTTCGAGCGGCTGCGAGCCGAATTTCTCTTGGGCTTACGTTCGCCAGGACACAATCGGAACGCGCACTTATGTTCACACACTTGCAGCGGAAGCATTGGGAATGACGGTTGACCAGACCGACGAAGAATCAATTAAAAAAGCCGCGCAGTATGTTGTGGACAACGAAGACAAATTGCCGCCGTATTTTATTTCGGCGTTGAATATCACTTCAAAACAGCACGTTCAGGTGCTTGCGGCGGCGCAGCGCAATGTTGATAATTCGGTGTCGAAAACCTGCAACGGCGCGAACGACGACACGGTTGAATCGGTTGATGAGCTTTACCGCCTGGCGCGTGATTTAGGCTGCAAATGTGTTTCCTATTACCGCGACGGTTCGCGCGACGGTCAGGTTTTGACTTCGATGAAAGCAGAGGATAAAAAAGCTGACGCGGCGCAAACGAGCGAAACCGGCGCGGAAACCATTGTCGTCGAAGACTGCAACGAACTGACAACGTTTGAAACCGTTCCGGCGAGTTCCGAAACGCAAAAAGTTGAAATGCTGCAAAAGCCGGAGAAAATCAATCGTCCGCGCGAGCTGCAAGGCTCGACGTGGCGCATTCCGTTCGACGGGCGCAATCTTTACGTGACGGTCAATCACGACGGCGCGAAAGTTCTCGAAGTTTTTGCGACCGGCACGATTAGCGAAGGCGTTGGCTTGCTCGCCTCGAAAATGCTGCGCGGCGGATTTGACGCGAAGGAAGTCGCCCGCTCGTTGAACAAAGTCACGGGAACGCACGCCGTCTGGTTTAACGAACGTCTTTTGACTTCGCCCGAACAGGCGATTGCCGAATGTCTTTTGCTCATTGACCGGCGTTTGAAAAATCTGCCCGCCTCCGAAAGACAGTTGAGCAAAATGGCTGCGGCTGAAGTTCCGGCAGCAGCGGTCGAAACGAAACCGCAAATGTCCGCGCTTATCGGCGAATGTCCCGAATGCAAAGGACAACTCGAACACGCTTCGGGCTGCGATTTCTGTCGCGACTGTGGTTATTCAAAATGTAAATAAACTCGTCAATCATTAATTAAAAAAAGAGCCGCCGCGATTTGGGCGGCTTTTTAATTTTCCGTTGAGAATATGCAAAAACCGATGTATTATCAATGGCGTTACGGTTAATAAAATAGTATGGCTTTTGTCTGGACGAATTCAGGTAAAACGCTATTTGTGAAAAGTTGTAGGTTCCGCTGAAATTATTCAACGAAATTCAATTCGGTTCAACTCATTGTTCGACCTTTCAGGATAAAATTGGGGAACTTTTCAGAACAAACGGTGTCTAAGACTTTATGCTTTGTAATTGCGGTGCGACAATCTTATCCAGGAGAAAAACTATGAAACAATTCGCTCAAATTTCGTTCGCTTTATTTGCTGTTATTTTTGGTGTTGGAATTTGTTCGGCGCAGTCAACGCCGGCAATTTCTCGAACACCGACAGAAACTTTTGGCAATGCGAAAGTTTACCGGCTCAAAAACAAACTGACAATCGAAGCGGATTTACTGAACAGAGACGGAAAATCCATTAAAGTAACCTTTGACTCTCCGATAGCGAAAGTAACAAAACCGGGAATGGTCAATTTGGAATTTTACGGTTTTTGGAAAGGCTTCGGAAAGCCGACAAACTCGCAAACCGAAATTGTTTGGGGCGCAGGCGAAAGGCTTGCAGGCGAATCTAATTTTCAATCCAAATCTTGTTACTCACCAGACGGAATCGAATGTTACGAATTTCTGTTTTCGCTACCGATTGCTTATGAAACAATCGAAAAAATGTCGAACTCCGAAAATGTAACAATAACTTTCGGCGAAATTACAATCAAATTATCAAGCGCGGAGATACGCTCGCTTCGAGATGTAGAAGAGAGTTTCGCAAAGCAATAACAGGTCGAACAAATCAATAAACACGAGGGCGAAACAGCGACTTTGTTATCGGAGTTTTTGGTGAACTCAAACTTGAGCGTAGCGGTTTCGCCTCGTGTCATCTCAGCCGTTAAAACAACCGCCGCGATTTGATTCGGGCGGCTTTTTTGATTTTTACGGGCATCTCGAAACGCTGTGCCTGCATCTGTAAATTTTCCGAAATAATCAGTGGTCAGCTATTTGGCGGCAAACGCCTTGTCTTTTGAATCGATTTTGCGAAGTCTGCGGTCGTATGTTATGTTGTGACTTCGCTCACAAACAGTCCGTTTTAAATAATATTTAAAAACTCAAATTTATTTCATTAAGCAAACTTCAAGGTTTTGAAGTCGGATTCCACAAGTTTGCGGAGATAGGCAAAATTATTTTAGGAGTTATCAACTTATAAATGCTGCGTTTTAAAAAGATCGTTATTCTATTATTCGTTTTATTTGCCGCGACGTTTTACGGTTATCGCCAGTTTACGCCGACGGTCAGCAGTCAGTCGGGCGGCAGTTCCCTATCTGCTCCGACCGGCGTGACGGCTTCGGACGGGCATTATGCCGATAAAGTCGGCATTTTGTGGGCGACGGTGCGCGGCGCGACGAGTTACCGGATTTTCCGCAACACGACGAACAATCCGGCGACGGCGACGAGCGTCGGCACGACCGCCGCGAATTATTTTTTCGACCAGACGGCAACGACGAATCAACAGTATTTCTATTTCGTTCGCGCCGATAACTCCAGCGCGACAAGCGATTTGAGCCAGCCCGACCAGGGATTGCGGGCAGCCGGAAACGTGCCGCAGAGCGGAACTTTTCTGCCGCTCAATCCGCCGTTTGCCAACAGCGGAAACCAGGTTTCGGCGACCAAAGCCAGTTTAGGCAAAACGCTTTTCTGGGATGAACAGCTTTCCTCAACCTTGACGGTTTCGTGCGGCACTTGCCACCGACCGGCGGAAGGCGGCGCAGACCCACGCACAAATGCTAATACGATAAATCCGGGTTTCGACAATCAATTCGGCACGTTCGATGACGTTTTCGGCTCGCCCGGCGTTCCGCAGAATAATCTCGACGGCACTTACGGTTTAAATCCAAATTACGGTTTCGATGTGCAGGTGACAGGCAGAAAAGCGCCTTCGTATTTGAACGCCGGTTACGCGCACAGCGGTCTTTTCTGGGACGGTCGCGCTTCGACGACTTTTCGTGACCCGATTTCCAACAATATCATTCTGGACGGTTTCGCGTCGCTCGAAAGTCAGGTTTTAGGTCCGCCGGTTTCCGGTGCGGAAATGGGACACGGCGACCGAAATTGGACACAGGTCGCGGCGCATATTCAAACCGCTCGCCCGCTTGCGCTTGCCGCAAACGTGCCGCAGTCGCTTTCGACGTGGATTAACGGCAGAACTTACCCGCAGCTTTTTGAGGAAGCGTTCGGCACGCCCGAAGTCACGCCCGCGCGGATTGCGATGGCGATTGCCACGCACGAACGCACTTTGTTTTCCGACCAAACGCCGCTTGATAAATGGGCTTCCGAGATTGAACCGTTGACCGCGCAGGAATTACGCGGGCGCGACGTTTATATCGAAGCCCAATGCAACGCCTGTCACGGCGGCGACCTGCTTTCCGACAACAACTTTCACAACATCGGCGTTCGTCCCGTCAATGAAGATTTAGGACGCGCCGTCGTCACCGGCAGCAGCGATGACAACGCCCGATTTAAAACTCCGACGTTAAGAAACGTCGAGCTTCGCGCGCCGTATATGCACAACGGGTTATTTGCGACGCTCGAAGAAGTCGTCGAATTTTACAATCGCGGCGGCGATTTCGACGCGCCGAATATTGACCACGACTTGATTCGCCAGCGCAACTTGACGGCGCAGCAAAAGGCGGATTTGGTCGCGTTTATGAAACGCCCGATGACCGACCCGCGCGTCGCCAACGAACTGCCGCCGTTTGACCGTCCGACGCTTTACACCGAAACGAACCGCGTTCCGGCAATCATCGGAACAGGTCGCGCCGGTTCAGGCGGCATCGTGCCGAAGGTCACGGCAATTGAACCGCCAATCGTCGGCAATCCGAGTTTCACGGTCGGCGTATCAGCGGCTTTCGGAAATTCGCAGCAAGCCGTTTTGGTGATTGATTCAAACGACCCCGGCGTTGGCTCTTCGATTCCGGCAATAGGTTCGTTCGCCCGCATCGCCGTTAATCTTTCCGGTGCGGGAAATGGCAACGGATATGGCTCGGTCAGTTTGGCGATTCCGAATAATGCGGCTCTCGTTAATCAAACTTTTTACGGTCGCTGGTATGTCACCGACGCGGGCGCGGCAAGCGGTTTTGCGGTTTCGCAGGCGTTTCGATTTACGATTTTCGGAACGGCTGCCGCGCCGAATAACGCTCACGCCGACTTTGACGGCGACGGGAAAACCGATGTTTCGGTATTTCGACCGTCGAACGGCGGCTGGTATATCTCAAACAGTTTTAATAACAGCGTAACTTCCACCGCTTTCGGTCAGAACAGCGACATTATCACGCCCGGCGACTTTGACGGCGACGGCAAATCGGATATTGCCGTGTTTCGCGACGGCGCGTGGTATCTGCTGCAAAGCACAAACGGCTTCGCCGCCGTTCAATTCGGACAAGCAGGCGACAAACCGCAGCCCGCCGATTATGACGGCGACGGGAAAGCCGATGTTGCCGTGTTCCGCCCGTCTAACGGCGCGTGGTATATGCTGCGAAGCCGTGACGGTTTCACCGCCGTGCAGTTCGGCACGACGGGCGACCGACCTGTTGCCGCTGATTACGACGGCGACAATAAAGCCGATGTTGCAGTTTATCGCGGCGGAGTTTGGTATATCCAAAGAAGCTCGCTCGGATTTACCGGCGTATCATTCGGCGCGGCTGACGACAAACCCGTTTTCGGCGATTACGACGGCGATAATAAAATTGATGTCGCCGTTTTCCGACCGTCAAACGGTCAATGGTATTACCTGCGCAGCACCGACGGCGGTTTCGTCGCCACGCTGTTCGGTGCTTCGACCGATTTGCCCGCGCCCGGCGACTACGACGGCGACGGCAAAAACGATTTTGCGGTTTTCCGACCTACTGAAGGAAATTGGTATATTCTGCAAAGCGGCAGCAATTCGTTCCGCGCACAGCTCTGGGGCATTAATCAGGATTTACCCGTTCCGGCGGCGATTGTTCCGTAATCAAGTTGAGCATTCCAAAGAGAAAGCGTCATTTTGTCGTTATGACAAAATGACGCTTTCTTAATTTAGCGTCCAGCCGATTTCTTGAGTTTTAATTCCGGCGCGACCTGAATGTCGGATTAAGTTGGATGGCTCGCCCGAAATGTTTCTCGGCGAGTTCGTTCATCCCGACGTTTTGCAAACGGAGTCCAATCATCCAATAAAAAAATGGGTCGGCGGGAGTCAAACGGGCGGCTTGCCGTTCATAAGCGGCGGCGGCTTCGGATTGATTGAGCGACGCGGCGGCACCGGCGAGGAAATAACTCGATAAAACGAGATTAGCGTTTTGCCTGACGGCTTCCTGCCAAACGGCGACGGCTGCCTGCCTTTGTCCCATCTGCCAGAGCGATACGCCTCGTTCCTCAAGGGCGAGAATCAAATCGGGTCGCTCGGCTGACGCGGCATTGAGATTCGTCAATGCTTTTTCGTAACGTCCCAGACGGTTCAGAATCGCGCCGCGATAATAAAAACTGAGGGCTTTTCCCTGTCCGCTCTGACGTTCGGCGGCAGTGCCGAGCAAGTTGACGGCTTCTTCGGTATTGCCGGAAAGATATTCAACCCAGGCGAGTTTCGATAACGCCTCTTTGTTAACAAACAAACCAATATCGGCGGCAGCGCGAAGATGTTTTTTTCCGGCGACTACGTTTTGACGGTCGTCCGGGCTGAGCCATTGTCCGGGATTCGTCTGCGCCAGTGCGAGTTCGTCGGGAATCCTGATTTTTTCAAACGCGCTCGCGCCCGCCGATTCGTGGTAACGCACCCAGCCGCTGTGCGCGTTTAAGCCAATCCATAAAACGGCGAAACTCAAAAATGTCCAGCCCGCTTTTTTAATCGCGCCGCCGGATTTCAAATTGTAACGATAGAAAGACAAATCTTTCGCGCTTAACAGTCGCCACGTTCGCATTGCGAGGAACATCGTGACCATAGCGATGCCGAGCGCCATCAGCATCGGGACGAGCTGGTAAACATCCCAAACGGCTAAGAAACTTGCCAGAAAGACAATCGCCGCCGCGATTTCTTCTGTCCAGGTTAGCGAATAGTTTTTCTTTATCGCTTCCGGCACTTTTATCAAAGGCTTTCCGAAACCGAAATACAAGGCATCGGTCGGACAGACGCTCACGCAATCCATACATTTCATACAGCCCTGGTCAACAACCATTCCGTATTTATTTACTTCCGCGTGGACTAAAACATTTGAAGTGCAGACCGCCGTGCAATGCCCGCATTGATTACAGGCGTCGGTCACGCGAATTTTGCCGGGCGCGAATTTATCGGCGACGCTGAAAAAACCACCGTAAGGACAAGCATAGGTGCAGAAACCTTTCTGTCCGAGAAAATAAACGGTCATAAATCCGCAGACGAACAGAAAAGGAATAGCGACCGCAACGGACGGAAAAGTCGCCCAAAATTCAGTCGTTACCAGATGATTGGTGAACTGCGGAATCAACGGTTCGTTTTTCGGTTTGACGAAAAATCGGAAAACCGTCGGATAAACGAACATATACAGAGCGACGATGAGCGGCACAAAAATTAGCAGCCGCGACCGAAACGGCTTCGGCGTGAGTCCCATTTTCTTTAAAAGCCAGGCGCAAAAATCCTGCAAAGCCACGATATGACAGCCCCAGCCGCAGACGAAACGCCCGAAGATGAGCGTCGCCAAAATCGCCAGCGTGAAGAAAATAAATCCGGCGTTGACCGCGCCTTTCTGAAGCGTATGCATCGCCTCGGAAGGCTCAATCGGCGTAATCGTTTCGCCTGTCAGACGCCACTGAATGATATGCGCGGTCATCAGTAAAGTGAGCGCGATGAGAGCCGCCGCTCGCCAGCGGCTCGCTCGCGAACTGCGGATGTCATCTTTTTGAGGCGCGGGATTTTTTAGCACTGGAAGCGCGATTGACCGCTGCCTCTTCGCTTCCTTTTGGCTTGAACAACCACTTTTCATAAATCAATCTTAATTTAACACTGGAGAAGTCGGCAGAAAAACTATTATACCTGACTTGATTAAATCACCGAAAAAGTGTATAAAAAACTAGCCCCCATACTTAACTAAATAGTTAGTATCTACGTTATCAATAGAAACTAGAGTTTATCATTTCGCTAAGCCCAAGGAGTGGCTGTAACCTAAAATTATGTTGAAAATAATTCTTATCGCTTCGCTCTCGTTCAATATGTTCTTCGGCAACGGTTCGGTGAACTTATTAAACGGAGTCAACCAAAAAATCCGGCAAGACAATACCGGAACGCTCGAAAAATTGATCGTGGAAACCGGCAACGTCACGATGGATTTGGATTTAACCCGGCTTAACGGAACCGAAGTGAAACAGGCGAGCGCGCTGCGCTTTAACGTCGAGCGCGATTCGTTTTTGCCGGTTATGGTTTTTAATGGTGAGATACGCGGAACGCTGCCCGGTTCAATGCGAATAATTCCCCAAAATTCGGCGGTTCTGCCTGCCGGTTTGGATGCCTCGTATCAAAATCTCATCGTTGAGAAAACGCCGTTCGGCGAATTATTCGAGTTCGTTGTCCGCGACGCGAAAACCGGATTTACCTTTTTCAATATCGAAGGACACGAATACAGCTACGACTTGAACGGACGCGCGCTCGGTATTAATAACGGAAGGCTCTTGATGTCGAGTGATTTTGCCGCCCAACTTGGGCGACCGTCCGAAGTCGGCTTTATCGTCGGACAAATTTCGATTAACGCGACGATGCGCCAGGTTGAAGTTTCGCAGGTTACTGAAGGCGAAACCGTTTCAACCGCGCTGCCGGCATCCGACAGCCCGCAGCCGGGAACGGTTCCGGGACCAGATGTCGTCGTCGGCGACGTAGTAGGATTAGCGCAATTCGGCGGCAGCAGCGGCACGCAGGTTGGACTCGCTGTAGGAACCGACTCGTGCAACTTCGGCACGGTGGATTTGGATTGGTTCGCCAATCCGAGCAACAACCATCCGGTCATTCCGCAAAATATGTATCGAATGAGCGGCGGCGCGACGAACGACGAACGCTTTGAACAAATCGGACAATCGCAAGTCAAGCACGCATTCACGGCATTGACCCAGAATCTTTGCAGCCTCGGCTGTAACGGTGTCGGCGGCACTCGATTAGGTTCGGGCTGTTCCGACCCTTATTCGGCAAGTCTGAACGCCGGACCTAATCTCGGTTCCAAAGCCTGGATTAATCCGTTCACGGGTTATTATCCGCGAAATAATAACGGTGAAACGAACAACGATCACAGCGGACATTCACACGCCGGACCGACGCACAGAATTTTGACGGAGATTAGCGATTTGAGTACGACTCAAAATGCCGGAGCGACATATTACGCTGAAGCGCAGTATGTCACGCCGCACGAATACGTTTGGTGTCAGGCGAATCCGACGCAGTGCAATATGTATAACAACGTATCGTATCGTCGGTATAATGTCGTCGGCACGGGCAGTCCTTTTACTTTCTCGCCGGTCGGCGCGACGGTGCGAACCAGAGCGGCGATCAGCGCGTGGACGGGAGCGACGACGGTCGAAATCAAACCTGCTCCCGGCAACGACGGTGTGGGAATCGTCGGCTACAAGGTGACAAATCCGTCGCCCGGTGTTTGGCATTACGAATATGCCATCTATAACCAAAACATTGACCGCGCCATTCAATCTTTCAGCGTGCCGGTCGGCGGCGGCGTTACCTTGAGCAACATCGGATTCCACGCTCCGCCGCAGCATCCCGGCTCGGCACTTGACGGAACAATGAACAGCGCAGGATTTAGCAGCGCACCTTGGAGTCCGACACAGAGCGGCAACGCGATTACCTGGAGTACGGAAAGCCTCGCCCAGAATCCGAATGCAAATGCCATTCGCTGGGGAACGATGTATAACTTCCGTTTCGATTCCAATCTTCCGCCGCAACTCGTGAACGCGACGATTGGATTCCTTAAAACGGGAGAGCCGATTACCGTCCAAGTTCAGTCTCCGGGCAGTGCGCCCACGGCTACGGTGTCGGTATCGGGTCGCGTGAGAACGGCGACTGGTCGAGGCGTATACAATGCGCGCGTATCAATTACCGATGCCGGCGGAACAACACGTATGGCAATCACGAATGCATTCGGCTACTATCGCTTTGAAAGTGTAATAGCTGGCGCAACCTATACAGTTTCGGCTCGCTCGAAGAGCTACACTTTCGCACCCCAAACACTACAGATAATTAACAGTTTGACAGACGTAGATTTTACGGCTCTGCCATAATGTTTAAAAATTCAGGCGCGAATCTTAAGGCGGTCTTCGGACCGCCTTTTTGATGTCTGAAGCTTGTTTTTATTTTAGAAGATCAAAAATGGTTGTTGAGTTTTGGATTTGTCACATAGCTTGACTCTAAAGACAGAAACCACAGAACAAGCGGCTCAATTTATTTACCGCCTTTTATAAAAGAAAAACAGACAAACTTAAATTGAATATACGCTAAACTTCGCTTTGTGCTTTGGCAAACTGCCGGAAAGGTGAGAAAATCATTAGCTTATGTCACCCGCACAAAGTATGACGGAAAATCTCTTTAACGGCGAACCGCGAGCCGTTGCCCGCGCAATTACGCGAGTCGAAAACGGAGCAGACGGCGCGGCAGATTTGATGAAGGAGGTTTTCCCGAAAACCGGCAATGCTTTGATTATTGGTATTACAGGCGCGCCCGGCGCGGGAAAATCTTCGCTCGTTGATAGGCTCGCGCTTTTCTATCGTGATAAAGGCGACCGGATTGGAATTATCTGCGTTGACCCGTCAAGCCCGTTTTCCGGCGGCGCGATTTTAGGCGACAGAATCCGAATGCAGACGCTCGGACTCGACAAAAATGTTTTCATTCGTTCGATGGCGACGCGCGGAAATCTCGGCGGATTGTCGCGTGCGACGGTTGATGCCGTCGCTATTTTGGACGCAGCGGGCTTTGATAAAATCATTGTCGAAACCGTCGGAGTCGGGCAGGACGAAGTGGAAATCGTCAAAACGGCAGACGTTTCGGTCGTCGTTCTCGTTCCCGGAATGGGCGACGACATTCAGGCGATCAAAGCCGGAATTATGGAAATCGGCGATGTTTTCGTCATCAACAAAGCTGACCGCGAAGGCGTTCTCAGAACCGAAAAGGAATTAGAAGCATTATTGAGTTTGGCGCACCGACCGGATTTCTGGAATTCACCCGTTGTCAAAACTGTCGCGACGGAAAATAAAGGCATCGAAGATTTGTCGAAAGCCATCGAAAGCTACAACGAGTTTCAAAAGAATAGCGAAAATTTAGTCAGACGGACAGCAATCGCTCGTTGGAGATTACTGGAAATTTTGCAGGAAAAACTTCTCGCCGACGTTTTGAACCGAAATGGCGCGAGCGAAAAATTGGATGAACTGGCTCTGCAGATTGCGGAGAAGAAAACGAATCCGTATTCAGCAGTCGAAGAAATTCTTAAATCATAATGAAAATCAATCATCTCGGCATCGCCACTAAAGGAATTGACGAAGCGTTAAAGTTCTGGCAGGACGCGCTTGGCTTGGAAAATGTTCACACCGAAGAAGTCGCCGAACAAAAAGTGCGCGTGGCAATGCTGCCGATTGGCGAAACTAAAATTGAACTACTCGAAGCGACGAGCGACGATTCGCCGATTGCGAAATTTATCGAAAAACGCGGCGGTGGTATTCATCATATCGCGGTCGAGGTTGAAGACATTACGGCGAGCCTTGAGAAACTAAAAGGCGAAGGCGCGCGTTTAATAGACGAACAGCCGCGAATCGGAGCGGAAGGATGCCTTATCGCATTCGTTCATCCGGCTTCATCGGGCGGAGTTTTATTGGAACTGATACAAAAATAGAAATAACTAAAAGCGAGGATTTAATAAATTGAGTAATTTAATGAAAGGCGTGATAGTCATCGCCGTAATTTTAGCCATCGGCGCGGGGCTGGTGTTTTGGAAGGTAAAAGTCGGCGGACACGGCAGCGCAGAGTTAACGCGTCTGACTAAAGAAGATATGACGGCTCTGCTGGCGGACGCGAATCCGATGCAGCTGCAGCAGATGTCAACGAACCCGGAAGCAAAAAAGAAAATCGCCGAAAATATTCGACAGCTTTTAGCCGTCGCCAGCCAAGCCAGAAAAGACGGTTTGGCGAACGACCCGCTGGTTAAGAGCGAACTCGCCAGCACGCGGGCGATTGTTACTGCAAGCCTTTATGACAAGCATATCAACAAAGGCAAAGGTCAGATGCCGCCGTTCGGTTTTATTACCGAAGAACAGGTGCAGCAGTTTTGGGCGGAAAATACGGCGGTTCGCGAAGCGGAATTTAAGGAATTTCTCGACACGAAAATCGCGCTCGCCAAAGAAAGCAAACGGTTTCCCGAAGATAAGCAGTTGAGCGAAGAGGAAACCCAACAGGCGAAGGACGATTACGCAAAAATCAAGATTTATCAAGCCGAAGCCGAAGCCAAGAAAGCCGAACTCGGCGAGGAATTCAACCGCAATCTCGAACTGCAAATCAAATTGCAGCAGGCACAGTTCTTAGCCAGCCGTTACGCGAATAAAACGCTGGTTGAAAAAATCAAAGTCACCGACGAAGACGTGAAAAAATACATCGCCGAGCATCCCGAATACAGTACCGCTGAAAAGAAAGCGACTGCCGAACAGCTTTTGAGCCGCGCTAAAGCGGGTGAAGATTTCGCTAAATTAGCCGACGAATTCAGCCAGGATCCCGGAACGAAAGGTAAAGGCGGACTTTATGAAGGCGTGACGAAAGGCAAAATGGTGCCGGAATTTGAGGCGGCGGCACTCGCGCTTGAACCGGGCGGCATCGCGCCGAATCTCGTCGAAACATCTTTCGGCTATCACATCATCAAACTCGAAAAGAAGGGCGAAGGCAAAGACGCGAGCGGTCAGCCGGCGGAAACTTACGACGCTCGTCACATTCTAATTACGACGACGATGAAAGACCCGAATAATCCGATGGGACGCGAAATGCCGATTAACGAAACGGTCAAAGCGATTCTCGAAGAGGAAAAACAAAAGAGTGTTCTCGATGAAATCGTAAGAAACAACCCGGTCGAAGTCCCTGAAGATTTCGAAATTCCTAAACCGTCAGAAGAAGATATGAAACAAATGCAGCAACAGCAGATGCAGCAGCAAATGCCGATGCAGATGCCGGAAGGAATGGAAGATTTAGAAGCAGAGCCGGGCAGCAAAAACCCTGCGCCGAAAGCCGCGCCGAAGAAAAAATAACCACGAATTATTTTCGGACAATAAAAAGGGAAGAATGTTGAAATTCAACATTCTTCCCTTTTTGTTTGAAATGTAAACGTTCGGTGTTATCTGGTGAAAACGCCCGCGCCGCGTGTCAGATAATCCTGCATCGTAAAGGCGAACATAATTGCCAGCCAGAAAAATCCGGCAATCGCCGTCAGCCAAATCAACCGCGAACTCCAGCGCACGTGCATAAAAATCAGCACGACGCAGCTCATCTTAAAAAATGCAATCAACAGCGCGACCAAAGTATTCGCGCCTGCAAAAATGCTGTCCAAATCAACCAGCGCGACGTAATAAGTCAAAATCGTGCCGACGACCAGAACGGCGAAAACTCCGTAATAATAACTGAGCGGAACGATGTGATGTTCTTCGTGCTGATGACTCTCCGATTCGGTCGCCGTTTTAATTTTCTTTTCTGCCATAATAATTCTTTCTCAATCGCAAATCTTAAATCGCAAATCCCTAGTGTCCCGCTCCGCCGTGTAGAAAATGTCTGCCCAAAAGATAAAGCAGCGGGAAAAGGAAAATCCAGACGATGTCAACAAAGTGCCAATACAAACCGGACATTTCAACCGGCGCGTAATAATCAGCAGAATAAGTTCCCAGCCAAGCCTTCCATAAAAGCCACGCCATCACGCCTAAACCGATAATCATATGCAGAGCGTGAAGTCCGGTCATCACGAAATAAATCCAGTAGAAAATGCGAACTTTATCCTGAAATTTCGCTACGCTGATTTCACCGTTCGAGAAGTAGCCGATTTTTTCGCTTTCGGTTAGGTAACCACCTGCCTGCGCCTGCTGTGCCAGAGAAATATCCGACCATTGAAAATCGCCGCGCGGATTGACGTATGGTTTATGCTCGCCGCCGTGCGCTGCCGTGTCGCCGACTGGCTGATTCGGTTTTTCGCCTGCGCCCGTGTTCAGCGATTCGCGCGGGTCGTGCGTGTCGCCGGTCTTTGTGGAAAGTTCTCTGGCGTTCGGATACGTGCCGGCGGTTCTGGCTGTCCGCAGATTCAAACCTGAAACCGGAACGATTCCCTCGTTATATTTCTTCGTGTATTCGATGGCTTTTACGCCTAAAAATACCGTGCCGAAAATCATCGTCACGATAATAAAAAATACCTGCGCGTTCCGTTTGCCGAGTTGCGCGTTCCGCACCGCCAAAGCCATCGTCAGGCTGCTGACAATCAGCACGAGCGTATTTAAACCGCCCCAGAATGCGTCGAGGTGATTACTGCCCGCCGCAAACGCCATCGGATATTTTGACCGAAAGACCAGATAAACCGTGAACAGCCCGCCGAAGAACATAATTTCCTGGACGAGAAACATCCACATTCCGATGGAAACCGATTCCTGCTGCTGCCCCATATCTTCAAACTGATGCTGAAGTCCGGGCGCGTGATAATGGTGGTCGTGTGTATCGTGTGCCATTTGTTATTTTGGATTTTGGATTTTGGATTTTGGATTTGTCGGACTGCTTTCAATCCAAAATCCAAAATCCAAAATCTAAAATCGTTAGACTATAACCTTATTTCTATTTCTCGCGTCTTCCAAATCCAAGCCGCTCTCTTCGCCGAACTCGTAGGCTTCCCAGGTGACAATCGGCGTTTCTTCAAAGTTTTCCGTCGGCGGCGGCGACGGAATGCGCCATTCCAAACCGGGCAGCATCCACGGGTTTGCCGGTGCCTTTTCACCGAAGAAAATCGAATATACTAAATAAACCAGCGGAATAATCAACCCGATGGCGAGAATTGACGCGCCTGCCGTCGAGAAGATATTCAGAACCTGCAATTCTGCGGGATACGAAGCGTAGCGGCGCGGCATTCCCATATAACCTAAGATAAATTGCGGGAAAAATGTCAGATTAAATCCGACGAAAATGATAATCGCGGCAATTTTGCTCCAAAATTCCGAATACATTTTGCCGGTAATTTTCGACCACCAATAATGCAAGCCGCCTAAGTACGCCAATACTTGACCGCCGACCATCACGTAATGGAAGTGCGCCACGATAAAATAAGTGTCGGTCAAGTGAACGGTTAAACCGAGCGCACCAAGAAAAACTCCGGTCAAGCCGCCGATTAAAAACAAGCCGATAAAAAACAGTCCGTAAAGCATCGGCGTATCGTATGAAATTTGACCTTTATACAAAGTTGCCGCCCAGTTGAAAACTTTAATCGCTGACGGAATAGCGACGACCATCGTTAAAAATGAAAACACAAGTCCGGCATAAATTGACTGACCGCTGACGAACATATGGTGTCCCCAGACAAGAAAACCGAACACGGCAATCGCAATTGAAGAAAAGGCGATAAACTCGTAGCCGAAAATCTTTTTGCGCGAGAAATTGGAAATCAGTTCCGAAACAACGCCCATACCGGGCAAAATCATAATATAAACCGCCGGGTGCGAATAAAACCAAAACAGATGCTGAAATAAAATCGGATCGCCGCCGATTGCGGGGTCAAAGATTCCGATTTTTGCCAGCCGCTCTAAAGCCAGCAGCAAAATCGTAATCGCTATTACAGGAGTTCCGAGAATCATTACCAGCGAAGTCGCATAATGCGCCCAAACGAAAAGCGGCAGGCGAAACCACGTCATACCGGGCGCGCGCATCGTGTGAATCGTGACGATGAAATTTAGACCCGTCAAAATCGAAGAAAATCCGTTGATAAAAACTCCCAAACCGACTGCCATCACATAGCTGTTGGAGAAAGTCGTCGAATACGGCGTGTAGAAAGTCCAGCCCGTATCAACGCCGCCTTGCAGCAGAGCGTAAAGCGTTAACATACCGCCCGCCATATAAAGATACCAACTCAGCAGATTGATCTTCGGCAAAGCCAAATCCTTCGCGCCAATCATCAGCGGAATCAAAAAGTTTCCTAAAATTGCCGGAATTGACGGAATCAAAAAGAAGAAAACCATTATGACCCCGTGACCCGTGAAAACTTTGTTGTAAGTTGCCGATTCCAGCAAATCGCTCGCCGGTGTCAGCAGTTCAAGTCGAATCAGCGAAGCGTAAGTTCCGCCAAGAGCAAAAAAGGCGGAAACCGAAATGAGATAAAGAAGCGCAATCCGCTTGTGGTCTTTGGTCAAAAGCCACGATTTGAGCGTGAAACCGTTGGTTAGATAACTCACCCGCGGCTCTTCCTTGATATTTCCAGTATTGATTGCTTCTATGTTTTGCATAACTATTTTATTACCTGCTTGTCAAAAACTTATCTATTTTTGTTGATTCGTCGGTTCGCTCCGAGACGGCGGCGCGTTCGGGTTGCTGCCCGCGCTGTTTGAATCGCCTCGGTCGGCTCGCGGCGGAATCATGCCGGTCGTGTTCGCGTTATTCGTCATCGTGCCGGTCGAACTATTGTTCGGACTCGGATTCATTTGATTGCCGCTTGCGCCGCTCAAAGATTTGATATAAGCGATCAGCGCGACAAGCTGTTCTTCCGTCACCTGACCTTTGAAGGTCGGCATAATCGGCTGATAGCCTTCGACGATTTGCCCGCCCGGATTCAAAATCGAATTGCGAATATATTCGTCGTCAGCGATGACGGTTTGACCGTTCGTCAATTTAACTTCGTGACCGTAAATTCCTTCGAGCTTCGCACCGCGCTGACTAGCGCCGCCTTCGTGACAGGTCGCGCAGCCGAGCTTGTTTTGAAATAAATCTTGTCCGGCTTGCACGGGCGTTTGTCCCGAAACGTTGCCCGACAGCCAGTTATCAAAATCACGCTGCTCCATCACATAAACCCAGCCGCCCATTCCCGAATGGTTTAAGCCGCAGTATTCGGCGCAGTAAAGATGATATTTGCCCGGCTTGGTCGCGTTAAACCAAAGCGTCGTGTAGCGTCCGGGAATGACATCCATTTTCGTTCTAAACGCCGGAATAAAAACATCGTGCAGCACGTCTTCGGTCGTCATCGTAAGTTTCACGTTGCGCCCGACCGGAACGTGCAGCTCGTTAATTTCGCGCTGTCCCGTGCCGTGCTGAAATTTCCACATCCATTGTTTCCCGACGACGTAAATTTCCATCGTGTCGGCGGGCGGACGATATTGATTAAAATAAATAATCGCGCCGCCGAGGAAAATCGTCATCGAAATCACGAACGGGATAATTGACCAGACGGTTTCGAGCGCAATCGAACCGTGAATTTCCGCGCCCGTCGCAAATTTTTCTTTTTCACGATATTTAATAAAGAAAAAGGAAATTCCCGCGACGATGCCGACCGTGAAAAACACGCTGATGGCGAGTAAATAAAAATACAGCACGTCCACTTCCCACGCAAAGGTGGAAGCCTGTTCGGGAAACAATGGAACCCAGGAAGTTTCTTGCATAATCTAATTTAACTGAGAGCTGAGAATTGAGAAATCAGAACATTACACCAATTCTGCTAATCGTTTTCAGTCCTCCTCTTTCAGTTCTCACCTCTTTTACCGCGTCGCCAAAAAACAAACAGCATTCCGCCTAAACCTAAAACGGTGGCGACCGCCATAAGACGTAAAACGCTCAAAATTTGCAAACCGTATTTGCCCGTCGCCGGATTATAATGAAAACAATACAAATAAAGCTGTTCCGCCGCATTACCGATTTTGCCTTCGCCCGAATCCATCAAAGCAAATTTCAAATCCTTCGGCGCGTAGTCAATGCCGTAAAGATAGCGCGAAATTTTCCCTTCCGGCGTGATAATCATAATGCCGCCCGCGTGGGCGAATTGATTCGTTTCTTCGTCGAATTTGTAATTAAACCCGACGGCGTTCGTCACTTTATCAATCTCGTTCTGCGTTCCGGTCAGAAAATGCCAGCCGTTTGCCGGTGCGTCGCCGCGCCCGTATCTGTTCAAATAACTCGCCTTTTTGTTTTTGGCTAAATCCGCTTTATCATTCTCACGCGCATCAAAACTAATCGCTACGACATCGAATTCTTTTCCCGCATCAAACGAAATTCCCTTCAAACTTCCGGTCACGCCGTTTAGAACTTCGTTACACAGCATCGGGCATTCGTAATAAACGAGAGCCAAAATGATTGGTTTGCCTTTCCCGAAATACTCGCCGAGTTTGACAGCCTGACCGTTTTCATCTTTAAATTCCGCATCGAGCGGTAACTGACCGTTTAACTTTTGTTCGATGCCAACTGTTTTCAAAGCCGTCGGCAATCCGGTGCTGACTCCGGCTTGCGACGGATCGTATTTCTTCGGCGAGTAAAGCGGTGAATTGTAATGCTCGGACTTTTGCGCCGCCGCATTCATCGCCAAAATCAAAATCGCCAAACTTAATAAAAGTTTCAGTTTCAAAACTGCTGAAATGGCTGAACTTTTTTTCATAAAACTACCTTCTCTTATCTGTCGCCGTGCGTCCCGCGCTCGAATAGGAAACGATTCGCTGCGATTCATCCAAAGATTTTTGCGACTGCTCGCCCTGGCGCGTTTTGACGTTCTGCTCTAAAAATTTTCGTTTGGCTTCTTCAATTCCCAAACTCACAATCGTTCCGGTTTTCGCGTCTTTCTGCCCGTTCGCCCACTGCTCTTCCCACTGTCGTTCGAGTTCCCAATACTCAGACTGCGGAGCGCGAAGTTCCAGATTGACGCGACCGCCGCGACTCTCGACACCGAAACCCGGCGCGGCTTGCAGACGCGGTTCGGGCGGCAGACGTTCCGTGTCGTTCATCATCATCGGATTTTTGTCGTCTTTCGATGCCTTCGCCTGGTCTTCCATCACGTTTTGCAGAAAGAACATCAAGCCAAACGTAATAACAATCAGTAAAAACAAGCCGATGGCGAAATAAATAATCCCGCGCAGTCCGATGAGATTCGTTTCGTATGCTCTTTCGTAATCAACAAAAGATTTTTCGTGTTTTGGTGCTGACATAATTTTTAATTAGTGTCCTTTTCCGTGTTCAATCGCGTTCTCCAAAAACGGGTCGTTAATCGGGACAAGCGGACGTTTTAAAAGCTCGCCGAAGAAATACCACAACCAAAGCCCGCCGACGGCAAGCGGCGCGATAAAATCAAAAATGCTGATATGAAAACCTGCGTCGTGTCCGCCGGTCGCTCGCGGACTCGGACCGATCAGATAAAACATATCAATGAGGCGCAGCAATAAAATAAAACACGCCATCACCGCCAGCCATTTCGAGTTGCGTTTGATTTCACGGTTGAGCAAAACGAGATACGGAAACGCGAAGTGAAACACAATCAGCAGAACGCCGATAACGCCCCAGGCGCCTTCCATTCTCGTCAAATACCAGCGCGTTTCTTCGGGCAAATTTCCCGACCAGATAATCAGAAACTGCGAGAAATTGAAATACGCCCAAACCATCACGAGCGCGAGCATCAATTTACCGACATCGTGAAAATGACGTTTACCCAGAATGCGATTCATCGGCGCTTTATCCGACAACGCCGCCCAAATCGCTACCGCGAAACAAAAGAAACTCAACGCCCAGCCCGCCGCAAACAGCAAACCCCAAATCGTCGAAAACCAGTGCGGGTCGAGCGTCATTACCCAATCAATCGCCGCAAAACTGACGACCAGCACGTAGAAAACCATCGTTGGACCTGAAAACGCCGTCGCATCGCCTAACATCTTCGCCGCTTCTTCCGCGCTGCGGGCTTCGTCCTGCCGCTTGCCCCAATTGTTGAGCAAATAAACCATCACGCCCCACAAAATGAAATACAAAACGGAGCGAATCATCCACCAGGTTAAATCCAAATACGGCTGACGCGCTTTAATAATCGGGTCGTCCGGCAAATGCGTCCATTCATAAATCATCGTCGCGCCAAACATTATCGGCAGAAACAAAACGAAGATAATCGGCAAGGTGCGCGAGGAGGCTTCGGCAATGCGGCGAATTGCCACGCCCCACGCGCCGCCGGTCAAATACTGAAGCAGTAAAATTCCGAGTCCGCCGAGACCGATGCCGCCCCAGAAAATAAATCCGAGCAGCCACCCGCGCAGAGCGTCTTCGCGCCATTCGGGGAAAACCAGTGCCAATATCAAAATAATTGCTGAACCGATGCCGCCGATGCCGAGCGCAATCGTGCGCCAGCGGTTGATGTCGGCGACGGGCGCGTCGAAATTCATGTCTCTCATCATCGTCGCGCACCTCCGTTTGTGTTTGCCGCGTTTGCGTTATTCACTGTCGGCGTCGCCGCGTTGGTGTTTGCGCTGCTGTTTGAATTCATTTGCATATTGCCCGTCGGATTTTGACTGATTTGCAAAGTCCGAATATACGCGACGATTGCCCAGCGGTCGGCAGGCGGAACTTGCGAAGCATAACTGCTCATTTTGCCCTGCCCATTTGTTATCACATTAAAAAAATGTCCGACCGGCGCATTTCTCAATCGGTCGTCGTGATACGTCGGCGGTTTTGAATAGCCGCGCCGCACAATCATTCCGTCGCCGCTGCCGACCGGACCGTGACAGACGATGCAGAAAACTTTGTATCTTTGCTCGCCGCGGTCAACCAATTCTTTCGTCACCGGAACGGGAAACTCGCTGACCAATCCTGAAAAATTCGTCACCAGAGTATTTCCCGAACCGTCAGTCATTGGCGTTGCCGACGGATTCGGCGCGGGAGTTTGTCCGGCATCGGTTTTGCCCGTATAAAATGCTTTATCTTCACGAAGAAAACCACGCGGCACTGTTCCTTCCGGCAAGTTTCTCGACGCTCGATTGTCCCTGAAAAAATCGCTCTTCTTAAGAGCCTTATAACGCGGCTGGTCTTGCATATCGTAACGACAACCGACGGCAAGTAGGCAGAAGGCGGTCAGCAGCAAGCAGTAAATCGCCGGTTTGCCGAACTTTAATTTTGAATTTTGAATTTTGGAATTACTCCTCAACATCAAAAACCTCCTGCGGATTCAAACTCTCCATAAAACTTCTCGTTTTTTCGTAATCGAATTTTTCGTCGCGCCGCTCAATCAATAGAAAAAATTTTTCGCGCGTCGCCAATGCGAAACGCGGCACATTGAAAACCGGATGATAAGGTTGCGGCAAACCGTTAAGCAGAATCATTCCGAAAACTGCCGTAAACGACGCGAGCAAAATCGTCAGCTCAAAACTCGGCGGAATGAACGACGGCAAACTGAAATACGGGCGACCGCCGACGATAATCGGGTAATCATAAACGTGAACGAACCATTGTAAGGTAATTCCCGAAATCAGCCCGACGATGCCGCCGCCTAAAACCATAAACGGCAGAATCGAACGCTTGATGCCGAGTGCTTCGTCAATTTCGTGAATCGGAAACGGCGAAAAGGCGTCGGTTCTTTTATAACCTGCGTCGCGCACCTTTTCCGCCGCAGCGACCAGTTCGGTCGTCGTGTCGAATTCGGCTAATAATCCGTAAATGTTTTCCTTCATAACTTTTGCTCTGCAATCAACCGCGCTCGCTGGCAGCCGGTTTGACATGGGTGAGTTGCCCTTAGTTACCAACTGCGGGCAACGCGCGGCTGACTGCAAATTTATTTTACAAAAATCTACTTCCCTCTATCATCAGTCGGCGTTTCCAAATCCGCGTCTTCCCTGCTTTGAGCTTTATTAACTCCTTCGTTGAAAGCCTGCGGACGGTCGTGAACATCGTCGTGCGCTCCGTGGTGTCCGTGCGCAACCTGCGCGTCAGGTAAAAGCGTTCTGACCTCGAATATCGAAATAATCGGCAGAAAGCGGACGAACAAATAAATCAGTGTAAAGAAAAATCCGATTGTCCCGGCGAACATCGAAATATCGAAAATTGTCGGCGAATACATTGCCCACGATGACGGCAGAAAATCACGATGAAGGCTTGTCACAATAATTACAAAGCGTTCAAGCCACATACCGATGCTGACGATAATCGAAATAACGAACAGCCAGAACTCGCTTTCACGGAAGCGCTTAAACCAGAGAAGCTGAATTGACGCGCCGTTGCATAAAATAAGCAGCCAGTAAAACCACCAATACGGACCGTTCCAGATACGGTTTTTAATCATAAAAACCTCGTATTGGTTCGCGCTATACCAGCCGAAAAATGCTTCCATCGCGTAACCATAAACCACAATCAAGCCGGTCGCCAGCATCACCTTGCCCATATAAACAAGATGCGTGTGCGTAATGAAATCTTCCATCCGATACCACTTACGAAGCGGAATACAGAGAATCAAAACCATCGCAAATCCGGCGAAAATAGCGCCTGCTACGAAATACGGCGGGAAAATCGTCGCGTGCCAACCCGGAAGCTGCGCCACCGAGAAGTCGAAACTAACAATCGAGTGAACCGACAAAACCAGCGGCGTGGAAAGCCCTGCTAAAAGTAAATAAGCAATCTCGTAACGATGCCAATGACGTGCCGAACCGCGCCAGCCCATCGCCAGCAAGCCGTAAATAACTTTGAAATACGGATTCTTCGCCCGGTCGCGCAATGTCGCCAAATCGGGAATTAACCCGACATACCAAAACAAAGCCGAAACCGTCGCATACGTCGAAACTGCGAAAACGTCCCACATCAAAGGACTGCGAAATTGAGGCCACATACCCATCGTGTTCGGATATGGAAACAGCCAATATGCCAACCACGGGCGACCTGTGTGCAACAGCGGGAAAAGTCCCGCACAGGCAACGGCGAACAGCGTCATCGCTTCGGCGAAACGGTTGATTGATGTGCGCCATTTTTGGTTGAGCAACAATAGAATCGCCGAAATGAGCGTTCCGGCGTGACCGATACCGATCCACCAGACGAAGTTGATAATGTCGAATGCCCAGCCGACCGGCTGGTTGTTGCCCCAAATTCCGATACCCGTAACGACGAGATAGACGACCGTGAAAAGAAGCAACTGCGCAATGAGAAACGCGATTCCCAAACCGATAAACCAGTGAAATGGGGTTTTCTTTTTTAGGGCTAAATCGCCGATTTTATCCGACACAGTCCCAAAAGTGTGTTCGCCCTCGACCATCGGCGGATAAATCCTGCGCTGAATTTCTTTGATGTCTTGTGCTTCTTGCATATCTCTTAA
>CBDUBY010000036.1:0-24334 GCA_965365505.1 uncultured Pyrinomonadaceae bacterium | reverse complement strand
ATGGGCGGCGCGGCTTCATTCTTAAATCCCGAACCGATTGCCGATTTCACGGACATTATCGCCGTCGGCGAAGGCGAAATTTTAGCATTTCAGTTGGTTGACGCGATTTTTGAAAATGAAACGAAGGAAGAAATTCTTTTGAGTCTGGCGCAAATCGGTCGCGGCTTTTATGTGCCGTCGCTTTATGACGTGATTTACAACGATGACGGCACGGTTTTCGATTATCTGCCAAAACAAATCGGCGTTCCCAAACGAGTCGGACGGGCGCTCGCTTCGGCGAATCCTAAAGAAGGAACATTGCGCCGCGCGATAAAAAGAAATGAAACCGAAGTCGTGGATTTTTTGATGAATCAAGATGTTTTCGCGCCTTCGACCGCTGTTTGGTCGCCGGAAGCAGAAATGGGCGATAGATTGCTGATTGAGATTTCGCGCGGCTGTTCGCAGGGCTGTCGCTTCTGCTGGGCTGGTTACAATTATTACCCGCCGCGCGTTGTTCCGGCACGAGATATTTTGGCGAAGGCTGCTGAATGGCGCGGAAAAACGAACAAAATCGGTTTGGTTTCGACCGCCGTTTGCGACCACCCGGAGATTTCCACGATTTTGAGCGAACTCAGAAAAATGGATTATCGAATTTCGGTTTCGTCTTTGAGATTAGACCAGATTTCCGAAGAATTATTAGACGCGCTCGTCGAATCGAAAGACCAGCAAATCGCCGTCGCGCCCGAAACCGGTTCGGACAGATTGCGCCGCGTCATCAATAAAAATCTGACAAACGACGAAATCGTGGACATCTGCGGCGCGGTTTTCGACCGGGGAATGCTGACCGTCAAACTTTATCTGATGGTCGGTTTGCCGACGGAAACGCAGGAAGATTTGGAAGAAATGATTGTTCTCGTCGAGCGCATCAAAGACCGAATGCTCGTCGCCGGAAAACGATTCGGACGCGCCGGAAAAATCATTCCGAGTTTGAATGGTTTAGTTCCGAAACCGAATACGCCGTTTCAATGGGACGCGGTTTGCGACGAGAAGGAATTAAAAAACCGTCTCAAATGGACGGCGAAAAATTTGTCGCGCATTCCGAACGTCGAAGTGCGGATGATGTCCGCCAGAATCGCGCACGAGCAGGCTCTTTTTTCTTCGGGCGATAGAACCGTCGCCAAAGTTATCGAAGCGGCGGCGCGTTTGAAAGGAAATTTGAGCGACGCTTTGCGCGAAACCGGCATTGACGCGGCGTTTCACACTTCTAGAAACCGTTCGTATGACGAATTTCTGCCGTGGTCAATTGTAGATTCAGGCTTATCATTTGAATTTTTGAAAACCGAACACGAAAAATCTCAAGCGGCGTTATCGAGCAAACCTTGTCCGGCAGTTGAAAAATGCACGACCTGCGGCGTTTGCCCGACCACGTGGCTGGCTGACGCGCCGCCGGGCTTGGTGCAATTACAGAGTTTGCGTAAATCTCGGAGTTTAACCGTCACCGCTTAAATTTGAAAATCATTTTGCGGATTATTCCAAACGACAAATAGAAAAACACAACTCTACATTCGATAAATTTACTCAGAATTTATCGAATGTAGAGTTGTGTTTTTCTATTTGTGTGATTTTAATTTTACGGCTTCAACAAAAATCCTGTCGGCGTGGCGGTGTGATCAAATTCATATTTGTATTTATATAAACCGAAAGGCAGGATATTAACCTGTTTCGCGTAATAAACGTGCGCCGCGACGCTTCCGTTTGCCGGTTTGACCTGCACGACCGCATCTTCTGGAATATTATTTATGGCGACCGCTTTCTGTAGTTTTCCCTTGACCATATCAATCGGCTGAACGCCGGGCGGAACCGCCATTCCCTGCACGACCGCCGTTTGCATTTCCTGTTTGAAATACTCTCCTTCATAAGCGACCGGAATGTAATTATAACCGGCGTGTGCAATTAAAAATAAAACCGCCAGGACGGCGACGAGTTTTGCGCCCGCGCTGCCCGCTTCGGGATTTCTATTGTTCATTTTGTTTTGCGTCATTGCTGTAATCCTATAATTCTTAAAACTTTCAGTTGGAAATTATTCGTGCAGAACCTTTATGAGAGTTTCGCGAATGACTGAAACTGGGATGTCTTTGTTTTCGATGATGATCGGCTCGCCGATTTTTCGGAGCAGAATCCATTGCAGGGATTTGCCGAGTGTTTTTTTATCGAAAGCGAATGCTTCAAAAACTTTTTCGAGGCTGATGTTTTTCGTGTCAGGCAATTTCCCGACACGAAGCAAAACATCGTTCAACAAGTTTAACTCACTTTCATCTAAAATTTCAAGTTTTTTTGAAAGCGCGGCGGCGAATATAATTCCTAACCCAACCGCCTCGCCGTGTTTGAAGTATTTATAGTCTGTAACTTTTTCGAGCGCGTGCGCCAGCGTATGTCCGAAATTTAAGATTTTACGCGATTTTCCGTCAATTCTTTCGATTTCTTCCTTTTCGTCATGCATCACGATTCGCGCTTTAAAGGCAACTTGGGCGGCGATTAAACTTTCGAGCGCGGACAGAAATTCTTTATTTGAGAAATTGATTTTAAGATTAGTTAGCGGAAAATTTTCTAAAAAATCGGCGGTTTGCCTGAAGAGATTTTTGTCGCTAATCGCGGCTTGTTTAACGGCTTCGCAAAATCCGGCAATTAGTTCGCGGCGCGGCAGAGTTTGCAGAGTTTCGACATCAATCAGAACGCCGTGCGGCTGATGAAACGCGCCGATTAAATTTTTTCCGAATCTTGTATTTACGCCGGTTTTCCCGCCGACCGACGAATCAATCATCGCCAGCAAAGTCGTCGGAATCTGCAAAAATGCCAGCCCGCGCATAAAGACCGCCGCCGCAAATCCGGCTAAATCGCCGACCACGCCGCCGCCGAGCGCGACGACCGCATCGGTGCGGGTCAATTTATTTTCACCGATAAACTTTAAGAGGTTTTCGAGCGTCTGAAAACTTTTGTATCGTTCGCCATCTTTCATCAAAAACGGAAGCACCTCAAAACTCTGACTCTTGAAACTCTCCGTAACCGCTTTACCGTATAAACGAAAAATCTTCGCATTTGAAACAACAGCGATTTTTTGCGTGTTGTCTGAAAGACAATTTCGCGCCCAATCGCCGCTCGTATTCAGCAAATCGTGACCGATGTTTATTTGATATTTGTGTGAATTGTTTTGGAGTTCTACCGTAACTTTCGTGCTTTTCATTTTTTGAAAGTAACCGAAAGATATTGGAGACTCAAGCGGGGAAAAAGCGGTTTAAAAAGATAGAGCAGGTGAAGCAACGTGGAAGTGTGCCGCACCTGCCAATTCGTGATTACTGTCCTCACCCCAGCAACCACTTGAAACGAAGGATAACCTATCGTTTCAGTTCGGATAATATACAACGACTTTTTATAAATTTGCAAGCGCAGTCAAGCCTTCTTGATGCTTTTTAAGTAATTAAATAATCCGCCGCCGTTTCGAGTTCGATTTCCGGGAGACTTTTTTCGATTGCTTCACGCATTTTCACCGTCGCTTCAGAAGTTTTATCTGCTTCATTTTGAACGGCTTGGTTGCGCTGATCGGCTGATTTCCATTGCGCGTAACCGTACCAAATGCCGTCGCTGCCGCGATGCAGGCGCGAGCCGAGCGAACCGTATCGCTCGCGCAAATAGGCGGTTCGTTCCGACCACGATTCAATAAACTGCTGCTCAAAATCCGGCTTAATATGCCAGCGATACAGAATTATAAACATATAAAAACCGGGGCAAATTCTCGCTCAGCCTAAACTCTTTCTGATGATTTCCGCCAGATTATTTGCCTGCGCTTCGATTTCCTTTTGATTTTCTCCTTCAATCATCACTCGCGCCAGATTTTCAGTGCCTGAGTAACGCAGCAACAATCTTCCCTTGCTGCCAAGTTGATTTTCAACGATCTGCGCCGCTTCCGCAATTTCCGCTACCTCATCAAACGGACGTTTCTCGCGCACTTTGACGTTGACCAAAATCTGCGGAAACTGAGTAAAGCCGCTTGTCATTTGCGATAAAGTCTTCTGATTTTCGCGCACGGCTTCGAGCAAGAAAAGCGCGGTCAGCATTCCGTCGCCGACCAGACCGTGATCGGGGAAAATAATATGCCCCGATTGTTCGCCGCCGATTGAAGAGCCGGTTTTCAGAAGCTCGGCGAGAACGTATTTATCGCCGACGGCGGTTCGCACGAGGTTGATATTTTTTGATTGAAGAGCGACTTCCAAACCAATGTTACTCATTACAGTGGCAACTACTGCCTGATTATTTAACTTGCCGTTAGTCTGCAGATGATTCGCCATAATCCACAAAACGGCGTCGCCGTCCACAAGATTTCCCTGCTCGTCAACAAACAGCGCGCGGTCGGCATCGCCGTCAAACGCTACGCCAAAGTCGGCTTTTTCTTCCAGAACTTTTGCCTGTAAATTATCCAAATGCAGCGAGCCGCAGTTTTCGTTGATATTTTTGCCGTCGGGCTGGTTGTTGATCGCGATGATTTCCGCGGCGAATTTTCCGAAGAGTTTCGGCGCGAGTTCGGAAGCCGCGCCGTTGGCGCAATCAATTACTATTTTATAGCCATTCAAATTGAGCGTTTTAAATTCGTCGGCGAGATATTCAATGTAACTCGCCTGATAATCTTCGGCGCGAACGTCTAACTCGCCGAGTTCGCTGATTGTCTGATTCTCGACATCCACGCCGTAAATGTCCTTTTCGATTTCTCTTTCGATTGATTCGCCGATTTTTCTGCCGTCGGGCAAAAAGATTTTAATGCCGTTGTCCAGATACGGATTGTGCGACGCGCTGACGACCACGCCCGCGTCGAAATGAAATTTTCCGGTTAAAAAAGCCACGCCCGGCGTGGTGATAATCCCCGCCGATTCGCAGTCGGCTTCCGCCGCCATCGCGCCCTCGCAAAACTCTCGCTCAATCCACTCGCCCGATTCGCGCGTGTCACGCCCGATGATGAATCGCGGGCTGCGTCCGAGCGTTTCCGTGAACTGCCGCGCCAGCGAATTACCAATCGTCCGTATTGTTTGTTCGTCGAGCGGAAACTCGCCCGCCGCGCCGCGTATGCCGTCTGTTCCAAATAGCTTTTTCATAAATTCAAAATGTTAGTTATACCGCAAAGCTCTCCGCGATAACAAATCCGCCGCTGCCATAATCAATCGTTGTATAAACCATAAACTTTTCCAAATTGATTTGACAACCTTTCATCTTTTAAGCGAATCTTTTAAAGCGCAGACGGTAAATCTGTTTGGAGTTAGAGATTCCATTCAGCAGCCTCGTTTTGCAATTCCAACTCTTCGT
The DNA here is from genome assembly GCA_965365505.1 of uncultured Pyrinomonadaceae bacterium. GTDB lineage: Bacteria > Acidobacteriota > Blastocatellia > Pyrinomonadales > Pyrinomonadaceae. Next base: position 19,006 of record CBDUBY010000036.1, on the reverse strand, counting down.
AAAGTTTATGAAAAAATCACTCTACGCCGTTTTCTTAGTCGTTATCTGTGTGTCAATCAACATTTCCGCTCAAACAAATTTGCCGTCGCCGTCGCCGTCGCGCCCGCGCGTTAGCGTTCCCGTTGCCACGCCGACACCGGCGGCGCGAGTAATTCTTACAAACGCGCCGTCACCGTCGCCAACGCCTTTACCGACCCCGCGCCCGGTGATAACCGCACCGATTCCAAATCAAACGCCCGTCGTCACGCCGCTTTATCCGCTGCCGTCGCCGACTCCGCGCCCGAATCCGACATTTTATAAACCGCTGACAATGAAGGAAATCAAAAGCAAAGTTGCCGAAGCCAAACGGCAGATGCAGGCGCGCCCGATGCCAACCGCGACCGTGACCGGCACGTTCTTAGTCACCGACGTTATACGCATTGCTTATTACGATTACAAACGCGAAGACATAGATTATATCGTGATGATGAAAACGGCTTTTCTCGACAAAAAGAGTTCGGAATTTTCGACGACCACCACGAACGGCAATCTGGTGACGGTGAAAAACATCCGCGCCAACGGCGTGAATACGCCGGTGATGATTATTGACGCAGAAAACAAAGCGCATCTGCCGCTGCTCGTTCAATATCCGGTCGAGCGCGACGGCAAATATTACGAAACGGCGTATTATATTTCGACGCATCCCGGAATCGTCACGCCGGAAGTCGTGAACGCCGGGAAAATTTATATCAGAAACATCATTGACACGGCGCGGACAAATTTACAGAAAAAAGGCGTTTTCATTTCGCCGCAAGTCACCGACATTGCCGAACGCCTCGCCGTCGTCGAACACATTGACCATCTGCGATTCAAAACCGAATATCACCCGAACATTTTCAACGATGTTTACGCATTGTTCGCTTTAAACGAAGGTCAGACTTATCGCTATTCGGTCAGTTCGGCAGGCGCGGGCGGAATGGCGCAGATGATTCCGTGGACTTACAATATGATTCGCAATCGTTATTATCAGGTCGGATTGATGCCCGATTTCGTCGAAGGAATGCGAAACCACACGAACGCCGCGCAAGCGATGCTGCTGTATATGCAGATGACGTGGAGCGATTTGATTTCCAACGAAACGGTCTATAATGCCGTCGCCGATAAAATTGCGACGCCGGCGGAACTGATGTCGGCGGGCTACAATTCAAACCCGGCGAAACTGCCCGGCTACATCAAGCGCGGCGGCGCGAACTGGCGCAACCTGATTCCGAAGGAGACGCAAATGTATCTGCAAATCAACGCTTCGATGGACAGGCACGTTCCGTATCTGCCGCGCGCGAAATAATTTTCGGAAAAGAGATTTAGCCGCGAATTACACGAATAGCACGAATGACATTTCAATTTTTATTCGTGCTATTCGTGTAATTCGTGGCTAATTTTTCGTCGTCGTGTAAAATAACATCTATGCAAGAACGTCTGCAAAAACTAATCGCGCAAGCTGGAATCGCCTCGCGCCGCGCGGCTGAAAAGCTCATCGAAGCGGGCGAAGTTTCCGTCAACGGCGAAATCGTGACCGAGCAAGGCACAAAAGCCGACCCTGAAGTTGACCACATCAAAGTCGGCGGCAAGCTCATCAACCCGAAACTCGCCAAACGCGAAACCGTTTATCTGCTGCTGAACAAACCGAAAGGCTATCTGTCGAGCGCGGCTGACCCCGAAGGCAGAAAGCTCGTCACCGATTTGATTCCGCCGAAATTCGGCAAACTTCATCCGGTCGGTCGGCTTGATTACAACACCGAAGGCTTGATTATCTTGACCAACGACGGCAACTTCACGAACACGGTCGCCGCTTCAAAATCCGTCCCGAAAATTTACGAAGTCAAAGTCAAAGGCTTGCCGAACGCCAACGCGATAAACAAACTGCGGCGCGGCGTAATCTTGGAAGACGGGTTTAAAACCGCGCCCGCCGACATCGAAGAACTGACGCACACGGAAAACAACGGTTGGTATCGCGTCACGCTTCTCGAAGGACACAACCAGCAAATCCGCAAAATGTTCGATTCGGTCGGTCATTCGGTCGTCAAACTCAAACGCATCGCCATCGGACACATCAAAGACGACCGCATTCCGGTCGGCGCATACCGCGAATTGGACGAGGACGAAATCAATGGTTTTACCGCTCCTAAATCTGCCGCGAGGTCAAAGCGATAACTTATGGAAATAGAGCCTGAATTTTGGGAATGGATGCAGGAAGGCACACACGAAGAAAAATTCGCCAAGCAGGTCAAGTTGTTTAGTTTCGTCCGCAATAACCGTCAAATGTTCACCACAACCGACGAGTTCATGGAAAAATGGGAAGCCGACATCGAACGCCTGCGGCAGAAAAACGAGAAAGTTTTTCTCGCCGAATTAAACCTTCGCGCCCTGAAATACGAAAAGGAAGAAGCCGACCGCGAACTCGACAAAATTCTGATGACCGAAGAAAACCTGCCGATAATTCCCTTATACGGCAGACGCAAAAAAGATTTGCATTAAGGTATTAATTAACTTGTCGCCGACGCTCGGATTCCCAGCGTTTTTCCATCACCGGAATCATTTTTTCGGCGCGTTCGATAACCATTTGCATCCGCTCGGAAGTCGAAGTCAGGCGCATCAGTTTGACTTGTTCCTCGAACGTGAACCAATCATACTTAACGTGATCTAAAAACATAAATGAACTGTATTGCACCGCGTGATTTACATATTTCGGGTAATTTGCGATGTCCTGATAAAAACGCAGGCTTTGACCGCGCATTTTGGCGAGCCGCTGCACGATGCCGTTAAACTGTTCGTGAAGCGGCAGCAGGATTTCGTCCGGTTCTTCGTCGTCTTCAAACCAGCGCACATTAAGGTAGGTGGCTTTTTTCTCTGTAAACGCCAGGTCTATAATCTCGAAACGGCAAAGCCCCTGCAAATCAATTAAATGCGTGCCGACTTCCGTCGTCTTGACTTCGCGCACCTGCGCCGCCACCCCGATGCGGTTAAACTGCACATCGCGCGCAATTCCTTCGACGCTTTTCTCGTTCAACAGCGGCATAAACCCGATTATGTCGTGATCTTTTCCCGCTATTTCACGAAAAAGCTCAGTTATCCAGTCATCATCTTCCTGCGACGGTAAATTCAGCGTTTGCTTAACGAGCGGCAGCACCGGAAGCGGAAACCGCCACGGCAGCACCGGAATATGTTCGACCTCCGCGAGATTGCCGAGCAAAGTTTCCTCTTGCTCTTCCGCTTGAGCCGCCTGAAACGCTTCTTCGCCGCTAAACTCCGCCGCGTCGTCATCGCCGCCGATAATCGAACTGTCCAGAATATCCCGATTTCTCCTCTTTTCCGCTTCGTGTTTGCTTCTGCGCGCTTCTTTTTTGTTCATAGCGTTTTCTACAGGTCAAATTTTATCTCTTGTATCACAACGTATGCGGATTTGTAAATAAAATCGCGCGGCAGACAGGTTGGCGTCTGTTTATTTTTCTTCTGAAACTATGGCAAAATCTCTGTCATTATGATTGCTCAAACTTTTGACGAAGCATTTGCACAGGTAAAAATTCTCGCCGACAGATTTCAAAAAGACGAAAAAGAATATCTCAAGCCGACTTTTCAGGAAGCCGAAGTCCGGCAGCTTTTTCTCGACAAGTTTTTCGTCGCGCTCGGTTGGGACGTTTATCATCAGGAGCAGTCAAATCCTTACGAGCGCGAAGTCAAGATTGAAAAGTCGGTGATAATCGGCGGTCGCGGCAAACGCGCCGATTATGCTTTTTACACCGCGCCGAATTTCGCGCAAGCCAGATTTTTAGCCGAAGCGAAAAAGCCTGCGCGTCAGCTTGAAAACGCGCAGGATTGTTTTCAGGCGATTCGCTACGGTTGGAACTCGAACACGCCCGTTTCGGTTCTCACGGATTTTGAACAGTTTTTTGTATTGGATTCGCGTTATAAACCGACGATTGAAAGTTCCGTCAACCGTATTCTCAAACGGTTTCACTACACCGAATTTTCAAACGAGGAAAAGTTTCGGGAGATTTATTTTCTGTTCTCGCGTGAAGCGGTCGGCAATAATTCGCTGGAAAATTACGCGGCGAGTTTAAAGAAAGCGAGAGGCGCGCGGCAGGCGAAACTTTTTCAGACGGCGCAGGTTCAGCCGGTCGGCGATACTTTTTTAATCGAACTCGACGAAAACCGCGAAATGCTCGCCCGCGCCTTTAAGCGTAAAAACCCGACGCTCGACGGCGACGCGCTGACTGAAATCACGCAGCGCGCGCTCGACCGTCTGGTTTTTATTCGCTTTCTCGAAGATAAATTGGTTGAGCCTTCGGAGATTATTGATAATCTCGGCACGAAAAGCGGTTCGGCGTGGCGCGATTTCATTGCGGAAATGCCGCGCCTTAATCGAATCTACAACGGCATCATCTTCAAGCCGCATTCGATTCTCGACAACGCCGACTTTGCGCCCGACGAACGGGCTTTCGAGGCGACGCGCGACTGGCTGGCGCATCGAAATTCGGCTTACGATTTCAACACGATTCCGATTCACATTCTCGGCAGCATCTACGAACGCTTTCTCGGCAAAGTCATCGGCGACAACGCGAAAGTTGACGAAAAGCCCGAAGTCCGCAAAGCGGGCGGCGTTTATTACACGCCCGAATACATCGTGCGCTACATCGTCGAAAACACCATCGGCAAGCTCATCGAACGCAAAACGCCCGACGAAATTTCCAAACTGCGTTTTGCCGACATCGCCTGCGGTTCGGGTTCGTTTCTGTTGGGAGTGTTCGATTTTCTGATTGCTTATCACGTCGAGTATTACAACAAGAACAAAACCAGACGCGAGCGAGCGATTAAAGACGGTTTGTGCCGCGAAACCGCCGACGGCACTTTGCAGTTGTCCATCACGCACAAGCGCGACATTTTGCTGAACAACATCTACGGCGTAGATTTGGACGCGCAGGCAACGGAAGTCGCCCAGCTTTCGCTTTATCTGAAACTGCTCGAAGAAGAAACGACCCACACCAAACAGCAATTCCTTGCCGGTTTCCGCGAACAGCTTCTGCCGTCGCTCGATAAAAACATCGTTCACGGCAATTCGCTGGTTGATTACGATATTATGGACGGAATGCTATTTGACGCGAAGGATTTGAAACGGCTTAATCCGATGAGTTTTCAAAGCGTTTTTCCCGAAGTTTTCCGCAACGGTGGCTTTGATGCGATTGTCGGCAATCCGCCGTATATTCGCATTCAAACAATGCTGGAAAGTTCGCCTATTTCCGTCGAGCATCTGAAAAAGAATTACATTTCGGCGAGTAAAGGCAATTATGATATTTATGTTGTTTTTGTCGAGAAAGGACTTTCTTTACTCAATGAAAATGGCAAACTCGGTTACATTCTGCCGCATAAGTTTTTCAACGCAAAATATGGTGAAGCACTGCGCGGAATTATAGCGAAGGGAAAAAATCTCGCGCACGTTGTTCATTTCGGCGACCAGCAAGTTTTCGACGGCGCGACAACTTACACTTGCTTGCTTCATTTGAATAAAAAAGAAACCAACGAATTTGAATTTGTAAAAGCAGACGATTTACCTGCCTGGCGTGATGAAAACCAATTTATCAACGGAAACATTTCAGCCGAAAAGGTAACAGAAAGCGAATGGAATTTCACAATCGGTGAAAGTTCACAACTTTTTGATAAACTTCAAAACTTTCCAGAAAAATTAGAAAACATTACTGACCGAATATTTCAAGGAATCAAAACAAGTGCAGATAAAATCTATATTGTCGAAGAACTCGAACGAGATGGAAGATTAGTAAAAATTTATTCAAGAGAAAAAGAAAAAGAATATTGGCTTGAGTCTGATTTGTTACATCCTTTAATCAAAGGGGGTGACAGTAAAAGATTTCAAATGACCAAAACGAATAGATTGATTCTTTTTCCTTATTCATCGCAAAACGGTCAGACTTCAACTGCTTTAATTTCTTCTTCAAGTTTGAAAAATTCATTTCCTCTAACTTGGCAATATTTATTAGACAATAAAAAATATCTGGAAAATCGGGAGAATGGAAAGATGAGTAATGAAAAATGGTATGGATATGTATATCCAAAAGCCCTAGATGTGATGCCATTACCAAAAATCTTTACTCCTGATATTGCGCCCCACTCATCATATTCACTTGATTTAACGGGAGAGTATTTTTTTACCGGAGGAGTTTCAGGTGGTTATGGAATTTTAGTCAAAGAAAATCATTCACGAAGTTATGTTTTAGGATTGCTCAACAGCCGTTTGCTCGAATGGTTTCTAAAACAAACAGCAACCTCAATGCGTGGCGGCTGGTTCAGCTATGAATCAAGATTTATAAAACATCTCCCAATCCGCACCATAGATTTCAATAATCCGACCGAAAAAGCCGCGCACGATAAAGTGGTTGAATTGGTGGAAAAGATGCTCGACGGCAAGCGGAAACTCGCCGATGCCAGAACCGACGCGGACATTCGGTTTTACGAACGCCTGTGCGCGTCGCTCGACGCGCAGATTGACGACGCGGTTTACCGGCTTTACGATATTTCGCCCGACGAACGGAAAATCATTGAGCGGCGTGATATAAACCTAAAACAATAGAGAAAACAATAAACAGAAAAATCTTTTTCGCACGAATTTTACCGCAGTGAACGGTGTTCGACCATCAGGCATAAATTCTGCACAACTTTGATTCCCTCACGAGCGAGCGTTTCCGCCACTTCGTCGTTGTAAATTCCCGACTGCATCCAGACCGCTTTCGGCTTTTTCGCCAAAATGTCGGCGGTGTGTTTGGGAACGTCCGATGAGCGGCGAAAGATATTAACGAGATCAATCTCGCCGGGAATGTCGGCGAGATTGCGATAGACTTTCGCGCCCAGAATCTCGGTCGCTTCGGGGTAATAGACGGGAACGGGAACGATTTCAAAGCCCGCCGATTTCATATACTGCGGCACGTAATACGCCGGTTGATGCGTTTCCATTTTAATGCCGACGACCGCGATGCGTTTCGTGTTCGTCAGCAGCTCTTTTATCTCGGCGTCGCTGCCAATCAGGTTCGTTTTCCAGCTTTCCATAATCTTTCAGTTTTCAAGTTCTTCTGCGTGGTTCGGTCGGGTGAACCAGTGCGCCCAAAGGATAATAATAAATTGCAGCGGCAGCCTCAAACGAATCATCCACGGACGAAACTCCTGAAATAATTCAGGGTTCTGCGCCATATAGAAATTCGCCGGATAAACCGCGACGAGCAGCGCAATCATTCCAACCGCAGCACGCCGCGTGTATCTCGGAATCAAAAGCAAGATGCCGAGCGCGATTTCAATCGCGCCGCTTAGATAAACTAAGAAGGTGTGCCAGGGAAAATACGGCGGCATCATTCTGAGGTAAAAAGCCGTGTTGAGAAAATGATTGATTCCGGCGAGGATGAAGCCAATCGCCAGAACGTATTTTAGTATTAGTTTTGTGATACGCATTTGAAGTTAGTGTTCGTTTGTCGGTAGTCGGCGATTCGATTTATACTATCAACAGTTCCCTTAGACAACAAATTTAACATCCGACTTTTGAACTCTACTATTTATGAATTTTGAATTAAACGAAGAACAGCAGCAAATAAAAATGAGCGTCCGCGAATTCGCCGAAAGCGAAATCCGCCCGCGCGTGATGGAATGGGACGAAACGCAGCATTTCCCTGATGAACTCAGAAAGCCGCTCGCCGAACTCGGACTTTTGGGCGTGATTTTCCCCGAAGAATACGGCGGCGCGGGAATGGGCTATATCGAATACGCGACGATTATCGAAGAACTCGCTCGCGTTGACGGCTCGGTCGGTTTGTCGGTCGCCGCGCATAATTCGCTTTGCTCGAATCATATTTATATGTTCGGCAGCGAAGAACAAAAACGTAAATATCTCGTGCCGCTGACGCAGGGCGAAACGTGGGGCGCGTGGGGCTTGACCGAAGCGCAAGCCGGTTCCGATTCGGCGGGAACCAGGACGAACGCAATTAAAAACAACGGCGGTTACATCGTCAACGGCTCGAAAAATTTCATCACGCACGCCATCACCGGCAACACTTTGGTCGCCGTTGCCGTGACCGACAAAGAGAAAGGCAACAAGGGAATCTCGGCGTTTATTTTCGACAAAACAATGGAAGGTTTTCGCTCGGACAAGAAGGAAAACAAACTCGGAATGCGCGCGTCGGAAACGGCTTCGGTCGTGTTTGAAGATTGCTATGTGCCGGAAGAAAATCTTCTGGGAAATTTGGGTGAAGGTTTCACGCAGGCGATGAAAATTCTCGACGGCGGCAGAATCTCAATCGCCGCGCTGTCGGTCGGCATCGCGCAGGGCGCGTTTGAAGCGGCGGTGAGATATTCAAAAGAACGCCAGCAATTCGGTCAGCCGATTGCGGAATTTCAGGCGATTCAATTCAAGCTCGCTGATATGGCAACGCAAATCGAAGCCGCCCGACTTTTGACAATGCAAGCCGCTTATTTGAAAGACAACGACAAGCGTGTCACAAAAGAATCGGCGATGGCGAAACTTTACGCTTCGGAAACTGCCGTCCGCGTTGCCGAAGAATCAATCCAGATTCACGGCGGTTACGGCTACACGAAAGATTATCCGGCGGAAAAATACTGGCGCGACGCGAAGCTCTGCACCATCGGCGAAGGCACGAGCGAAATTCAAAGATTAGTAATTGCGAAACAATTATTAAAAGCGTAAAAACAGCGTGTGGTTTACAAAGCAAAAAGACGAGTTCGCAGAAAACTCGTCTTTTTATTTTACGCATCGCTCAAAACTTCTTTTGATTGATAATCCGTCTCCCGGCTGCGATTCATTCTCATAAACCACAAAACGCCCGCGCTCGCCGAAAGAACGCCCGAAATTATCGTCAGGCTTTCCGGCGTGATGCGATACATCAATTCCGCCGAAACGTAGCTCGATAAACCGAACACCGTCATTTCCGCGCCTCTGTCCAGAGTTGAGATTCGACCGCGAATATAATCGGGCAGGCTGCGCTGAAACATCGTTTCCTGCACAGCGTATTCCACGCCGACAATCGCGCGTGACACGAAAGTAAAAACCATAAACAGCCACAAAGTCGGCATCAAACCGGCGACCGCGAATAGAATTCCGTGAACGATTAAAGTCCAGCCGATAAACGAGCGATTCAAATTTCTGGCGTCGAGGAACGTCGCAACACGGTGGGCAATCATCATTCCCAGAAACAAGCCCAAACCGCTCGCCGTCCATAACAGCGCGACGGCTAAATCGGGGTTTATACTCTCGCGCGTCGCAAAAACGATGCCGCCCATTCGCTCGAAAATCACGTTAATCGCGCCGCCGCCCGTCGCCCAGATGATGTTCATAATCAAAATCGTCAGGGCAAAATGATTACGCACGGTGTAGTGAAAACCTTCTTTGAGATCGGTGAAAAACGATTCGCGTTTGAAGCCCGTTTGATGTTCAGCGCCCGCGAATTCGCCTGCCGCCGTCGGCTCGGTAATCGCCGCGTCGTCCGTTTGCCGCACAACCGGATTCTGCTCGCGCACGGCTTCGTCGGGAATCAGCCAAACCGAATACGCCGACACGAGAAACGACGCGGCGTTGATGATAAACGCGACTTGATAACCGAAAATCGCCGCCGCCCAACCGCCGAGCGCCGAGCCGATTGCCATCAGCAGAAATCTCGACGAAAACATCAAAGCCGTTCCCGCCAGCAATCCGTCTTTGCCCGTCAGATTGGGCGTTGCCGCATTCTTCGCGCCTTCAAAAAACGCGCCGACCGTTGACAGCAAAATCGTTCCGACGTAGGCAATCCACAAATTTTCAGGACTCGTGACAAACAGAAAAAGCAGCGCGATGCCGACGCGCGCCAAATCGGAAACAATCATCACCGTGCGCCGGGAAAAGCGGTCAACGAACGTCCCGGCAATCGGCGAAAAAACCGCGAACGGCAGCAGACGGCAGACAAATAAAATTCCCGCCGCCGCCGGTGAAGCGTCAGATACGAGCCTGACAAGTCCCAAACCCGCGATAAAATTAAACCAGTTGCCGAGTTCGGAAACGATTTGCCCGGCAAGCAGATTGCGAAAATTTCGATTACCTTTTAATAATTGCCCGTAAGTTAAATTCATAAATTCGTCCGTCGTCCTTAGTCCTTTGTCTTTCGTTCGCTTCAAAACTGATCGAGATTTGTCTAAACCAAACGAAAATCAAAGGATTAAGGACCAATGAATAAATCAAAAAAGCCGTCAGGCGAAACATACCCGACGGCTTTGCCTTCAACGATAAAATAATTTTTTAAGTTTTCATCGAATCCGCTGCCGAATCTGCCGAAAGCAGCAGCCCGACTCGATTGACAACGCGCGGCGCGACCGGTTGGCTCGGCTGTCGGCGTGTAATTTTTGATAAATTTTGCTGAATCATAAAAGTTTCTCTCCAAACGAGTTTTACATCTTACATCTTGTAGAAAAGCGTCGCAACCCGGCGGTTGCTTTTCCTTAAAACCAAATTTGGCGGCGAAATCTTATGTTGTCGCGGAAAAGCCAAACCAATAAAGCTCACGGCAGTTCGACTGCGTAGATCGCAAATTTGCCGTCACGGTTACTACTGAAAATTAACCGTTTGCCGTCTTTGGAAAATTGCGGCGCGACATCTTCGGCTTTGTTGCGGGTCAATCGAAAAAGCCCTGTGCCGTCCGCATTCATCAGGTAGATTTCCGCATTTCCGTCGGCTGTGCTGACAAAAGCGATTTTTCCCGCGTCGGGCGAAAAAACCGGAGAACTGTCGTGAAAGCGCCGGGCGGCAAGGATTTTTTCCTCATTCGGATTGTTCAGGTCAAGGAGAAAAATATCCAGCCCGCGCGAATCGGCGTTTATTCTATCGCCCGCAAAAACGAGGTGAACGCCGTCGGGCGAAAATCCCGGCGACATCTCGTAACCGGTTTTTTCCGTGACGCGCCGCTGCGAATTTCCGTCCGAATTCATTCGATAAAGATTCGCCGTTCCGTAATAATCGCGTACGAAAAAGATTTCATCGCCGTTCGGCGAAAAAATCGGATTCGAGTCAAGCGCGCCGTTGTTCGTCAAGTTTTGCAAATTGCTGCCGTCGAGTTTAACAGTGTAAATTTCCGAATTTCCGTCTTGCTTGTTTACAAAAGCAATTGAGCCGCCGTCCGGCGACCACGCGGGCGCGAGGTAAAAAGATAATGGAAGATTAAGTTGGGTTTCAAAAATCGTTTCGGTTCGGTTCGTTTCTAAATCAGTCAGGCGCAGTTCGACGCGGCGGTCGGCGAGCCTGGCTTGATAAACGAGTTTTCTGCCGTCAGGCGCGAAATTCGGACAACTTAAATCGCTCGTTTCATCGCTTAAAATCAAGCGCGCCGGATACGATTCGACGTTTGCTAAAAAGATTTGGTCTTTGCCGTTTTGGTTGGTGTAAGCAAGAATTTGCGTGCCGTCAGCCGACCAGCTTTTCGGGGAAATTCCGGTCACGCTGTCCGCGCCGGCAATTCTGATCGGCGGCGCGGCGGCGTTGAGATTTTGCAAATAGATTGCGATGTTTTCGTTCTCGCGATTCGATTGAAAAGCGACTGCGGTGCCGTCGGGCGAAAAAACGGGATAATTGTCAAACGCCGGGTGATTCGTCAGACGACGGACATTCGAGCCGTCCGCGTTCATCACATAAATTTCCGCGTTTCCGTCGCGCCACGAAGTAAAAGCGATTTGTTTGCCGTCGTAGGAAAACGACGGGTCGGCACCCGGCGCATTGCCAGTCAAATTAATGTTTTTGCCCGTATCAAGAGTATAAAGGAAAAGTTCCTGCGTTCCCGTCGAATTTTTCGCCTGATAAACAAACTTTGAGCCGTCGGGCGACCAATCCATATTTCCGACGATAAAAGGCAAAGCGATTTCGTTTGCGCCATTTGAATCGGCTAGATAAATGGTTTTATCATTCTCTTTCCGAAAGACGACCTTTTTTCCGTCGGGCGACCATCTGCCGTGAATCAACTTTTTGATTTCATTGTTGGCACGCCGTTGATTTGTTCCGTCGGCATTCATTTGCCAGGTTTCAATATGCGTATTCGTGACGTATCTCGAAAAATAAATTTGATTGTCGTTTGTCCAATTTGCTCCGTTGTCATCAAATTTGCCGTCGGTTAAAAAGGCAGCCGAGTTTCCATCCGGCTTGACGGATTGTTTCGACGTTTGCCCGAACCAAGTCCAGCTCGCGACCGTGAAAACAATCCAACCCAGAGCGATTAAAATTCCCGTCACTGAAACTCTCTTAGGTTTCGGCAAAGCAACCGGCGCGTCATCAAATTCATTTTCGACCCGAACGGTTAATCTTTTGACCGTTCGTTTTTCGACGATGACCGGCTCGTCAACCGGCGAAATCGTTCTTCGCAAGTCAGCCGAAAAACGATAGCCGTGTTTCGGCAGCGTTTCAATAAATTTTTCGCCGCTTGAATCGAAAATTTTTCGTAAGCGAGAAATTTGTTTGGCGAGATTGACTTCCTCGACGAATGCGTCCTGCCAAATCGCCCGTATCATTTCATCTTTCGATAAAGCCCTGCCGCTGTTCTCGACCAGCAGCACGAGCGTTTCAAATTCCTTCGCCGGAAGATGCAGCGGCTTGCCTTCGGCAAACAAAGTTCGCTCCTGCGGGTTGAGCGTAAACTTCCCGAATTCATAAACAAATCTTTCTTTCTCAACCGTTTTCATCTGCTAATTTCAAAGTCAAAAAAAAGCCAAAAAAAGCGCAAGACTTTTTGCGTTAGTTTCAAAGATGATGGGACTGTCGAAAAATCTCTTTTCGCTAAATTAATCGGATAATTTGAGTTTATCGCTTAAAAACCGGCGAGGCAAGATTTTTATATCAGTATGAAACAAAAGATTGAAATCATCCTGGAAATCGAGCAAACGATTACGCTGCGGCGCGGCGCAAATCAGTTGCAGACAATCTGCCCGCAATGCCGGACGTTGGTCGAGATGACCACGCCGCGAATCGCCGCTGCACTATATGGTTCAAGCGAACGCGAGATTTTCCGCTTAATCGAAGCCGGCGCGATTCACTTTATCGAAACCGAAAGAGTTTTTGTTTGTTGGAATTCTTTTAAAAATGACGCGGAACGGCTTACGCCGTCGAGCGGTTCGTAAATGGAGATTAAAATTATGCGAAAAATATCCTTAATTAAATTTTGGATTCTAGCGTCGGCGATAATTTTTAGCGGCGATTTGGCTGAAGCGCAGACCAATGAATTCACTTATCAGGGAAAATTGACCGATACGGTAATGCAGTCGGCGGCTTATGATTTCGAGTTTCGTTTATGTTCGGCGGGCTTTCCCTTCCCTTGCAGTCCGCCGCTGCAAACGATTCAGCGTCAGGGCGTGTCGGTAACGAACGGCATTTTCACCGTCGTGCTGAATTTCGACGCGGCGCATTTCAACGGCGCGAACAGATTTTTAGACATCAGCGTTCGCCGAACGAGTGCTGACCCGTGGACACCACTCAGCCCGCGCCAACAAATTAACAGTGCGCCATACTCGATAAAAAGTCTGAACGCTACTTCGGCAGACAATTCCTTACAGCTTGGCGGCGTAGCGGCGAATCAATTCGTGCAGACGAACGACGCGCGGCTTTCGGACGACCGCAATCCGTTGCCGAATAGTAATAATTACATTCAAAACACGACTTCGCCGCAATCGTCGAGCAATTTCAACATTTCGGGCGACGGCACAGTCGGCGGCACGCTGAGCGGCAACATTGTCAGTGCCGCGACGCAGTTTAATATCGGCGGCACAAGAGTTTTACAGGCGACCGACGGCTATTTGTTATTGGGACGTGGAATCTCCGGTTCGGCGAATCTTACCAATGCTACCGCCATAGGCAATCAATCACGAGTTTTTGCAAGCAACACGCTGATACTGGGAAGCCATTCGGATTTCTTTAATCCTTCCATACCAAATACGTTTGTCGGAATCGGGTTAGGAATTCCGACAACTCAATTAGACATCGCCGGAAAAATGTTGATTAGGAGCAATAACTTTAATGTTCCGGCGGGCGGCGGATTGCGAGGGCTTCTAAACGTAGTTCAAGTCGGAGGCGGCGGAAATGCTAATTTTTATATGCAGGGTCCTAACGGGAGTAAAGGGATTAACTTTGGAGTGGACAGTCCGGGAGCGGCAGACGCTAAACTGTTCATCTCGCAATACGACGGAACTACATATCAAAACCGACTGGTGATTGACTCCGGCGGAAACATCGGCATCGGCACAACCGCGCCGGCTCAGAAATTAGACGTTTCCGGCACGGGGATTATTCGCGCCAGAATCAATTCCGATTCCAACGGCGGTTTAGCTCTGACGCTCAACAATAATCCGGGCTGGTCGGTGGCGACCGTTTCCGGCGGGCAGTTTCAAATCTACAACGACGCAATCGGCGCGAACGCCGTTTGGATTGAAGCGGCGACGAACCGCGTCGGCATTGGCACGACCGCGCCCGACCAACTGCTTGCGGTCAACGGCAACGCCTCGAAAACGGGCGGCGGTTCGTGGGCGGTTTTCTCCGACGAGCGATTGAAGAATATCAACGGCAGATACACGCGCGGACTCGCCGATTTGATGCGCCTTAATCCGATTCGTTTTGAATACAAAGCAGACAACGCGCTCGGTTTGCGCGGCGAGGGCGAATACGTCGGTTTCAGCGCGCAGGAAGTCGGGCGCGTTCTGCCCGAAGCCGTCAGCCGCAGCGCGAGCGGTTATCTGCAAATCAACAACGACCCGATTCTCTGGACGATGCTCAACGCTGTCAAAGAGCAGCAAGCGCAAATCGAAGGACAGCGCGAACAAATCCAAGAACAGCAAAAACAAATTGAAAACCAGCAGCGGCAAAATGACGCGCTGAAAAAACTCGTCTGCGAGATGAAACCGCAGGCGGGAATCTGCAAGGAGGAACAAAAATGAAAATGCTGAAACACTTTGCCGCAATTTTGATTTTCTGTTTTTGTATCGCCGCAGCGAGCGCGGCGGCGCAGACGAACGAATTTACTTATCAGGGAAAGCTGACCGACGGCGGAGCGTCGCCGACCGCGCCGTATGATTTTGTATTTCTTCTGTGCGCGGACGTTTCCAGCGTGCCGTGTATCGGCTCTCCCGTCTTTAGGTCGGGCGTGTCGGTGACGGCAGGTATTTTCAAAGTCAGTCTCGATTTCGGCGTGTCGCCTTTCGTGTCCGACACGGCACGTTACCTGGAAATTCACGTTCGTCCGGGCGGAAGTCCGGTCAAATATACGAGGCTTGACCCGCGTCAGCCGATTACCAGCGCGCCATACTCGATAAAAGCCCTGAGCGCGACTTCCTCAGATTCGCTTTCGAGCGCGTGCATTTTGTGCGTAACGGACGCGAATATTCAATCTGTTGACGGAAGCAAAATAACCGGAACAGTGGCGAATGCCGTCAATGCGGCTAACGCGGCGATGGCGGCGATAGCCGGAAACGTGACCGGCGTTGTGTCAATCGCCAACGGCGGCACGGGCAGTGAAACGAAAAATTTCGTTGACCTTTCCACTAACCAATCAAGCATTGCCGGAAGAAAGACATTCCTCGACGATGCAAGTTTCCAAGGCGGAGCGACCTTTAATGTGGCGACAGTTAACGGCGCGCTAAATGTCGGAGACAATTTGACGGCGAATCAGTTTACCGGCAACGGCTCAGGCTTGACCAACGTGCCTGGAACTTTTAAATGGCAAGTCGTTTCGGGACTCGCACAGCAGGCGCAGCCGAACAATGGATATTTGGCGAACGATTTTGAACAAATAACCGTCACGCTGCCGCCCGCGCCGAACATCGGCGATACGGTTCGCGTGACAGGCATCGGCGCGGGCGGTTGGAAGATCGCGCAGAATAAAAATCAGTCAATTCTCGGACTCGACTTCGATCTGACGGGAATTTTTTGGACTCCGCGCGAAATCTACCAATCCTGGACGGGAATCGCCTCGTCCGCCGACGGCACGAAGCTAGTCGCCGTCGCCCATTTTGGACAGATTTACACTTCGATAGATTCGGGAGCGACTTGGACGGCGCGTGAAAACTCTCGACGCTGGACTTCGGTCGCCTCGTCCGCTGACGGCACAAAACTAATCGCGGCGGTGGACAACGGAAAACTTTACGTTTCGGGGAATTCGGGCGTGACCTGGTTGGAGAGCGAAAATAACCGCGATTGGGTTTCCGTCGCCTCGTCCGCCGACGGAACTAAATTGGTCGCGGCGGTGAACAATGGGCGAATCTACACCAGTTGCACCGGCGGCAGTTGCGGCGGCGGCGGCGGTTGGACACCGCGCGATGCCAATCGAAATTGGGTTTCGGTTGCTTCGTCCGCCGACGGCACGAAACTGGTCGCCGCCGTCGAGAAAGGACAAATTTACACCTCGACCGATTCGGGCGTGACGTGGACGGCGCGCGAAAGCAATCGAAATTGGCGGGCGGTCGCTTCGTCTGCCGACGGGGCGAAATTAGTCGCCGCTGAATACGAGGGACGAATTTATACTTCGACCGACGCGGGCGTAAATTGGATACCGCGCGGCACAGGCTTCAGATTATGGACTGCCGTCGCGTCGTCCGCCGACGGGACGAGGTTAATTGCCGCCGAGTTGTTTAAGGGGAAACTTTTCACTTCGACGGATTCTGGCGTGAGCTGGACAGCGAGCGGAAATTTCAACGATTGGAGCGCGGTCGCCACTTCCGCCGACGGCAAAAAGTCAGTCGCCGTCACCGACTTCGATAAAATTTATACGTCTTACCTTTTGCCTGCAGAAACGACGACGCTCGGCGGAACGGGCTATTTGGTCGGCGGGCAGTATGCCTCCGTCGAATTGCAGTATGTCGGCGACGGGCTGTTTCTGCCGATCAGCCATAAGGGAACGATTTTTAGTTATTAATTAACGCAAGACTATAAAAATGGAGGGAAAATGAAAAATTCAATTAAGCGGTTTTGGACGGCTCTTTTCGTTGTTCTACAATTGTCAATTTTCGCGGCGGCGCAGACAAACGAATTTACTTATCAAGGCAAGTTAACCGATGCGGTTACGCCGTCAGCGACTTACGATTTCGAGTTTCGGCTCTGCTCTTCGGAAACAGCCGACTGCGCGACGGTGCCGGTGCTGCTTGAAACTAAACAGCGTTTCGGCGTGGCGGTTTCAAGCGGCATCTTTGCCGTTAAGCTCGATTTTGCTGCGGCGTATTTCACGGGCGCGGACAGATTTCTGGAAATCAGAGTCCGGCGAAACAGCAGCGAAATGTGGACGACCTTAAGCCCGCGACAGAAAATTACAAGCTCGCCGTATTCGATAAAAAGCGTAACTGCGGCTGCCGCCGACTCGCTCTCTGCCGCCTGCGTTTTGTGCGTGACGGACGCGCAGATTCAATTTCTTGCAGGCAACAAACTGACCGGCGTGATTACGGGCAACGGCGCGGGATTGACAAATCTGAACGGGACAAGCATCAGCGCCGGTTCGATAACTTCTGTGCAGCTTTCTTCCGAAGCTCTTCCTAACAGCGCGAATTTGAAACTGCTCGGCTCGCTGCGCTGGGATTTGCTCAAGGGTCAAAGCTCTTTTCCGGTCGGCGGCGGTCCGAGCGCGATTGCTTTTGACGGCGTGAATATGTGGGTGGTAAGTCTGTTTGGCGACAACGTTACAAAAATTCGCGCCAGCGACGGCGCAAATCTCGGAACTTTCGCCGTCGGCAATAATCCTTCCGGTATCAGTTTTGACGGCTTGAATATGTGGATTACAAACATCAGTGACGGAAATGTTACAAAACTCAGAGCCAGCGACGGCGCAAATCTCGGCTCGTTTTCAACCGGTCCTGATCCGGGCGCGATTGCCTTTGACGGCACAAATATGTGGATCACGCGCTCGGGCAATCTGGTTGCAAAGCTGCGGGCAAGCGACGGGGCAAATCTTGGGACATTTGCTGTCGGCACGAATCCGACCGGTATCGCCTTTGACGGCGCGAATATCTGGGTAGCCAACATTAGCAGCAACAATGTTACAAAGCTCAGGGCGAGTGACGGCAGCAATCTCGGCACATTTTCGGTCGGTAACGGTCCTATTGGAATCGCTTTTGACGGCAACAATATGTGGATTACCAGCATTTTCGGCAATGTTACAAAGCTCAGAGCCAGTGACGGATTTAACTTCGGCTCGTTTGCAGCCGGACTCAACCAATCCGCGATTGCCTTTGACAGCGAGAATATCTGGGTAACCAGCCAATCAACCGGCACTGTCGTCAAGCTAAGAGCCAGCGACGGCGCAAATCTCGGAAGTTTTCTGGTTACCGGCAATCCAAGAGCAATCGCCTTTGACGGCGCGAATATGTGGGTTGCCAACGATGGCAGCAATACCGCAACCCGTTTACCGCCCGCGTTTCCGAAGTAGTGTGGGCGTTTATATCTGCAAGCGAGGCACAGACGGACGGGCGGTTTAAAGTCAAGCAAATGGTCATCGCCGACGATTCGAAATTATTTTTTCAGGCGTGATATTGAAATTTAATTTCCCGTAAAATTCGGCGGGCGTTTTTCAAAAAACGCCTGCACGCCTTCCTTGAAATCGTTCGACTTGCCCGACTCGATTTGCAAATCGGCTTCGAGATTGAGCTGCGCCGATAAATCGTTGGAGAAAGTTTGGTTAAGCATTTGTTTGATGCGCCCGATTGCGCCGGTCGGCGCGAGCGCGAGTTTTTGCGCCGTCGCGGTCGTTTCGCTCATCAAATTTTCCGCCGCAACGACGCGGTTAATCATTCCAATTTGTGCGGCGCGGTTCGCGTCAATTGTGCCGCCGAGCATAAACGCTTCCGCCGCGAGTTTTTCGCCGATGGCGCGCGGCAGAAAAAACGAACCGCCGCAATCGGGCGACAAACCGATTCGCACAAATGCTTCGTTGAACGTCGCGCCTTCCGCCGCGAAAACTAAATCGCAGGCAAGCGCGAAGTT
>CBDUBY010000035.1:0-24542 GCA_965365505.1 uncultured Pyrinomonadaceae bacterium | reverse complement strand
AATCCGCGCCCTGCATAATCAATTCGTCAGCCGGGTCAACATCGTATAATCTTTCTTTCCAAAAAGTTTTGTCGTTCCAGAAATCTTCGCAGACGACGACACCGATTTTGCGCCCTTCAATCTCAAACATTTTTCGCACGTCGGACGGCTCGAAATAACGCGGATCGTCGAAAACGTCGTATTCGGGCAAGAGAGTTTTGTCGGCGTAGCCGAGCAGTTCGCCGTTGTGAATGACGGCAGCGCAATTAAATAATCGCTTGCCGTTCGGGTCGCCGGTTTGTCTGATTGTGCCGACGATTGCCGTGATATTTTCGGTCGCGGGAATAATTTTTTCCAGAGCATCTTCGGCGTGTTCGATGATGTCTTTGTCCAGAAACCAATCGAACGAAGTGTAGCCGTGCGTGGCGACTTCGGGAAAAACAATCATCTCCGAATCGTCGCTTTTCGCTCGTTCGATGGCGGATAAAATTTTGGCGACATTGCCTTCGATGTCGCCGTTCGTCGTGTTGATTTGTCCGATAGTGATTTTCATTAAGTTTGATTTTAGTTAAAGATATTTGGCAAATCTCTCGCGCCGTGAATGACTCGAACGATTTCTATCGCGTTCTCTTTGACGGTGTAGAAAATGTGATAATCGGTAAAGTTTTTAACCGTCCAAATTCGCAGATTTTCTATTCGAGCGTTCTCGAATTTTCGCGCGCTTCCGATAAGAGGGTTTCTGCCGATCTGCTCGATGCTGTCTTCGACCGCCACTAAAAAATGAACGGCGATGTCAAGATTATCTTCGCCGATATAAACGAAACATTCCTCGATGTCGCGCTCCGCCTGCGGCTTTTTTCTCAACTCGTAATTCATTTCCGGTTGCGTTGTTGAATCCGTTTGATGCCGCGTTCTTTGATTTTCTCAAAATCTGCTTTCGTTAATTCGGTTGACGCGC
Organism: uncultured Pyrinomonadaceae bacterium; assembly: GCA_965365505.1. Classification (GTDB taxonomy): domain Bacteria; phylum Acidobacteriota; class Blastocatellia; order Pyrinomonadales; family Pyrinomonadaceae. The sequence goes on along the minus strand of CBDUBY010000035.1, from coordinate 23,605 downwards.
CGCTGTTGATGCCTTCGAGAATCAAAGCCTCCAGTTTTCGCTCCTGCCGTTCCTTTAAGTAATCGCGCACCAAATCGCGGAAAAACTCGCTTGTGTTTCCGTAGCCTTCAGTGGCGACGACGTTTTCAACCTCGGCTTTCATCGTATCGGGAAGCGAGATGTTTAATGTTGCAGTTGCCATAAAATCTTCAAATCTCCTTTTCAGTTAAAGAGTATCAAAATGGCAATAGATGTCAACGATTGTGTTAATCGGTGTTGGGTTCAGGATTTCGGGCTTGAGATTTTTTAACCATTTCCAAACGGTTGCCGCGTTCGTTGTAGCGAACTTCGTCCATTACATTGTGAATGATTAAAACGCCGCGACCTGATGTTTTAAAAAGATTTTCCGTGTCGGTCGGGTCGGGTATTTCAGCGACGTTAAAGCCTTCGCCTTCGTCTTCGATGGTGAATCGCGCCTCGACGGTTGAAACTTCCGCCGTGATTCTGACGAGCTTGGTCGCGTCATATTTGTTGCCGTGTTTGACGGCGTTGACAAACGCTTCGTCAAGCGCGATGAACAGATTCGAGTTTTCCAGATTGACGATGCCGCTCTTTTCCACACGCTTCATCAGGTAATCGAGAATGCTGTGCATCAAGGAGATTTGGCTCGGAACTTCAAACTCGATTTTCTCGTGCCAGTTTTGGACGATTTCTTTTTGGTCAACAAATTTCGCTTTGTAGTTGAGTGTGGTTTCGACGAAGTTTTTCAATTCGTCTTCAGTAAATTCGTTATTTTTATAATTGGTGACGCAGATTTTAAAGGCTTTGATGTTGCTTCTGGAATCGCCGGTGATGGCTTCGGGCAGACAGGTTATTTCATCGCCGTCTTCGCTTGATTCGGCAATCAGATGTTCGCCGTCCAAATCAGTAATCACCAAATCAAATTTTTTATCTTCGATAAGTTCGACGGCTTCATCGCGGCTTTCCCTGATTTCAACCAGATGACCGGACAAACTGAATACTTCGGTCAAAGCCGTGCTTAAATCATCGTGGTCGTCAACAATTAAAATTTTCTTTTGCATTATGGTTTGCGCGTCCGTTTTCAAATTTGCCTTCCTGTGCCATCCGTCCGAAATTACGATAATATAATTTCGTTTGTTGCATATCATAAACCAAACCTTTGCTGATTTTCTATTCGATGAAGGGAAAAAAAGAAAATTCATACGCTCGCGCCGATTTGTCCGCTTACTCGTTCAAGCAAAAAATTGTGATTCATCTGGCGGATTGGGCTTTTTACCTGCTGATAAAATTCATAGGAAAAACGATTAGATATGAAACCGAAGGCTGGGAAAATTTTGAGCAAATAAAAACGGACGGGAAAACTCCGATTTATTGTTTCTGGCACAATCGCATCTTTGCCGGAACGTATTTTTTCCGCAATCGCGGTATTGTAGTTATCACGTCGCAAAGTTTCGACGGCGAATATATCGCCCGGTTCATCCAACGCTTCGGCTATGGCGCGGTGCGCGGTTCTTCGACACGCGGCGGTGTCGGCGCGCTGGTCGAGATGATTCGCCTGATGAAAAGCGGCTTGCCGATGGGCTTTACGGTTGATGGTCCGAAAGGTCCGAAATACATCGCCAAAACCGGCGCGGTTCTGTTGGCGAAGAAAACGGGAAATCCGATGATGCCGTTCGTCGTCGAATGCGAAAAGTTTTGGACGATTAACAGTTGGGACAATTTGCAAATACCAAAACCGTTCACCAGAGCGCGAATTTTCATCGCTGAACCGATTTACGTTGCCGCCGATGCCGACGAAACGGCGATTGAAGCGAAGCGACAGGAACTGCAATCAAAACTTGACGCGGCGGTTGAATTTGGAAAACAATGGCGAAACAATGAACGATAACGAAAAACATTCGACCGAAGACGCAGTTGAAGATTCTTTGAATCTTGGCGCGGACGAGCCGAAAAAGAGAAATGAATCGCCGCTGGCGTGGCTGCTGCCGCTCGTTTTGCTCGGCTTGCTGCTGCTGCTCGGTTACTGGTATTTCAGCAGTTCAGCCGCCTGATTCTGCGGAAATTCGGCTGCGGCAAAAGGTTCATCTTTCGCCAAAACGCTTGCCGATAACAAAACGAATGAAATCCAAACAGCATCTGCCAGAAACAGATGAACAATCTGCATCACAATCGGCGCGAGCGTCAACAGCGTCACCAACCCCGAAGCGAATTGAATCAAAACCAGAATCGTCAAAGCGTTTGCCCAACGGCTGATTGATTGATTGCCGTTAGCCTTTGCTTTCAGCCAACCGGCAATAAATATCAAATAAACGCCGACCGTGACGGACAAAACAGGGTGACTGACGCGCAGCCGAAGAAGCAGATGCGAGGTCGCCGAAAAATCTTTCGCAATGCCTTCGGTCAGCGTCTCGGACGGAAAAATCATACTGCTCAAAGCCGCGACCGAACCACTCAACCCGACCAGCAAGATTCCCGTCACCGCTAACGACAAAAACAGCAAAACCTTTGGCGGCGCCTTAAGGTTAAAAGGTTTTCCACCGCTTGCAAACCACGCCGTCAAGCTCAGAAAAGCCAGTAAAATAAATGTGTTTATCAGATGTCCAGCCATCCAGAACGGACGCGCCGCCGTTAAAGTTTCCGCCGTGTTTCCAGTCAAAACAAGTCCCGCGCCGACGAGTGCTTCGGTAATGATAAAGACAAACGAAACCGCGGCTGTCTTTCGCACCGTGTCGCCTTTAGCGAATTTTCGAAACGCCCAAATCAACAGAATCAGCACGGCGATAAAAGCTAGACCGCTCGTCAGCCGGTGCGAAAATTCGATAACAGTCTTTAATTCCGGCGCGCTCGGGATAATTTCGCCGTGACAGGTCAGCCAGTGCTGCCCGCAGCCGTCGCCGGATTTTGAGGCGCGCAAAAACACGCCCCAAACGATGACGACGATGTTATATGCCAGAACAAACCAGGCATAGCGAGCGAACTTAGATAATTTTAATTTTCTAGACATTTTTGTTACAGTCGAATTTTCCGCAAGCATTCGGAAAACAGCAGAATATCATCTGAGCCAACGGTTTATAAAATTAGCCGATTATTAGAAACGCTAAATGGAAATTGAACATTATTTCACTTGCCCGTATTGCTGGCAGAAAATTTCGATGATTCTGGATTTATCAATCAATGAACAAAGTTATATCGAAGATTGCGAAGTTTGCTGTCGCCCGATTCGGATTTCCTACACGGCGGCGGCGTTTGAATTAACGGAATTTGCGGCAGACAGTATTGAGCAATGAAAAAAACGCGAATTGACGAACTACTCAACGAGCGCGGATTCGCCGATTCGCTCCCGAAAGCCAAAGCGTTAGTGATGAGCGGCGTGGTGCTGGTCAACGAACGGCGCGTCGAAAAATCTTCGGAAACTTTTGCGAACAATGCGAAAATCAGAATCAAAGGCGATTCGCCGGAAAATAAATACGTCGGGCGCGGTGGTTTGAAACTAGAAGAGGCTTTGCGTCAATTTCGTATTCGCCCAGACAAATATATTTGTCTCGACATCGGCGCGTCAACCGGCGGATTTACCGATTGCCTGCTGCAAAACGGCGCGAAGCGAGTCGTTGCCGTTGATGTGGGCACGAATCAAATTGATTGGAAATTAAGAAACGACGAACGGGTCGAAGTCAGGGAAAATGTCAACGCGCGTAATCTGAAGCCGGAAGATTTTACCGAAAAATTCGATTTAATCGTGATGGACGTTTCGTTTATTTCAGTGAAAAAAATCTTGCCCGCGCTCGTTCCGCTTTTAAATGAAGCGGGACGAATAATCGTTTTGATAAAACCGCAATTTGAAGTTGCCCGAAACGAGGTCGGCGCACGCGGCGTTGTCCGCGAAACGGAAAAACACGCGCGCGTCGTCCAGGAAATAAATCTATTTGCCGGAACGTGCGGCTTGAAAGATTCGGGCGTGATTGATTCGCCGATTACCGGTGCGGACGGCAACAGGGAATTTTTAGCTTTGTATTTTCCGTCAGCGAGTTGATGTGCAAAGTAAATGGAAATTAAAATCGAAAACTCCGAGCCGAAAAAACTTGTCGAAGACGTTGACTATTATTTTGAAAACGGCTTGATGGTTTTAACCGAATATTTTCTCAGAAAACGCGGCTATTGCTGCGGCAACGGCTGTCGCCATTGTCCTTACCCGAAAAACACGAAAGAAAATTTATAAAAGAAAAGTTTCCAGTTCTTCTTTTTTTGCGTGTCTTACATTCGCCTGAACGAATGTTTTAGGTGTCGGCGCACGGGCGATAGTTACGGGAACTTCGACCGAGCAACAAACCCGTGCCAGTTTTTCGTATTCGCCGCTCATTTCAGTTTGCGATTTCAACCATCGAAGCGTATCGCCAAGCAACGCGGCGGCGAAAGGGTTTTCCGGGAATTCGATTTTATAATTCATCCATTTGCCTTCGCGCCGCGCCGAAACGATTCCGGCATTTCGCAGATACGCCAGGTGTCTCGATATTTTCGGCTGACTCTCGCCTAAAACTTCCGTAAAATAACAGACGCATACTTCGTCTTCGCGCATCAGATTCAATATCCGAAGGCGCGTCTTATCCGCCAGAGCCAAAAACAAATTCTCCATTTCCGCCAGATGATTTTCATCCTTCATAAAAATAATTTATCACAAAAATTCATTTTTGTCTTGACAATCTTTTTTTATGAGAATATATTTGCCTTAACATATTCGTTTTAACGTATATGAATTTGTTTAGGAGAAAAAACATGAAAACACACATCTCGCTGAATGTCAGCGATGTTACCAAAAGCGTCGAGTTCTATAAAAAAATGTTCGGTGTCGAGCCGTTCAAACTTAAAACTGATTATGCAAAATTCGATGTCGCCAATCCGCCGCTGAATCTGACGATGAATCAGACTAACTTCGAGAAAGGCGGCTCGCTTTCGCATCTCGGTTTGCAGGTCGAATCAACCGAAGAAGTTTTGGAAATGACGGCGCGTTGGAACGAAAGCGGTTTGCGAACTTTGGAAGAAATGCAGACCGACTGCTGTTACGCGATGCAGGATAAAACCTGGGTTTCAGACCCGGACGGCAATCGCTGGGAAGTTTTTGTCGTTCTGGGAAACACGGAAGACAAAGACATCGCCGCGTCTGTGTGCTGCGCTCCGTCACCCGTCGGTATTGGAAAAACAGAAAAAACTGGCGCGGCTTGCTGTTAAGATCGCGCGTCTTAATAAAACTGAAATAATGAGCGAGCAATTTATTTTTGAAGCGGCTGATGATTCTGATTCAGCCGCTATTTGCCAGCTATTACCCGATGCGAATTTGCCGCATATTTGTTTATGAAAATTTATGAAATTGCCGCTGTCGGAAAACTTTCGTTTCTTGACCGCTATCTGACTTTGTGGATATTTACCGCAATGGCAATCGGGGTCGCGCTCGGTTATTTTCTACCGCAAACGGGGGGGGGTATCAATCAATTTCAAGCGGGAACGACCAACATTCCGATAGCCGTCGGCTTGATTTTGATGATGTATCCGCCGCTTGCCAAAGTAAAATACGAAGAACTTCCTGGAGTTTTCCGCAACATTAAAATTCTTGTGATTTCGCTCGTGCAAAATTGGATTATCGGACCGCTTCTGATGTTTTTCCTGGCGATTTTGCTGCTTCCAGACAAGCCGGATTATATGGTCGGACTGATTATGATCGGCATCGCCCGCTGTATCGCAATGGTAATTGTCTGGAATGATTTGGCGAAAGGCGATAACGAATACGCTGCCGGATTAGTGGCATTCAACAGCATTTTCCAGGTTCTTTTTTACAGCATTTACGCATATATTTTTGTCACGATTTTGCCGCTTTTATTCGGAGTCAAAGGCGTAGAAGTCAGCGTCAGCATTTTTCAAATCGCGGAAAGCGTTTTGATATATCTCGGAATCCCGTTTTTTGCCGGAATGCTGACGCGGTTTGTTTTGCTGAAACTTAAAGGGAAAGATTGGTATGAAAATGTTTTTATCCCGAAAATAAGTCCGATCACACTCGTCGCTCTGCTTTTTACAATCGTCGTGATGTTCAGCTACAAAGGACAATTGATTGTCGAAATCCCGTTCGATGTCGTGCGAATTGCCATTCCGCTGATAATTTATTTCGTAATAATGTTTTTCAGCGCGTTTTATCTTGCCAAAAAAGCCGGTGCCGATTACGCGAAAAGCACCGCGCTGGCATTTACCGCCGCCGGAAACAATTTTGAACTCGGAATTGCGGTCGCCATCGCGTTTTTCGGAATAAACTCGGGCGTGGCATTTGCCGCCGTCATCGGTCCGCTGATCGAAGTTCCGGTCTTGATATTTTTAGTTCGCGTCGCGCTTCGGCAAAAAGCTAAATTTAACCCGCAATTAAGCTAAAAAATTAAAATTATGTTTGAAAGAAAAAGAGTTTTGATTTTATGCACAGGAAATTCCGCCCGCAGCCAGATGGCGGAAGGTTTGTTGCGTGAGCTAGGCGGAGATGATTTTGAAGTTGAAAGTGCCGGTGTCGCGCCGAGCAAGGTGCGCCCGGAAGCCATTGAAGCGATGCGCGAAATCGGTACTGATATCTCCGGTCATTGCTCGAAATCAGTTGACGAATTCGCCGGGCAAAATTTCGATTACATCATCACGGTTTGCGATAATGCTAAAGAAACTTGCCCTGTTTTTTCCGGCAATGCGACACGCATTCACCAAAGTTTTACCGACCCGCCGCCTGAAACCGTCGGCGATTACGATTCGCGGCTGAAGATTTTTCGAGCCGTGCGCGACCAATTACGTGAATGGCTGGACGATTTTATTCGGAAGCCGAAACAATAAATAAACCGACGGCAAATTGAATTTTTCGCCGTCGGTTTATTTTGAGCGTCAGCGTCTTGCATCGCCTTTCATCTGTGCTAATCTGTGTTTTTATTTTTGGAGAAACAAAATGCAGGAAAAATCTTTTAATACTTTGACGGTTCACGCGGGCGAAGACCGGACGGAAAATTTCGGCGCGGTCAGCGTTCCGATTTACACCGCGTCGGTTTTCGCCTTTTCCGACGCTGATGAAGGCGCGGCAATTCACAATCACGAAAAGGAAGGATATTTTTACGGGCGATTGGGAAATCCGACGCAAGCCGCGTTGGAAAAAGCCATCGCCGAACTTGAATCGGGCGAATCGGCTCTGGCTTTCGCGTCGGGAATGGCGGCGGTTTCGGCAGCGATTTTGACCGTTGTTAAAACGGGCGACCACATCGTCGCGCCCGATTCGATGTATTCGACAACGACATTTTTTCTAAAACATCTGGCTGAAAATTTCGGCATCGAAACGAGTTTTGTTGATGCGACCGATGCGGAAAGTTATTCGCGGGCGATTCAGCCGAACACAAAAATCTTTTGGATCGAAACGCCTTCCAATCCGCTGGTAAAAATTACCGATATTGCGGCGGTAACAAAGATTGCGCGGGAAAATAATATAACCACCATCGCCGACAATACTTTCGCCACGCCTTTCAACCAGTGTCCGCTCGCTCTCGGCGTTGATGTCGTCATCCACAGCGCAACGAAGTATCTCGGCGGTCACAGCGATTTAACGGCGGGCTTGATGGTTGGAAAAAAAGAGATCGTTGAGCAGGCGCGATTAAATACGACGAAACTTTACGGCGGAAACATCGCTCCGCAAGTCGCCTGGCTGGTTTTGCGCGGAATCAAAACTCTGGCTTTGAGAATGGAGCGACATAATCAAAATGCATCTGCTTTGGCAGATATGTTGTCAAAACATCCGAAAGTAAAAGCGGTTTATTATCCGGGGTTGGAGTCACATCAAAACCACGCGGTCGCTGTAAAACAAATGAATGGTTTCGGCGGAATGATCGGGTTTGATGTCGGCGGCGTTGAAGAGGGAAAAAGATTCGTCAATAACGTCAAGATTTGTACTCTGGCGACTTCGCTCGGCGGCGTTGAAACGATTTTGCAGCATTCGGCTTCGATGACGCACGCCGGACTTTCATCGGAAGAAAGATTGAAAGCGGGCGTGACCGACGGCTTGATTCGTTTTTCGGTCGGCATCGAGGACGTTCGAGATTTGATTGCAGATCTGGAGAACGCGCTCGATAAAGTGTAGATTGTAAAACCCGAAATGGCTGGTAATTCCTCAATCGCAAATTATACGAATTTTATTGAGAAGGTCAGAGAAGAAAAACCTTTTCCATATATCGTGCAAAACCTGGAAAGCACGTTCGGCGAACCGAAGCTCGCGCCGAAAAGCGACGCGCTGGCGATGTTGATAAACATCATTCTTTCGCAGGCGACAAGCGATGCGAACAGCGACCGCACTTTCAAAAATTTGAAGCGACAGCTTAAGAATTGGGACGCGGTTTTAGCGGCTGACGAAACAGAAATCGCCGACGCGATTCGGCTCGGCGGTCTGGCGAATCAAAAAGCAAAAGTTATCAAAGATTTGCTCAAACAATTAAAAGAAACGAGCGGAAAACTTTCGCTCAAACGAATCGAGAAAATGCCTGATGATGAGGCGCGCGATTATCTGCAAACCTTTCGCGGCATCGGACCGAAAACCGTTGCCTGCACATTACTGTTCGCGTGTCACAAACAAGTATTTCCGCTCGACACGCATATTTTTCGCGTCTTAAGACGAATGGGAATTTTGCCCGAAAAGATTACCGATACGAAGGCGCACCGGCTTCTCGATGAGCTTGTGCCGACGGGAAAATTTTATTCGCTGCACGTTAATCTGATTCGGCTTGGCAGACAAATCTGCCGACCGCGCGAGCCGTTGTGCGAGCAATGTCCGCTGATCGAGTATTGCGATTACGGCTTAACGCGCATCTGAAATTTTTATTGAAACCGAAAAATGCCATATATTCTCGCATTAGATCAGGGAACGACCAGCAGCCGGGCAATTGTTTTTGATAAAGACAGCCGCATCGTTTCCGCCGCGCAGAAAGAGTTCGCGCAGATTTATCCGCAGAGCGGTTGGGTCGAACACAATCCGCAGGAAATCTGGGAAACGCAATCGCAAACGGCAATCGAAGCGTTGCAGAAAGCAAACTTGTCTGCCCGGGACATTGCGGCAATCGGAATTACGAATCAGCGCGAAACGACGCTCCTTTGGAATCGAAAAACAGGCGAGCCAATCTGCAACGCGATTGTCTGGCAAGACCGTCGGACTTCCGCTTTTTGTGATGAAATCAGGAAAAATCACGCCGAGTTAATTAGAGAAAAAACCGGGCTTGAGACGGACGCATATTTTTCGGCGAGCAAGATAAATTGGATTTTGGAAAATGTGCCTAACGCGCAAATTCAGGCGAAAAACGGCGAGCTTTGTTTTGGAACCGTTGACAGTTGGCTGGTTTGGAAATTGACGAACGGCGAGCGGCATTTGACCGATGTATCAAATGCATCGCGGACGATGATTTTCGATATTAAAAGTTTAGATTGGGACAATGAGCTTTTGGAAATTTTCGACGTTCCGCGCAGCATTCTGCCCGAAGTCTATTCTTCATCGGAAGTTTATAGCGAAGTAAAAACGCCGAATGAGTTGGCGGGAATAAAAATTGCGGGCATCGCGGGCGACCAGCAAGCCGCGCTTTTTGGACAGCTTTGTTTTGACGCGGGAGCATCGAAAAGCACTTACGGAACCGGCTGTTTTTTGCTCCAAAATACGGGAACGGAAATCAAAAAGTCGGAAAATAATTTGCTGACAACCGTCGGCTGGAAAATCGGCGGGCAAACCGAATACGCGCTCGAAGGCAGCGTTTTTATCGGCGGCGCGGTCGTCGGCTGGTTGCGCGACGCTTTGGGAATTATCGAAAATTCAAGTGATGTCGAAGCGTTAGCGAATTCGGTCGCGGACAACGGCGGCGTTTATTTCGTTCCGGCGTTTGCGGGTTTGGGCGCGCCGCACTGGAATCAGGACGCGCGCGGTTTAATAATCGGATTGACACGCGGCACAGACAGAGCGCATATCGCCCGCGCCGCCGTCGAATCAATCGCTTTTCAAACGGCGGATTTGCTCGACGCGATGCAGGCAGATTCAGGAATCGAACTCAAAGAATTGCGCGTTGACGGCGGCGCGACGACGAACGATTCGCTGCTGCAATTTCAAGCCGACGTTTTGCAGATTCCGGTCGTGCGTCCGCGCATTACCGAAACGACCGCGCTCGGTGCGGCTTATCTGGCAGGTTTGGCGATTGGGTTTTGGAAGTCGAAAGGAGAGTTGAAAAATCATTCGCAAGCCCGCAAAGTTTTTAATCCACAGATGCCGCATACGAAAATAAAAGAGATGCGCGAAAGATGGAATGAAGCGGTTAAGAGAGCGTTGAATTGGAAATTTTAGAAAATAAAGTGTTCTTGAAGAATTGAAAGGCGGGCAGCGAAAATTTTCGCTGCCCGCCTTTTTGTTTAGTTAAACTCGAATTTAGCTTTCCTGGTTTTCATTATTCGATTTGCTTCCTTTTCCGCTGGCGGCGGCTTGGGCTTGCGGCATCGGTAATCCGACGGCATCGGATTTTGTCGCCGGTTCGTAATCGAACATTTCGCCGTCCGCATCGCTGACGATCATTTTGCCGGATTCTTTAGTGAAGACGAGTTGTTCGCCGTCGAAATCAATTGTTACCAAATCGCCGGTTTCGACTTGCTCGGTGGCGACCAAATTGGAAAGCGGATAAACCAAAAAGCGTTCGATGGCACGCTTCAAATGGCGTGCGCCGTATTTCAAATCAATGCCCTCGCCGAGCAAGAATTCCTTCGCCGCATCGGTGCATTCAAAGGCGAATTTTGTCCCGGCGGAATCGGTAATGCGTTCCTGAACGCCGCGCAGTTCAATGTCGAGAATCTGGCGCAGATGATGTTCCTTCAAACTGCGAAAGACGACGACTTTATCAATGCGGTTCATAAACTCCGGCGAAAATTTGCGTTTCGCGGCTTCGAGCGCAGTGCGGTAGATTTTTGTGTCAATCTCGTTATCGTCCTGATTTTTCTGTGATTTAGTCGGCGCGAAACCGATACCGCCGGAGATCATCTCCGACATCTCGCGCGCGCCCAAATTGGAAGTCATAATGACGACCGTTTTCGAAAAATCAACGCGGCGGTTGTCGCCGAGCGTCAAGGTCGCTTTATCCAAAATTCCTAAAAGCAGTTGCCAGAGCGCGTCCGACGCTTTTTCGATTTCATCGAACAGCACAAAGGTTAACTTCGTTTCGTCGGTGTGCGCTTTGTCCAGGTTTTCCTGCGTCAGCATCGGCGACGTTTCGCGGTGTCCCAAATATCCCGGAGGCGAGCCGATAAGTTTGGCAATCTCGTGCGAGTGTTGAAATTCGGCGCAGTCAATTTTAACGACCGAATGCGGTTCGCCGAACAGAACCTGCGCCGCCGCTTCGACAACGCGCGTTTTTCCCGAACCCGTCGGACCTAAAAAAAGCAGCGTTCCGACGGGTCGCGCCGGATTGTTCATCCCCGCTAAATAAATTTGGAAAAGTCCGCTCATCCGCCGTACAGCGCGTTCCTGTCCGACGATGAACGACGATAATTTGTCTTCAAAATCTTTGGCGCGCGGGCTTTTCAAATCGGGGTCGAGCAGCACAAATTTTTCGCCTGTTTCTCTTTTCTTAGCAGTTTCGTTTTTCATTTTCTTCTCCTCGTCAAACAAAACAACGCTTTTTCTCAAGAAGCGTTCCAGTCAAAATATAAACAAAAATATCAAACAGATTTTTCGCGATAGCTTTGGCGAAAATCGTGTCTTACAATTGATGATTTCAAAAGATTTTACGTTGGCTGAATATCAGGAATGTGGAAGGAATTCATCCACTTTGGGATGCGAGCCGATGAAGAAAGCAACTTCGGCTCTCTTTATGATTTAACACAAATCAAGTCCATTGTGCAAGGAAAAAACAAATATAAGCGGCGAGAAGTAAAACGTAAGAAATGAAAATCCTCGCCTGTTTTTCTAATTCGTGAATGCTCACCTCTTTTACTTTTCTCGTAAATATCATTTATACTCACAAAATACCCGATAAATTCGTGGAGAAATAATGAGATATAAAAATAAAATTATCAGTTTCCTTTTTCTATTAACTTTCGCGCTCGTCGGTTCGTCGTGTCAGAAAACGCAAACGGCAAACAGTACCAATACAACAACGGCAGCCGCGCCGACCGTCAAAGCGCAATCGCCGACCGAAGCCTACAAAATGCTTTACGCGGCGGTCAAAGCAAAGGATAAAGCAACAATTAGAGGTTTGATGTCGAAAGGCTCGCTCGGCTTGGCTGAAATGTCTGCCGGACAGCAGAAGAAATCAATTGACCAGATTCTCGAAAACGGGCTGGTCGCGCCGACGCTCGCCGATACGATAACGGAAATCCGCGACGAGCGCATTAAAGGTAATTTCGGCAAAATCGAAGTTAAAAACGAACGCGAGAATCGTTGGGAAGATTTGCCGTTTGTACTTGAAGACGGCGGCTGGAAACTCGCCGTTGGCGACCTTTTTGCAAATACTTTCGACCCGCAGAACGCGATTCCGAAAAGCAAAGGACAAGTCGAAACGGAAGCCTCGAACAAATCAATACCGCTGCCTTCCAACACAACAAAGTTTCCTGAAATGAACAGCAACAGCGTTACGAAAAATCCGGTTCCGAGTGCTAACGAAACCAAATCAATCGAAGTCCCAAAGGAAAAGACTAAACCGTAAGAATGATTAGTCCCGAAAAATTTCAGGCAATTCTGAAACAATACGAAAAACACGGCTGGATTTTACGCCGTGTTTTGCTTTCTGCGAAAGTAAGATTGCCGCTTGAATTCTTCGGGCAGGTTGAAATAGTTTCGTCCGAATCTGACGCGCTTTGGTTTTCCCGCGCTTCGGCAGAAGGACGCGAAGCGTGGGAATTGAGAAGTTTGGCGGACGCGCCGTTTGCTCTAGTTGAGGTTTTTGAAGCGGAGGACGAAGAAGAGGTGCGAGAAGAAATTAGACAAGAAATGCAAACCCGTCTGGCGGAACAGGCATCAAAATCAGTTAACAGAAAAGTCACGGATTGACGGCTAATTTCCGATTTACAAACCGACTCTTTTGTTGCAAGATTAGAAGATTGAAATGACGATTAAAAATTTCGGCGCGCGAGTCATAAGTGTTTGGGAAGGGTTGCGCCCGATGACAAAAAAAATGCTGGTTGGTGCGCTTGCCTCAGGCAGCACAAACTCGGTCAGTCCGCAAACACAAAAATTTTCTTACGACGTTCACGCCGAGTGGGAACTCAGCCGTCTGCTTTCTGCCCTCGACGAACAGGCGAAGGACGCAGAAGTCAAAAAAGACGCGGAAAAATTGAGCGAGATAAAACAACTGGCGGCGACCTGCGCTAAAGTTTTGCAGACGCAGACCGCTTCTGCCGAAGTCTTTATTCAATTGGCGACCAGAACCGTCCAGCGCAATGATTTTGACAACCTCGACCAGTTGGCGGATATTCTCGCCCAGAGATTTTCGGCGGGCGAAGTTGCGGAAATCATCAGGCAAACCGAACTGGCGCAAATCCGCGCCGTCGCATACGAAACGCTGGCGATGATGCCTGTGGCGCATCTGGTTCCGCTGCTCGACGACCAGCTTTACTATGAGATTGCCCGCAACGCCATCGAACAACAGGCTTTTGAATTTGATAACGAAGAGGCGCAGCAGATTTTAGAGCAGTTGGAATTTGATGACGCAAGCGGCGTTTGACCTTAATGTGAGAAATAAGAAGTGAGAGGTGAGAACAAGCGATAATTTCTCACCTCTCACTTCTTATTTCTCACTTGTTTTTTATGAAAGAAGTCACTATCGTCTGCGACGGTTCGAGTTTGGGCAACGGCAAAGGAAAACCGCGCGCGGCAGCGGTCGCAGTACTTGGTTATCGCGGTTATTGGCGTGCATTCGGCGAGTTTTTGGGCGAAGCCACGAATCAACAGGCGGAAATCGCGGCGGCTTGGATCGGGCTGAGAACTTTGCGCGAGCCTTGTAAGGTGAAAATTATTACAGATTCGCGCTACGTCGTTGAAACGATGAGCGGACGTTTTCGCAAAAAAGCGAATCTCGATTGGTGGCGCAAACTCGACGACGCGGCGAAAACACATCAAATAATCTGGCAGTGGACAAAGGGACACGCCGGTCACGCGGTTCAGGAAGTTGCCGATAAAATGGCGCGGCACACGGCGGAAATCGGGCGGGTTGACGAAAAGACTCTGGACGAAGCGGTAGCGGAAATCGGAGTGGTGGAAATCTGATGAAAAGAGAAGAGAAAAAGAGAGGAGGAAACAAGGAGAAGAGGAGAAGAGGAGGAAACTTAATCTTCTTCTTTTCGCCGCAACTTTTTTTCTCCTTGTTTTTCTTTCTCCTTTTCTCTCTTAGTGTTTTCGCGCAAAAACAAGGCGCGCTCGGTTGGGTTTGGCAAAATCCGCTGCCGCAGGGCAATCCGCTTTACTCGATTCATTTCGCTAAAGATAAAGAAACCGGCTTTGCCGTCGGCTCTGATAACACGATTTTACGGACGGAAAACGGCGGCTTTCGGTGGCAAAAACAATTTGTTGCAGGCGATACGACATTTTCGGGCGTATTTGTCAGAGATAAAAAAAACGCGGTCATCGTTGGCGGGCGCGGAGCGATTTACACTACCGACAACGGCGGCAAAGATTGGAAGCGCAGCCGAATTGAAATCAAAGACCACTTTTACGGCATTGCGCTGACGGGCGAAGATTTTCAGACGGGCTGGACGGTCGGAACTTACGGGCGAATTTTGAAAACATCGGACGGCGGCGCGACGTGGCTCAATCAACCGAGCGGAACAACCGAGCATCTTCTAAAAGTCACGACTTTCGACGCGCAAAAATCCGTCGTCGTCGGAACGAACGGCGCGATTTTATCAACGGTGAACGGCGGCGAAACGTGGAAATTAAATAAGCCCTGCGACGGTTTTTTAATGTCGGGCGCGAGTTATTTGTCGGCGAATAAAATCGTCGCCGTCGGTTACGGCGGCTGCCTCGCGCGAAGCGTTGACGGCGGCGAGAGTTGGGAAAAAGTGAATATTTTCAGCCGCGCCGATTTTTTATCTTTGAGTTTCGCCGATGAAAAAAACGGTTTTATGACCGACGTGAACGGAATGATTTGGCTGACCGGCGACGGCGGCACAACTTGGCTGCCGTTTAATATCCGCACGAATCCGAAGCTCGTTTCAATGTGTTTCGCCGACCAGTTCACGGGTTGGGCGGTTGGCGAAAACGGTTTGATTATTCGTTCCGACGACGGCGGTTACAGTTGGCAGCGATTGAGCGAAGGTGGTCGCGAAGATGTCAACGACATCACATTTTTTGACGCGAATATCGGTTTGGCAGTCGGTTCGAAAGGGAAGACCTGGATTACGAATAATCGCGGCGCGGATTGGATTCCCGTTTATTCGGGTGTGGAAGAAAACTTAAACGCGCTCAGTTTTATTAACGAAGAGCGCGGTCTGGTCGTTGGCGATAAAGGAACGATTTTGCGAACCACCAACGGCGGCGCGAGTTGGGGCAAAGGCAGCTCCGGCGTGACGGAAGACTTGCTCGGCGTTGATTTTATTAACGAAAAAACCGGCTTTGCCGTCGGCGCGAACGGTATGATTTTGCGCTCGGATTCAAACGGCGCGTATTGGGAACAATTTGAATCGGGAACCAGAGCGTGGCTCGAAGACGTGAAATTTTTCGACGAAAAACGCGGCGTGGTCGTCGGCGATAAAGGAACGATTTTGACGACGGCTGACGGCGGCGTGACGTGGCAAAAAATTAAAACCAATTTAGAAGAAAACCTTTACGCTTTAGATTTTTATAACGAGCGAATTGGTTACGCCATCGGCGCGAACGGAACGATTTTGCGAACGGAAAACGGCGGCGAAACGTGGAAAGACCAAGAATCTTCGCTCAAAATGAATCTCTACGCGATTATCGCCTACAAACCGAACGAGGCAATTGCCGTCGGCGAACAGGGCGCGGTTTTGCTGACTAAAAACGGGGGCGATACTTGGGAAATGCAGCCGAACATTACGACCAAATCCCTGCAGGCAATTGTTTATCGCGGCGGCATAGATTTGTGGATTGCCGGTCGCGGCGGCTCGATTCTGCGCCGTTCCGAAATGCTTTCGACGGTCAGAACTACGGAAGGTCAAAAACTGCCGCCGACGTTGCGTTTGGGCATTCCGAAAAAGAAACCGAAAACGCGCGTGCCGCTTTTGACGATTGCCGACGACGGCGATATTCCGCTCGCCGTGCAGCCGGAGAAAAAGCCGCAGTGAGCAACCGAAATTGAAAGAAATAGAGCGTTAATAAATTTACTAACGCTCTATTTCTTTCATTTGGCAAAACTGTTTTTTCTGTCAATTGTTGTTAATCTCTCACTATCGTTACCGAAATCCATTCGCCGGACGAGTCTATTTTCGGGTTTTCTACATTGAGTTTTCCCAATTCAGAAACAATCTGCTCCTGCTGTTCTCTCAAAATTCCCGACAGCACTAAAATTCGTTTTGATTTATCGAACAGCAAGGGAAGCAGCGGAACGATAACATCAATGGTTACATTGGCGCAGACGAAATCGTATTCAAAATCCGTTTCCGAAATCGAACCGGTGCGAAACTCAATCTGGTCGCCGACTTCGTTCATTTCAGCATTTTCTTTGGCGATGGCGATTGAACCGACATCGGTATCGCAGCCTAAAATTTTAGAACTTTGAGAATTTAATTTGGCGGCGGCGACGGCTAAAATTCCCGTTCCCGTGCCGACATCGAGAAAGCTCATTCCGCTCTGAAAATTATCGCCGACGGCTTGCAGGCAAAGGCGCGTCGTTTCGTGCGTTCCCGTTCCGAAAGCCATATTCGGCTCGATTCGGATGATAATTTTGTCGGTGTTTTCGATGTCTTCCCACGGCGGCACGACGATAAATTTTCCGCTTTCCGTCGCCTTCCAATGCTTTTTCCATTCGAACAGCCAGTCAACATTTCCGATTTTGCGCCACTCGGTTTTATGAACCGCTTCGGGCGCGTGCCCGTAAATCCGCAACGCTTCGTTTAATTCAACTCGCACCGTTTCATCGTCCGGCAGTTCGTGAAAATAACCGATGACGGTCAGAGTTTCCACTTGCTTTACGCCGAGATTATTTATTTCCGTGCCGAGCGCATCGAGTTCGTTCAATGCAAATTCAATGGCTTCGGACGCTTCCGCGTCAACCGTGACGGCGAGCGCAAACCAGGATTCTGTAATGTTCATTTTATAATTCGGCTATTCCACAATGCCAATTTCATCGAGGTCTTGCGGACGATTGCGCCAATCTTCGACGACTTTGACAAACAATTTGAGAAAAACTTTTTTGCCTAAAAGATGTTCAATATCAACGCGCGCCTCAGTGCCGATTTTTTTTAACTTAATGCCGCCTTTGCCGATGATAATTCCTTTCTGCGAGCTGCGCTCGACGAAAATCGCGCACTGGATTCTCACCACGTCCGGGTCGGTTTCGTCGTAAACTTCCGTGACGACCGCCGTGACATAAGGAATTTCGTCGCCGGTCGTTTGCAGAATTTTCTCGCGCACCATTTCCGAAACCAGTGTTCGCATTGATTGATCGGTCATTTCGTCTTCGCCGAAAATCGCTTCGCCGATTGGCAGATGTTTGGCGATTTGTTTCAGAAGATTATCAATCGCTTCGCCTTTGAGCGCGGAGATAGGAACAATTTCCGCAAAGTCGTATTCACGCGCGTAAAATTCAATCAGCGGCAGCAATTCTTTTTTGTCTTTGATTTTGTCAATTTTGTTGAGAACCAACACCGCCGTTTTTTCCGATTGCTTGACCAAATCAAACACAAAGCGGTCGCCGTTGCCGGTCGAAACCGAAGCGTCGCGCATCAGCACAACCACGTCAACCGAAAGAATCGCGTCGTGAACCGCCGCCATCATTCGCCGATTCAAAAGGAAACCGGGTTTGTGAACGCCGGGCGTGTCAACGAAAACGATTTGCCCGCTTTCAAGCGTGACGATGCCTTGAATTTTATGCCGTGTGGTTTGCGGTTTGTTGGACACGGCGGCGATTTTCTCGCCGACCAGATGATTAAGAAGCGTGGATTTTCCCGCGTTCGGGCGACCGATTAAAGCGACGTAGCCGCTTCGGAAAGATTCAGAAGTCATTCAGTAAAATTAGCAGTAAAAAGTAGAAAAGGGAAAAAGCGAAAAGGTGAAAAAGCAAGACAATGTTGTCGAATTACTTTTCACCTTTTAAATTTCTGCTTTCTATCTTTCTATTGTTCTTTCATCAACCTGTCACGCGCCGCGACTGCTTCGCCGTATGCGCCGTCCCTGACGTTGCCGACTTTGATGGCGGCTTCGTAAATTTTGACGGCGTATTCTGTTTCGCCGTAAAATTCGTAAATTCGCGCTAACGCCACATAGGAAAGAGAAATTAACGCCGCGTCAAGTTTTTTGGTTATCGGGTCGGGATTTTTACTCGCCGAAACCAGCGCGGTTTCATAAGCCGTTTTCGCTTCTACCAAACGCTTTTTGCGCGCTTCCTCTTCGGTTATATCTTCAGCGGAGAGGCTCGCCACGCGACCGAGCGCATAGTAAATACGTGATTCTGAAGGGTTAGCGGCGAGTAATTGTTTGAGCTGCTTTTCCGATTCGACGTAGTTTTTCGATTTGGTGATTTGCTCAATTTCAAGTAATTTTTTCGTCACCGGATTTTCGCTGACGAATTCCTGATTGCCGGTGTTTTTCCGTCGTTCCTCACGCGCCGCAATCGCCCGTTTTCTGGCATCGGCGTATTGCGCCAGACGATTCGTTTCCTTTGTCGTGTCTAAAGAAAGAATAATATCACGCATCGAACCGGCGATATCGAAACCCGAATCTTCCAGACCTTTTAGTTGGTCGGCAAAATAAAATGATAAAACCGCGCCGCGTTCGTAGGCTTCGGAAAGCTGCAGAGCCGTTTCATCAGCCAGCAATTTTTTCGTCGCTTCGAGTTCGGCGGAAACCGCTTTTTTTTCGTCAACTGTCTGCATTCGATCAATTTTCTGGCGGGCTTGGACAGTGGCAATCTGCGTTTTTTCAAACTCGATTTGACGGGCTTCGGCGGCGGCGACCAGTGAGCGCGTCACGGCGAGAAATACGTCGGGCGAGATGTCGGGCGTTTGTTTTCGCTGCGCGTCGAGCAGAGCCTTGATGCCGTCGCGCATCGTCGCTAAATCTTTCGCGTTATTCAAAACTAGCGGGTCAATGACGAATTGCAAATAAGCGCGGCGGACTTCCGATTGACCCAAATCGGTTTTTGGCGGCACAATCGCGTAATAAACGTCGCCGACATTGATAAAATTTATCGTGCCTTTCGGGGCAAGCAGTTCCGGCACAATGTAGAAACGCCGCTCGCGTTCGCGCCTCTCCACTTTTTCCAAAGTCTTTTTGCCCTTCGCATCTTTCAATTGAGTTTTGATGCGGTCAATATAAATGAGCTGCGGTTTGGTGTGCAGATAATCGAGCAGTTCGCCGACCATTTCGTAAGCTGACGGACGCAAATCCGTTCCGGCATTCTGATAATCTTTCGCGGCATATTCATCAATTTTAGTTCGCACCTGAACATTTTCAGGTTTCGATTCGAGTGAGGCGCGATAAAATTCGCGCACAAGCGGCGCGAAATCAAGCACGTCGAGCAAATCGCCGGGCAAATCAGTCGCGCGCGGCGGGTCGGTCAAATCCGGTACAGGCGAAAGCGAATAAGCCATTGAAACAAACGGCGCGATTATTTCGGCGTTCGACGCTTTTGAATGACGGCGTTTATACTGCTCGATAAAGACGACCAGTTTTTGACGCAGTTCAGGGTCTAAACCGAGCAAATCTGTTTTCAATTTACGACGAAAATTTTCGCCGTCCGCCGTCAGAGGCGTTTCAACGCCCGCCGCTTCCAAAGCCGCCAGCACGGTCATCACCCGTTTGTCCGGCTCAATTCGCACGCCGTAGCCGGTTAAATCAAAACTCGTTGGCGGAGTTTGCGCGTCGAGATTAAAAGAAAAAATTAAAATTACGGCGAGCAGTAAAATTCGTTTCATTAGCTTTTATATTTGAAAATCAGACTGGCAAAGGACGCAAGACGGACGAGAAAATCAAAGGGGAATAACAAGGTGATTATCTGGTCTGTGTTGCGCCTTTGCTCCTTTAAAGATGATATTTGGCGGGCGAAAGATGCTTTACCCAAAAAATGCAATTACGAATTTCAAACTAAGAATGACGAATTGAAAACCACTGGTCTTCATTCGCCATTCTTAGTTTGAAATTCGTAATTATTTAAATGAGTCGGTAATTATTTAAAGCTGCTCAACGCTTCGCCTTCGTTTTCAAACACATCGAAAACGGTTAAAAGTTTGGTGATTGCCAGCAAATCCTGAATCTTCTGCGTCAGGTTCAAAAGTTTCAAACTGCCGTCTTCTTTATTGACGGCGGTAAAGCTCGAAACGAGTTCGCCGATGCCGCTCGAATCAACGTAGCCGACGCTGCCCAAATTGAGCAGAATTTTCTTTTTGCCTTCGCCGAGCAATCGGCGAATCGTCGTGCGAAGCGCGACGCTGCCTTCGCCGATGGTCACTTTGCCGTTCATATCGAGAATCGTAACATCGCCCGCCTGTCGTTCCGAAATATCAAGTTCAGCCATTTTTATCTCCTATTTTGAAAAAAGTTTTGAGTGCAAATTTTAAACTAATACGAATCAAAAAGTCCAAGTTAAATTACCGCTTTTTCAGCATTTTTACCATCATACCGCCTTCGGCGTGATTAGACCATTCGACCTCATCCATAAACGAGCGCATAAATAAAATGCCGCGCCCGCTCGCTTTTAAAAGATTTTCCGGGTTCGTCGGATCGGGAACTTCTTCGACCGCAAAACCTGCGCCGAAATCTCGAACGGTAATTTCAAATCCTTCGGCTCGATTTTTAAACGTAATTTCAACGTTTTTGATTTCGTCTAAAAGGTTTCCGTGTTTGACGGCGTTGGCGACCGCTTCGCGAACCGCCATATCAACGGCGGATTTTATATCGTCGCCGAAATCGTTTTGGTCAGCGAACTTTGCCGCCTGCATCGCCGCTTCTTCGACCGATTCGAGTCGGCTCGGTAATGTCAATGCTGTTTTTTTTTCGCTCACAAGTTTGTTTGTAAGTTATCGGTTTCCGGCGGTTCGTGTCAAGAAAGCCATTTTGTTCATTCGCTTCTCACGCAAGTTCGGGATTTTTCACCACGCCGATAAACGGCAGATTGCGGTAGCGTCCCGCTACGTCCAAACCGTAACCAACAACGAATTTATTCGGAATTTGGAAACCGCAGTAATCAATTTTCAAATCTTTTTTGATGCGCGGTTCGGGTTTGTCGAGCAAGGAGGCGATTTTGATCGAACTTGCGCCGCGCGAGCCTAAGATTTCCATCAGGCGAAACAAGGTCAAGCCGGTGTCAACGATGTCTTCGACGACAATCACGTCTTTGCCGCGCAAAGGCTGGCTGACATCCTTTAAAATCTCCACGTCGCCCGATGATTTCATCGCATCTTTGTAACTGGAAACCGCCATAAAATCTATCGTCATCGGCAAATCAACGGCGCGAATCAAATCCGCCATAAAAATGCACGAGCCTTTCAGCACGCCGACGATGACCAAATCTTTTTCAGCGTAATCGGCGGCGATTTCCGCGCCGAGTTCCACGACTCGCGCCTTTATTTGTTCTTCGGAAAGCAGAACTTCGAGATTTGAATTGGTGAATTCAGTTGATTTTTGAATGGTTGATGCTGGCATAATTCCCCAAAAAAGAGCGTTTAATTGTTTAGGAAAATACTATGTGAGAGAATTGGAAACGTCAATTTAAGATTCGGAAAAAGTTTATGGCAACTGATAATGAAACACGCGAGCGTGTCCGCGCTTTGGTCAAACAGGTTTTGGCAACCGTGCCGACCGAAGACGAGCCGCAACCGGAAAATTTCCCGCAGCGCGTCGTCGTCAATTCGCTGAAAGATGAAGTCGGCAAAGAGTTCGACCGCGACGAATCAGCGAAGAATTTGATAACCGAAGACGACCTGCGCGGCTTGGACGAAGGCGCGAAAGTTCGTGTGGCGGAAAACGTCAAATTCACGTCGCTCGCATCCGATTTAATTAAAGACAAGCGCATCGAACTCGTCGTAAAATCCTCGCGCAAAAGTTCGTCGAAAGTAAAATCCATTGCTCTCGGCGCAGACCACGGCGGTTTCCCATTCAAAGAAGAATTAAAAATCTTTCTGTCTGATTCGGGTTTTCAAGTCCGTGATTTCGGCACAAACTCGACTGATGCGGTTGATTATCCGGACTACGCTCACGCGGTTGCGAAAGCCGTCGGCGAAAAATCGGTTGATGTCGGCATCGTCATTGACGGCGCGGGAATCGGCAGCGCGATGACGGCGAACAAAGTTCCCGGCGTTCGCGCGGCGGCTTGTTATTCGGTTGCGCTGGCGAAAAATTCGCGCGAGCATAACGGCGCGAATGTCCTGACTTTGGGCAGCGGGCAGAATACTTTTGCCGAGATAAAAGAAATCGTCGCCGCGTGGCTGTCAACTGAACTAACTGAAGAACGTCACAAAAAGCGCGTCGGGAAAATCGAGAACATCGAAAAACAATATCGCCGCTAGAGTTTTGCCGAGAGAAAAAACAAGCGTAAAATAACTTCGCAAGAAATAGGAAAAAATTATGTCGCAAGTAAATCCTGAAATCTCGACCTCAACCGCCGCGCCGTTTGTGCCGCGCAAATTAACCTACGAAGAATTTTTGCGCGAATACGACGGGCAATACGCCGAATACGTTGACGATGAGGTGATAAAACCGATGTCCGTAACCCAAAGACACGATTTCTTAACAAATTTTTTATTAACTGTTTTGACGTTTTACACGCAAGCGAAAAATCTCGGCAGAATTTGCAGCGAGCCTTACCAGATGAAAATGGTTTTGGACGGCAAGATAAAAGGGCGCGAGCCGGATATTTTTTTCGTCAAGACGGAAAATCTCGACCGCGTGAAAGAGAAGTTTTTTGACGGCGCGGCGGATTTGGTGGTCGAAATCGTTTCTCCTGAAAGCGTGATGCGCGATACGCAGGATAAGTTTGAGGAATATGAAGCGGCGGGCGTAAAGGAATACTGGCTGATTGACCCGAATCGCCGGACAGCTAATTTTTACGGCTTTGACGCGGGCGGAAAATACAAAATGCTGCCCATTTCGATTGACGGCAGATTTGAAAGCCTGACGATTGACGGACTTTGGGTTAAAACCGAGTGGTTCTGGCAGGAAAGTTTGCCGAATTTGATGGAAGTTTTGAAAGAGTGGAAATTAGTTTAAGCGAATGACGAATTCAACGAACGGAAATTACGAAAAACTGGTTGAGCAGATTACGGATTTGGTTTTGTCGAAGCTCGACAGCAGCGGCGGCGCGGATAATTACGCTTCGTTTTGCAGTGCCGATGTCAAAAGAATCGTTGACGCGGGCGCGTCGCGGATTGGTGTGGTGTTGGGCGAATCGGCGACGGCGCACGATTGGGCGAGTTTGGTTGACCACAC
>CBDUBY010000034.1:0-24724 GCA_965365505.1 uncultured Pyrinomonadaceae bacterium | reverse complement strand
CACCGCCGCTATAATTTCCCCGCGCAAGTTATTTCCGTTAGCGAAGAACTCGATGCGGTGAATTTTGTCGCGCTGCCTTGAAGCCTGTTTCGAGTTCCTTCAGGCGGCTTTTCTGTGCGAACGGAAAAGCCGCCTGAAGGAACTCGAAACTATTCGGACAATCCGCTGCGTTTGAGCAAATCGGCAAAACGCGAATCGGAATTTAGCGAGTCGAATAACCGGCTGGTTTTCACGATAACGACTTCGGCACTGCGCTCGGCGTAAATTTTCTCCAAGTATTTAAATGCTTCGTTCGTTTGTCCGAGCGCGGTCGAGAGCCACGCCGCTTGCACGGGTGAAATAGGTTCGCCGCGCTTTTCTCTGGCGAGCAAATCCTTCAAATCTTTGCGATAAATTTCCTTCAAACCGTTTCTCGAAGCAATTTGGCGATAAACGACGATTTGCTCTGCCGGCTGTCCGTTTAATTCCATCATCTTTGCAAAATCTTCGATTGCCGCCGATTCGTTTCCCAGAACCTGATTAGCGGTTGCGCGGTGTTGATAGGCGAGCGCGAAATTCGGGTCTAGCTCCAGAGCTTTTTCCCACTGCCGGAAAGCCTCTTCGTTGCGATTCGCGGTGAAAAAAATTTGCGCTTTGTCGGTGTTGATGACCAGATTGAGCGGGTCTAATTCTCTGGCGCGTTCGATTGCCTGAACAGCTTCATCGTTGCGCCCGGCGACCAGAAAACAAAAAGCCTGAACGTGGCGCGCGCGGGCGTTGCGCGGATTGAGTTCGACGGCACGTTCAATTTCGCTTCGGGATTTCGACCAATCCCATTCGAGTCCATAGACACCAGCCAGAGCCGTGTGCGCTTCCGCCAATTTGTCGTCGAGTTCGACGGCTTTCAGTCCGGCGGCTTTGGCTTTCGGCAAAACTTCGTTCGGCGCAAACGGAACGTGCCAAATTCCCTGCACGTAACTTTCCGCCAATCCCGCGTAAGCCAAAGCATAATTTTTATCGAGGCGCAACGCCTGTTCGTAAAATTCGATACTTTTTTTAATTCCTTCGCCGGTGCGTTTGTTCCAATAAAACCGACCTTGCAGATAAGCCTGATACGCCGCGCCGTTCGCCGTGCCGCTTTTCGGCACGCCGTCGCACAGTTCGGCGCGAAGCTCGCGGGCAATGTTGCAGGCGATTGTGTCCTGCAATTCATATGCGTTGGCGAGCGGTCGCTCGAAATTTTGACTCGTCCACAAAACGCGACCGTCCGAAGTGCTGACCAGCCGCAAATTGATTATCAAATTATCGCCGCGCTTCTGCACGCCGCCTTCTAAAAGCGCGTCAACGCTCAACCGCTTTTTGATTTCGCGCGGGTCTATTTCCTTGCCCTTTAAGGCGAACGTCGAACTGCGCGAGATGACCGCGAGTTCGTTGACGCGCGATAATTCGGCGATGATACTTTCGGTCACGCCGTCGCTGAAATACTCGTTATTCGCGTCGCCCGTTAAATTTTTCAGCGGCAAAACCGCAATCGAACGCACGGGCGCGGCGGCTTCGACCAGATTCGACGGCGTGGACGAATTAAAACTATCGTCGGGAAAATAAACGTAAAATCCGAGCGTCACGAGCGCGATTAAAACGACGGCGAGAATGGCGAGGAAGACTTTGCGGTTTCTCAATTCGGAAATTATTTTTGAGTCTTCGGTCTTCGGTTTTTGGTCTTTGGTTTCTGTCCGTTGTCGGTTGTCCGTTGTCCGTTGTCTGTTGTCGTTCGCTTTTTCTGCTGAATGCTTCGCGCAACTGCCGCTGCCGACTGCCGCTTTCTCCTTTTCTTTAATTACGCCGATAAACCGATAACCGCTGCCGTATCGAGTTTCGATAAAACGCGGCGGTTTGCCGGTGTCACAAAGCGCGTGGCGAATCGCGCCGACGGTTTTTCTGAGCGCGTCGTCATAAACGTCGCAGCCGTCCCAGAATTTATCGAGCAGTTCGTCGCGGCTGATGACGCGCTCGCGGTTTTCGATCAAATATCGCAGCACGTCAAACGGGCGTTTCGCCAGATGAACTTCCGCGCCGTCGCGCCAAAGCGTCCTTGATTCGGCTTCGAGCCGAAACCCGCCGAAGTTGATTTTTTCGTGTCCGTTTTCCGTCGCCGTCATTTTTCCTACCGAAACGACAAAAAATTTCCGAATATTTTCCGTTTTTTTGCCGGATTTCGCCTATTCGATTCGATTAAAATACACCAAACAATTTTTTCGATATTGCTTGAGAGTATAACTCTATCACGGCGCATATTTCAATTTTTCAGGATTTTTAAGCGTTATGAAAAAAATAAATTCCCTGTTTATTGTTTTCGGTTTTCTGATTATCAGAGTTTTATCCGTTACGGACGCGGCAGCGCAAATGCAAACTAATATTCCGAGTCCGCAGCCGGGCGGCGAATCGTTCGGCACGCAAGTCGCCGTTTTGCCGAACGGTAACTTCGTCGTCACCGACCCAAGCTACGACGCGGGAGCATTGACCGATGCCGGTCGGGTTTATTTGTATAACGGCGTAACGCTCGCCGTCATTAATACCATCACGGGCAGCGCAGCCAACGATATGGTCGGAAGCAGCAGTGCCGGACTCGGTGGCGTAATCGTTTTGGCAAACGGCAACTATGTCGTCATCGCTCAGAATCGGAACGACGGCGCGGGCGCGGTAACATTTTGCAGCGGCACAACCGGCTGTCCGGCAACTATTTCGGCGGCGAACTCTTTGGTCGGCTTAATGGCGGGAGATTTTGTCGGCGGCGGCAGCAACGGTGTCACGGCGTTGCCCAACGGAAATTACGTCGTCACCAGTCCGTCTTGGGACAACGGCGCGACCACCGATGTCGGCGCGGTAACATTTTGCAGCGGCACGACCGGCTGCGTGGGCGCGGTTTCGCCGGTCAATTCGCTGGTCGGTTCAATGACAAACGATCAGGTCGGCGTTGTCGGAATAAAGATTTTGAGCAACAACAATTATGTCGTGTCGAGCTTTTTATGGAACAACGGCGCGGCAACTTTCGCGGGTGCCGTAACCAGATGCAGCGGCACGGCGGGCTGCACGGGCGCGGTTTCGTCATCCAACAGTCTGGTCGGCACGACGGTTAATGAGTTTCTCGGCGGCAACGGCGACGTATTTCCCTTGACCAATGGCGGCTACGTTGTCACCAATCCTGTTTGGGACAACGGCGCAACAACGGATGTCGGCGCGGCAACATTTTGCAACATCACGACCGGCTGCACGGGAACGATAACAACCTCCAATTCGTTGATTGGCACGGCGGCGAACGATCAAGTCGGATTCAACGGAGTAACGGCTTTGACCAACGGCAACTACGTCGTGCGAAGCCAGCTTTGGGATAACGGCGCGATTGCCGATGCGGGCGCAACGACGTTTTGCAGCGGCACAACCGGCTGTGCCGGAATGACTGTTTCGCCCGCCAACAGTTCGGTTGGCTCGACGGCAAACGACGGTATCAACGCGGCGGCGGCATTGAGTAACGGCAACTATGTTAGCGGCAGCGGCGATTGGGACAATCCCTCGACGATGCAGACAAATGTCGGCGCGGTCAGATGGTGCAATGGAACAACGGGCTGCACAGGCGCGGTGTCGGCGGCAAACTCGCTAATCGGTCCCGCATCGGGCGAATCTCTCCGCTTTGCGACGGCGTTGAGCAACGGCAACTATGTCGTCAGCAGTCCGCTTTCTTCGATTAGCAATTCCGCTGCCGGATCGGTCAGGTGGTGCAGCGGCACGACCGGCTGCACGGGAACGCTCACGCTGGCGAATTCTTTGGTCGGTTCGACATTTAACGATCAGGTCGGCTTGAACGTCACGGCATTGACTAACGGCAATTACGTCGTGATGAGTCCGATGTGGAACAAAGGCGCAATTTCACAAGCCGGCGCGGTGACATTGTGCGACGGCACAGCGGGCTGCGTCGGCACAGTGACAACCGCCAATAGTTTAACCGGCTCGACAATCAATGACCGAATCGGCGGCATCGGCAGTCTGGCGACACCTCTGAGCAACGGTAATTACCTCGTCAGGAGTGGAAGTTGGGATAACGGCGCGATAACTGATGCCGGTGCGGTAACGCTGTGCAGCGGAACGGCGGGCTGCGCGGGAAGCTCAGTTTCGGCGGGCAACAGTTTGGTTGGTTCGACCGCCAACGATTTTGTCGGCGGCGGCGCGTTTTGCGGCTTGGGCGGCGTGTTCTGCGGCGTGACGGTTTTGAGCAGCGGCAACTATTTGGTCAAAAGTCGAAATTGGGACAACGGCGCAATCGCCGATGCCGGAGCCGTTACTTATGCCTCCGGCATCGGCACAGTCGGCGCGATTACCGCTTCAAACAGCGTTCGCGGCACAACCGCAGGCGGCGGAGAGATGCAAAGTTTTGCCTTCGATTCAACAAATAATCAACTCGTCGTCGGTCGTCCTGCCGACAACATCGTCACGGTTTTTCGTCCAATCGCGCCGTCCGCCGCTTCGGTCGCGGTCGGCGGGCGCGTCGTCAAATTCAAAGGGCGCGGCATTGCCAACGCCCGCGTGACGATGATTGATGCGAACGGCGTGACTCGGACGGCTTTAACCAATCCGTTCGGCTATTACCGCTTCGCCGATGTTCCGGCGGGCGCGACTTACACATTCGGCGTTTCGGCGAAACGTGAAAAATTTAACCAGCCGGTGCAGGTGCGTTCGATTTCAGAAGACACCGACGACGTTATTTTCGTCGCCGCCGGTTAGCGTGTCAGAACCGTCGGTAGCAGGCTGGTTTTCGCCGCCGAATTGACCCGCCCGCTACCGACGGTTCTGACACGCGCCCTAATTTAGCGACAACTTAATCTGTCACTATGATTAACGAATATACTTTGAAATTGACGACGTCGGCGTTGTGTTAAAAAGTTTCAGGATTCAAGTTAAAAACGAATCTTCTTAAAACTGAAGCCTATTTCACCACGATATTAACCAGACGATTCGGCACGACGACGACTTTGACGATTTGCTTGCCGTCGATGAATTGTTTGGCGCGTTCGTCCGCCAAAGCCGCCGCTTCCAATGCTTCTTTCGAAGTGTCGGGCGCAGTCAAAAGGCGCGAGCGCAGTTTGCCGTTGACCTGAATCGGAATTTCAATTTCGTCGGCTTTCGTCAGCGATTCGTCGGCGACTGGAAATCGCGCGCCCGACTCTAGAATTCCCTGTACGCTGCCCGTTAAGTTTTCCCACATTTCTTCGGCAAAATGCGGCGCGTATGGCGCGAGCATTAAAATCAAATCGCGCAACGCTTCTTTGACGGCGAACAATTCGCCGTCGCTGGCTTCGTTTGGTTCGACCTTAAAGTCGCCAATCGCGTTCGAGAGTTCCATCAACGCCGCGACCGGCGTGTTGAATTGATAACTCTCGAAATTCTCCGTCACGCGCTTGATGGTCTGATGCGTTTTCTGCCGCAACTTTTTCGCGCCTAGGCTTTGACTCGATTCATTTATTAAATGATCACTGACCACTGCCGACCGCCACCGATAAACTTGGCGGTAAACTCTCTGCAAGAATCTGATTGCACCTTCGATGCCCGTTTCCTGCCAGACCAATTCGTTTTCGGCGGGCGCGGCGAACAGGGCAAAAATGCGCGCGGCGTCTGCGCCGTAAATCGCAATCATATCGTTCGGGTCAACGCCGTTCAATTTCGATTTCGACATTTTTTCGACAGCGACCCGAACGGGCGATGAATCGGCTTTCAATTTCGCTTCGAGGACTCTTCCCTTTTCGTCGCGCACGACTTCAACCGCGTCCGACTCGACGTAGCTTGATTTCGCGGTCGAGTAGAACGATTCGCCGACGACCATTCCCTGTGTTAAGAGTTTTTCAATCGGTTCATCGAAATCAACCAAGCCGATGTCGCGCATCACCTTCGACCAGAAGCGTGTGTAGAGCAAGTGCATCACGGCGTGGTCAACGCCGCCGATATATTGGTCAACCGGCAGCCAGTAATTGATGATTTCCGGGTCAAAAGGCATCTCCGCATTGTGCGGGTCAGCGTAACGGAAGTAATACCACGAAGAATCTACAAACGTATCCATCGTGTCGGTTTCGCGTTTCGCCGGTTTAGCGCAATTCGGACAAGTGGTATTTACAAATTCGGGAACGCGCGCGAGCGGCGATTCGCCCGTGCCGGTGAACGGCGCGGTTTCAGGCAGACGCACAGGCAAATTTTCATATTTTTCGGGAACTGCACCGCACTCGTCGCAATAGACAATCGGAATCGGCGCGCCCCAGAATCTTTGGCGCGAAATACCCCAATCGCGCAGGCGATACGTGACCGCCGTTTCGCCGAATCGGTTTGCTTTGGCGTAATCCGCCATTTCTCGTTTCGCGTCGCGGCTCGTTTTGCCCGACCATTCACCGGAATTTATCAAAACTCCGTATTCGGTGAACGCCGCAACCAATGTATTTTCCGCATCTACGTTTTGCATATCCGATACGTGACTTTCGGATTGCGATGTTTCACTTCCGTATTGCGTTACTGAGCTTTGCGGTTGCGATACTGAACCTTCGGATTGCAATCCGTCGCTTTTGGATTGCGTTCCTAAAGTCCCGGATTGCGATACGGAACTTAAAGATTGCGATTCCGAAGGCGAGGATTGTGATTCCTGATTCGTGTTCTCCACATTTGAAGTCCTCAGATAGTCGTGTAAAGCCTCTGCGCCGGGTTCTGAAGTTATGACCTGCCGAATCGGAAGCCCGAACTTCGTCGCAAACTCGAAATCGCGCTCGTCGTGCGCCGGAACGCTCATCACTGCGCCCGTGCCGTATTCCATCATCACGTAATTGCCAATCCAGACGGGCAATTCCTCGCCGCTGAACGGATTGACAGCTTTCAAATTCGTATCAATGCCGTCCTTTTCAGGCTCCACGCCGTAATCGGTCGGCTTGGCTTTCTCGCGTTTGATTTCCTCGATTTTCTCTAAAACTTCCGATGACAATTCCGCTTTATGCGTCTCGATAATCGGATGTTCCGCCGCGACGACAATCGCGTTCGCGCCGTAAATCGTGTCAATGCGCGTCGTGAAAACGCGAATAGATTGGAGCGCCGGCATCTTGCCGGCATCTTCAGCGTTTGCTTCGGAGGCAATGCCGTCAGGATGACGGCGTTCCGTTCCGACCGCGAAATCAACAAACGCGCCTTCGCTTTTGCCGATCCAGTTGCGCTGCATCGTCAAAACCCGTTCCGCCCAGCCCGCTTCGATTTCCGCCATTCCCGACAGCAGTTCTTCGGCGTATGCGGTGATTCGCAAAAACCACTGCGCCAAATCCTTTTTCTCGACCGGATTGCCGCAACGCCAGCACACGCCGCCCGAAGCCTGCTCGTTTGACAACGTGGTTTCATCAAACGGACACCAGTTGACTTTGGTCATCTTTTTGTAAGCCAGACCCAACTCCAGCATTTTCAAAAAGAACCATTGATCGAACTTGTAGTATTCCGGTCGGTGCGCGGCGATTTCCCTGCGCCAATCGTAACCGATTCCGAGACGCTGAAACTGTTCGCGCAACTGCTTGATATTTTCCTCCGTCCATTCGCGCGGATTCACGCCTTTTTTAATCGCCGCTTGCTCGGCGGGCTGACCGAATGAATCCCAGCCAATCGGGTGCAAAACATTAAAGCCCTGAAGACGCTTATACCACGCCAGCGCGTCGCCGATCGAATAATTGCGGACGTGACCCATATGCAAACGCCCCGACGGATACGGCAGCATTTCGAGCGCGTAAAACTTCGGTTTCGAGTCGTCGGCTTCGCATTCAAAAGTTTGATTCTCAGCCCAATGCCGCTGCCATTTTTGTTCTATCTTCTGCGGAAAATATTTTTCGTCCATATAAATCCTCTACTAAATAAAAAGCCAAGTTTAGCGAATAAACACGAATCTATCCACTAATCTTTCTTCGGTTTGTAAATTAAGTTTTCGTTTGATTAAATGACGGTTGCGCCGCGTCGCTAAGAATTTAACGAGCGGCTATCTAAGGGCGAGATTGTTGAGCGAGCGAAACCAAAACATATTTATATTGATAACCGTTAGCCTATTTGTTGTCAAGTTTTTCAGACGAAGCGGCGATTCCTAGTTTTGTTTCAATTCATTTTAACTTTTATATTGAGGTTTTAATCAAATTCTTGCCTGAAAATTAATTCCGTGTTAATTTCATAAATAGCTTTTTCAAAGCAAGGAGCAGCAGCTTTTACGAAAGTTTTAATAATGAGAAAACCAATTACGCCGACGGTTGAAACTTGAATCCAGCGAGTGAAGGTTTGACCGTCTGCCCGAAAAAAGGGAGGAACAGAAAAATGGTCAAACGAACAAACCAAACAATCGCCAGCGAAATTGATAAACTAAACGAAAAAGAAACTGCCGCCGTCGCAGGTTATATTTCTCAACTCCTTTCCGCCCGCATCGCCAAACAATCCGACGCACAACCGAACGATGATTTAATCGTGTTTCTGTCCGGCAAACGCGAAAATCGTCGCGCGCAGCAAGTGATGGAATGGGAACGAGTGCGGCGACAGAACGCGCTGCGAGTTGTCTGAAAATATGACGCGAAGCCACAAAGACGCAGGAGCGCAGCGAAAAGAATTTCGGCAAAAATATGTTTTTCTTTTGCCGAAACTGCTGTGCGTTCTCTGCGTCTTTTTTGCGGTTGATGTTTTCCCGCAGACCGAACCGGATTTTCTCGCGCAAAAAGTCACGCGCGGCAGCGACGAACAGAAACGCGACGCGCTACTTGAAATCAAAACCCGCCAGACTGAAGCAACTTCCCGACTCGCCGTTTCCGCCTTAAAAGATTCGTCGGAAATCGTTCGCGCGACCGCCGCCGCCGCGATTATCTTTTTACCCAAAGACGAAGCCGCACAAAACCTCGTTCCGCTGCTTGCCGATAAAAAGCCGCTCGTCCGCCGCGAAGCCGCCTACGCGCTCGGCAAAGTCGGCAATCCGTCAACTGTCAATTCGCTGCTTCAGGTTTTACAGAAAGACAAAGTTGCGGAAGTTCGCAATGCGGCGATTGCCGCGCTCGGCGAAATCGGCGATGCGGCGGCAATTTCCGAACTCGTCAAAATTCTGCAAAGAAACCCAAATTCAAAAGAAGAATTCGCGCGTCGTTCGGCGGCGCGTTCAATCGGGCAAATCGCGCAGATTATTCAGACGGGCGAAACGCAGGTTCTCACGCCCGAAAACTTCTTGCCCGTCGAATATAAATTAATCGAAAAACCGAAGTATCCAAAGTTAAACGAATCATTTCCGGCGTTTCGTTTCGCAACCGGCGTTCTGATTCAGACATTGCGTAATTCACGGGAATTGCCCGACGCGCGGCGCGAAGCGGCATTTGCTCTGGGCGCAATCGGAGATGAATCGGCAATCGCGGTTTTGCAAGCGGCTCAAAATTTCGAAGATTATTATTTGGCTGAAATTTGCCGCGAGGCTGTGCGGCGGATTGCCGTTTATGCGGAATATGCGAAAATAAACAAATAAAAAATTCGGAGTAAGAAGTTATGCCCGCGACACACCAGCAGAAAACAGCCACTGAAGATTTAGCAAAAACCTATTTAATGATTCGGCAGCGCACCGAAGCGATTTGCGCGCCGCTCGAAACCGAAGATTATATTCCGCAGCCAACGGTTGATGTCAGCCCGCCGAAGTGGAATATCGCGCATACGACGTGGTTTTTCGAGGAAATGATTTTGAAACCGTTCTCGAAAAATTACAAGGAATTTAATTCGCAGTTCAGTTTTCTTTTTAACAGTTATTACAACTCGGTCGGCACCAGAACCGTTCGCGACGCGCGCGGCGATTTGTCGCGCCCGACGGTCAAGGAAGTTTTCGCGTATCGGAAATACGTTGATGAAAAAATGCTGAAATTTCTACAGCGCGATATGTCGAGCGAAATTCGCAACCTCTTGATTTTAGGATTTCATCACGAACAGCAGCATCAGGAATTACTGCTGACCGACATCAAATTTACGTTCAGTTGTAACCCGACAAACCCAGTTTATTACGCCAAAGAAATTCTCGAAGAACGCGGCGAAACCGCATCGAGTGAATTTGCCGAAATGACGGGCGGAATTTTTAAAATCGGCTACGAAGGCGACGGCTTTTGTTTTGACAACGAACTCGAACGGCATCGCGTTTATTTGCAGGATTACGCGATTGCGAAATCGCTTGTCACGAACGGCGAGTATCTCGAATTCATCGAAGACGGCGGTTACAGGGATTTTCGTTTCTGGCATGCGGAAGGTTGGGATTGGGTCAATCAGAACGACATTAACGCACCGCTTTACTGGCGAAAGATTGACGGCGAATGGTTTCAATTCACCTTGGGCGGTTTGCGAAAAATAAATTTGGAAAATCCTGTCTGCCACGTGTCTTTTTACGAAGCGGCGGCGTTTGCCGATTGGAAACATCTGCGGCTACCGACCGAATTTGAATGGGAAGCGGCGAGCGACAAATTTGATTGGGGTTTGCGCTGGGAATGGACGAACAGCGCGTATCTGCCGTATCCGCATTTTAGACGAGCGAAGGGCGCAATTGGCGAATACAACGGGAAATTTATGATTAACCAGATGGTTTTGCGCGGCGCGTCCGTCGTCACCTCGCCCAATCACAGCCGTCCGACGTATCGCAATTTTTTCCATCCGCCGCTTCGTTGGCAGTTCACAGGAATCCGTTTAGCCAAGTGAGGAAATTAGCAATGAATTGCACGAATAACACGAATTATTTCTAATTTTTATTCGCGTCATTCGCAGCTAGAAATTTTATGCAAACCGCAACCCAACAAAATACTTTCGCCGACGATGTTTTGCGCGGCTTGTCGGCGAATCCGAAACATCTTTCGTCCAAATACTTTTACGATGACGAAGGCAGCCGGCTTTTTCAAGAGATTATGAAACTGCCCGAATACTATCTGACGCGGGTGGAATATGAAATTTTTTCCGAACAGACGAAGGAGATTTACGGAGCGTTCGGCGCAAGCGAAGACCAATTTGATTTAATCGAACTCGGCGCGGGCGACGGCTCGAAAACTTCGCTGCTGATTGATTATTTCCTTGGGCGTAACACCCGATTTACATACGTGCCGATTGATATTTCGGCGGAAGCGTTAAACTTTTTAACTGAAAAATTCAAAGCTCGGTTTCCTGAACTCGCCATCCAAATCGAACAGGGCGATTATTTTCGCACTCTTGAAACCTTCAAAGCGAAAAGCGACCGCAGAAAAATCGTTTTGTTTCTAGGCTCGAACATCGGCAATTTCAGCAAGCCGCAAGCCGTCGAGTTTTTCCGCGATTTGCGGGCGGTGATGAACGAAAATGATTTGCTTTTTATCGGCTTCGATTTACAAAAAGACCCGCGCTTAATCCGGCAGGCTTACGACGACGCGCAAGGCGTGACCGCCGCATTCAACTTAAATTTATTGACAAGAATCAACCGCGAGCTCGGCGCGAATTTCGACGCGGACAAATTTATGCATTACGCGGCTTATCACCCGATTGAAGGCGCGGCGCGGTCGTTTCTCATCAGCCGGACGGCGCAGACGGTTGACATCGAAGCGTTAAATCAAAAATTCGCTTTCGCCGCTTGGGAGCCGATTTTTATGGAGATTTCCCAAAAATATAGAATTTCGATGATTGAAGAATTAGCAGCGATGAGCGATTTTCGCGTGGCGCAAAACTTTTTCGACCAGAGAAATTTTTACACGAATTCGCTTTGGAAACCCTGTTAAAAATCCTCAATTCTTCATCAATGCAATTCACTATTTTGCGATTCGATTCCGTTGACTCGACCAACACCGAAGCCTTAAATCAAGCGAAGCTCGGCGCGAACGAAGGTTTATGCGTCGTCGCCAAACGCCAAACGGCGGGACGCGGGCGACACGGGCGCGAATGGGTTTCCCGGGAAAACGCAGGACTTTATTTCAGTCTTGTTCTGCGTCCAAAACTTGAAAACAAGTTTCTGCCGCTGCTAACTTTAATGACCGCCGTCGCGGTTTCAGATTCGCTCGTCGAGCTTTACCAACTAAAACCCGATATAAAATGGGCGAACGATATACATATCAACGGCAAAAAGATTTGCGGAATTCTGGCGGAAATGACCGACACGAATCGAGGCACAGCGATTGTCGTCGGCATCGGCGTCAATTTGAAATCGTTAAACTTCCCGCCGGAACTCAAAGAGATTGCGACTTCCGTCGAACAGGAAACTGGTGAGTTTCCCGACATAGAAACTCTACTGCAAACTTTGACCCGCACGCTCGATAAATTTTATCAGATGTTAAAAACTGAAAACGGCGCGGCGAAAATTCGGCGCGAATGGGCAAATCGGTCGTCGTATTACGAAGGCAAAAACGTCTGCGTGAAATTGTCGAACGAAACGTTCACAGGGACGACGCGCGGTTTGGAAGAGAACGGCGCACTGCGCGTCGAAACGAGCGGCGGCGAAATAAAAATCGTGCAGGCGGGCGATGTCGAACAACTGCGAAAAATTTAACGGATTGAATTTCCCCTTGCAAAAGTGTAATTTGTAAGAAGCATTAATAGATAGATTTATAATAATTTTATGAAAAACGAATTTGATTTTGACCCGGAAGATTTGGAATTTGAAGATTTTGATAAGGACTTAGAAGATTTTGAAGATTTTGACGAATCGGAGTTTAGCGAGGTGCAGATGCGAACCGCCGTGCTGTCGAAAAACAATATGGTCGCGCTGCTGTGCGTGAAAACCGCTAATGAAGGCGGCGCGATTTGCCGCGTTGACCCGCGCGAAAACAATCCGTCGGTGCAGCTTTATGATGACCCGGAAAAGGCGATGGAATGGTTCACGAAAAGCCTGCGCACCAGCCGAAAAAACGGCTGGCAGATTGTTTATGAAGGTCTGCCGTTACAAGGCTAGAAAATGGAAAAGCGGAAAGGTGAAAGGGTGAAAAAGTTTTGGCTTGACTTGAGATGTTGAACCTCAAAACTAAACTTTTTTGCCTTTTTTACATTTATGCTTCTTGCAATTGACATCGGCAATTCATTCACCAAGTTTGGTGTTTTCGAGAATGAAACGCTTCAATATCGGCTGGATATACCAACCGTTCGCCGCTCCGTTGCCGCTGAAATTTACAATCCGAAAATTCAATCAATTCACTACGTCATAATTTCTTCGGTCGTCCCTGAATTGAAAAACGCTTACCTCGAACTCGGTAAAAAATACTTTAATCTCGAACCTGTATTTGTTGAATCTTCATTTGATTTCAACTTAAAAATCAATTATTTTCCGCCGGAAAAGCTCGGTGTTGACCGTCTGGTCGCGGCTTTTGCGGCAACGGAAAAATACGGCGCGCCGTGTGTTGTCTGCGACTTCGGAACGGCGACGACAATTGATGTCGTCAACTCGAAACGCGAATTTTTGGGCGGCATTATCGCGCCCGGAATGCAGACGATGAGCGAAGCGTTATTTTTGAAAACGTCGCAACTGCCGCAAATAAAAATCGAGAAACCTGAAAGCGTTATCGGCAACTCGACCGTCAAAGCAATCGAGTCGGGAATTTATTTCGGCTATATCGGATTGGTTGACGGCATCGTTGAGCGAATGACGAACGAACTCAGCGAAACGCCGAAAGTCGTTGCGACCGGCGGCTTGGCAAAATTGATTGCCGAGAGCTCCGTGAAGATTGAATTTGTTGAGGAAAATCTGATGCTTGAAGGATTGCGCTTGATTTATGAGAAAATATTTGTCAATCGAAGAAAACCAGCCGGAATAATTGAAGTTTGAAAATTGATGATGGCGACCGCTCGGCGGAACAATTTATCTTTCATTTTCAAATATTAATTTTTAATTATTCTGGCGAGGTTTCTTTGACTAAAGACGCATCCGTTCTGCCGGACTGATAAAAGTAATACAAAACGAATCCAACCACCGAGGCAGTCAAAATCGCCAAACCTTCTTTCGTAAAATCAACATTTGTTAAAAGCCAGACGGTTAATATCAAAGACAAAACAGCGGCGGCGATTCCGAATGGCGCGAGAAATTTCGCTTCGGGCGCGTCTGTCCTTTTCCTGAAAACCGGCAACGAGGCGCACGTCGTCGCATAAACCAGCAGGCGCGTAATCGTGGCGATGGCGACTGCCGTTATAAACGAAGACTGCACGGTTAAAAAGAACATCACAATCGCCGTCAGAAAAAGCGAAACGTATGGCGTTTTAAATCGCTCGTGCGTTTTGCCGATAATTTGCGGAAGTTCGTTTTGCTGTGCCATCGCAAATGGAATGCGCGAGGCGGCGAGAAATCCGCCGTTTAAATTTCCCAGAATCGA
The DNA here is from genome assembly GCA_965365505.1 of uncultured Pyrinomonadaceae bacterium. Taxonomy (GTDB): domain Bacteria; phylum Acidobacteriota; class Blastocatellia; order Pyrinomonadales; family Pyrinomonadaceae. The sequence goes on along the minus strand of CBDUBY010000034.1, from coordinate 10,385 downwards.
AACCAGCGCGCCGGCGGCGATAAATGCCGCGCCGAAACTGCCCATAAATTTGGCGGCGGCATCGGCGAGCGGTCGTTCGGATTTGGCGAGTTCCGGCAAAGTTCCGATGGAAACGATTTGAATTACGATGAACAAAACGGCGCAAAAAGCGAGTGCGGCGAGAAGCGCGAACGGCACGTTTTTCTGCGGGTCTTTCGTTTCGCCCGCCGGAATCACCGCCGCTTCAAAACCGACGTAAGCGTAAATTAAAAGCAGCACCGCGCTGGAAAAAGAATTGTAATCAGGCGCGGCGGCAAAACTGAAATTTTCAGTCTGGATAAAAAACAAACCGACCGCCGAGAAAATCAAAAGCGGAACGATTTTTCCGACGGTGAAAATGTTCGTCAAAATTACCGATTCTTTGACGCCAAGAAAATTCACGGCGGTCAAAACCAAAACAATCGAACTTATTAAAATAATTCGTGTAATTCCTTCGCTTGCCGTCGGCAGAAAAAAACCCAAATAGGCGAGCAGCAAGTTACAATTCGCCGCAAACGTCGTGACGCGGACAATCCAGTAAAGCCAGCCGACTTCAAAACCGACGACCGAACCGAAGGCTTCTCTGGCATAAAGATACATTCCGCCGGTTTCCCGAAAACGACTGGCGACTTCGGCGAAACACAGCACGATAAAACCGACGATGACGGCACAGACGATGAACGCTAATAAACTGTAACCGCCGATTTTATCAAAAACTTTTGACGGCAAGCCGAAAATTCCCGCGCCGATAATCGTATTAACGGCAATCGCCGTCAAATCCCAACGGTTGATGCCGCGAACTAATTTTTCATCCGCCATTTTTTGATAATTTTTCCTTCCGTTTTTTTAGAGAACGCTTTTCGTTTATACTCTCTAAAAACATTTCCGTAAAGACTTCCAATGAAAAAATCCATTTCGCTTTTATGGTGTTTGATTATAATCGGTTCGGTTGTTCTCGTCGCCGATGCCCAGAGCAGACGCGATGTCAAACCAATCGTGCCGCCGATTCAACTCGAATCTTCGCCCGCGCTGCAAACGCTTTTGAATGATGCGGTCAGCGACACGCTCGGTAAATTTGCCGCGAAGAAAGTCGCGCCCAAAGATGTTGCCGCGACCTTGATTGATTTGCGCGACCCGAAAAATTTGCGAACGGCGAGTTATCGCGGCGACCAAAAAATTTATCCGGCGAGCGTCGTGAAAATGTTTTATCTCGCGGCAGTTCACCGCTGGCTCGAAGACGGCAAAATTAAAATTGTCTCGCCCGAATTGACGCGCGGTTTGCGCGATATGATCGTTGATTCTTCAAACGAAGCGACGCAATACATTCTCGACGTGCTGACCGATACATCGAGCGGCGGCGAGCTGCCGGCTAAAGAATTTGCGGCTTGGTCGTATAAACGCAACGCGGTCAATCGCTATTATCAATCGCTCGGCTACACGAACATCAACGCCAATCAAAAAACTTTCTGCGAAGACGCATACGGACGCGAGCAGCAGTTTCGCAATTACAAAGGCGAAAATCGCAATATGCTGACGACCGACGCGACCGCGCGGCTGCTGGCGGAAATCGCGCTCGGCAAATCCGTTTCGCCCGAACGCAGCCGAATGATGATGGATTTGTTAAAACGCGATTTTGCCGGAAAGTCGAAAGACGCGGACGATCAGGCGCACGGATTTACCGCGCTCGCTTTGAACGAATTAAATTTGAAAGATGCAAGGCTCTGGTCAAAAGCGGGTTGGACTTCCAAGACGCGTCACGACGCCGCGTATATCGAACTCGCCGACGGCAGACGATTTGTGCTGGTCGTTTTCACCGAAAACTTTGCGAACGAACGCGAGATTATTCCGGGCATTGCTGGTAAAATTTTAACGAACTTGCAATAAATTTTTTCCGCGAGGTAAATATGAAAATTAAAATTCTTCTCTTAACAACTCTCGTTATTTTGTCCGCGCTGAATATTTCCGCGCAGGAAATGAAATATCAAAAACCGCCGCAAGCCGTAATGGATGTCTTAAATGCGGCGGCGATTCCGCAAACGTCAATCAGTCCGACAAAAGATAAAATTCTGCTGCTCGAACCGCTCACATATCCTTCGATTAGCGAGCTTTCCCAACCGATGCTGCGGCTCGCCGGTTTGCGAATCAACCCGAATACGAACGGCGCGCATCGTCAGCCTTACGCCGTCAAACTGACATTGAAGAACATTGCCGACGGCAAGGAAACACCGATTGGTTTGCCGAACGGCGCGCAGATAATGTCGCCGCAGTGGAGCGCGGACGGCAGATATATTGCCGCCGGAAACATCACGCCGACCGGAATAGAACTGTGGATTATCGAAACGGCGAGCGGCAAGGCAAAACAGATAAAAAACGTCAAAGTCAACACGGCGTTCGGCGGCTTTTCGTGGATGCCCGACGGAAAATCCTTGCTCGTCAATCTCGTGCCGATGAAACGCGGCGCGACTCCGCAATATCAAAACGTCACGCCGAACGCGCCGAACATTCAGGAAACTTCCGGCAAAAGCGGCACGATTTATACCTATCAGGATTTGCTGCGAAGCCCGAACGACGAAGCGTTATTTGAATATTACGCGACATCGCAAACCGCCGTTGTTTCGGTTGACGGAAAAATTAAGGAAATCGGACAGCCCGCGATTTTCGACGACGCGAACATTTCGCCCGACGGAAATTATATTTTAGTTTCGCGTGTTCAGCGTCCGTTTTCTTATCTTCTAACGGTCAACGGTTTTCCGAAGGAAGTCGAAATTTGGGATATGAGCGGTAAATCCGTTTATAAAGTGGCGAGCGTTCCGCTGCAAGACAACATTCCGTCGGACGGCGTGACGACCGCGCCGCGCAGTTTCGGCTGGATTCCGACCGAAGCGGCGACGCTCACTTGGGTCGAAGCGCTTGACGGCGGCAACCCGAAAACGAAAGCCGATTTCCGCGATAAATTAATGAAAATCGCCGCGCCGTTTTCCGCCGCCCCAACGGAAATTGTCAAAACCGAGCAACGCTTTGCGGGCAGAAGTTTCGGGGAGCGCGACGGCTTGATGCTGTTCAGCGATTTGAACCGCGACACGCGCAAACGTCGGCTTCTTATGATGGATTATCGGGGCAATTCCACACCGAAATTGATTTCCGATTTGAACGTCGCCGACCGCTACAACGACATCGGTCAGCCGGTGACGAAACGTCTGCCGAACGGTTTTAATGTCATTCAGCAAACGGGCGACCAGATTTTTTTGACCGGCGCGGGCGCGTCGCCCGAAGGCGACAAACCGTTTTTGCGGCGAATGAATTTGAAGGATTTAAAGACGCAGGAAATCTGGCGTTCGGGCAGCAGCGAGTTTGAAAGTTTCGTCGCTTTGCTCGACGACAACGCCTCGAAATTCATCACGCGCAAAGAATCGCCGCTTGAGCCGCCGAACCTTTTACAGCGCGAAATTTGCCCGCCCGGAGCGATTTGCACCGCGCTCGCTTACCGAAATTTGACTGACTTTAAAGATCCTGTGCCGCAACTGCGCGGCATCAAAAAGCAACTCGTCAAATACAAACGCGCCGACGGCGTTGATTTGTCGTTCACGCTTTACACGCCGCCCGGCTATAAAGAAGGAACAAAACTTCCGACGCTGATTTGGGCTTACCCGCTCGAATTCACCGACGCTTCGGTTGCCGGTCAGGTTTCCGGCTCAACTAATCGTTTCACGAACATCGGCGGCATTTCGCATCTTTTCTTTTTGCTGAACGGCTACGCGGTTCTCGACAACGCGACGATGCCGGTTGTCGGCAATCCCGAAACGGTCAATGATACTTTCATCAAACAAATCGTTGATTCGGCGCAGGCGGCGATTGATAAAGGCGTGGAAATGGGCGTGGTTGACCGCGATCGTGTTGGTGTCGGCGGTCACAGCTACGGCGCGTTTATGACGGCGAATTTGCTGGCGCATTCGGATATATTCCGCGCCGGAATCGCGCGTTCGGGCGCGTATAATCGCACGCTCACGCCGTTCGGTTTTCAAGGCGAACGGCGCAACTTCTGGCAGGCGACTGAACTTTACACAAAAATTTCGCCGTTCTTTTACGCCGACAAAATCAACGAACCAATTCTGCTGATTCACGGCGAAGCCGACAATAATCAAGGCACGTTTCCGATCCAATCCGAGCGGCTTTTCGCCGCTTTGCAAGGCACGGGCGGCACGGCGCGGCTCGTGATGCTGCCGCACGAAGCGCACGGTTATTCGGCGCGTGAATCGGTCGAGCATACCCTATTCGAGATGATTTCGTGGTTTGATAAATACGTCAAAAACGCCAAGCCGCGAGAGAATAATCAGACGGCGAAACAATAATTGAGAAAAGAGAAACTCCGTTTCGATGAAAATCGAAACGGAGTTTCTCTTTTCTAGAATTTCATCAGCACTATTGAATTTTATCCACTTCAACCACTTCCCGCCCGTCGTTTTCGCTATAAGGAAACAGCGTCGGCGAATAATCACTCGATAAACCGCTGCTTAAAAGCCGCGCGGCGATTTCGGCACTGACCGGCTTGGAAAATAAATAGCCTTGCCCGGTTTTGCAGCCGAGTTCGCGCAGACTTTGAAGCTGCCGTTCGGTTTCGATGCCTTCGGCGACGACTTCGATATTCAGGTTTTGTCCGAGCAGCAGAATTGTCCGCACAATTGCCTCGCTCTTTTGGTCGGAATCCATTTTGCTGACGAACGAACGGTCAATTTTCAAACGATTGAACGGAAAACGATGCAGATAGCTCAAGCTGGAATAACCCGTGCCGAAGTCGTCGGTCGAAAGTTCGATGCCGAATTTGTTCAATTCGGAAATGACCGCCAGAGCCTTATCGCTATTTTCCATAACCACGCTTTCCGTTACTTCTAATTTCAAACTATACGGGTTGAGCGCGGTTTCGGATAAAATCTCGCTGATTTGCGCGGTCAGATTCGGGTGCATCAATTGTTTGGCAGAAAGGTTAACGCTGATTGAAAGATTCAGCATCGGAAAGCGTTTCTGCCATTCAGCGGTTTGGCGGCAAGCCACTTCGAGAATCCATCTGCCGATGGGAATTATTAAGCCGGTTTCTTCAGCAATACCGATAAAATCATTGGGCATCACCAAACCTTGCTGCGGATGCTGCCAGCGAATCAACGCTTCAAATTCGTGGACTTCACCGGTTTCGAGGTTGACGACCGGCTGGTAAAAAACCCTGAATTCGTTTTGCTCAATCGCCCGCCGCAAATCATTTTCGAGCTGCAGCAGATTCATATTGCGAATGTGCATTTCGCGGTCGAAAATTTCGTAGCGCGATTTCCCCGCTTCTTTTGCCCGATACATCGCCGTGTCCGCGTCGCGCAGAAAATCTTCCGGCTGGCGGCAAACGTCGTCCGAGATAATAATGCCGATGCTGGCTGAGGTGAAAACTTCATAAGAATCTAAATTTAAAGGTTCGGAAAGTTTTCCCAGAAAGCGATTGGCGATTCGAACGGCATCGGAAGAATCGGTTATATTATTAAGCAGCACCGTAAATTCGTCGCCGCCCAAGCGAGCCACAATGTCGTTCGGACGCAAACATTCTTCCAGGCTCTTGGCAATCGCAACCAGTAATTTGTCGCCGATGGTGTGACCGAGGCTGTCGTTGATGACCTTAAAGCGGTCGAGGTCAAGAAACAGCACGGCGAAACGAAACGTCGGGTAGCGTTTGGCGCGGCTGACGGCGCGTTCGAGATGATACATAAATCTGGCGCGATTCGGCAGATTAGTCAGCGTGTCGTGTCCGGCAAAATGATTGAGTTTCGCTTCCGCTATTTTTTGTTCTTCGATGTCCGTGTTCGTTCCGAACCAATTGCTGATTTTGCCATTCGCATCGAGTCCGACAGTGGCGCGTGCCTGATGCCAGCGGTATTTGCCGTCGTGTCCCTGCAGACGAAATTCCACTTCGTAATCTTCGCCCGTGTCGAGCGAATGCTGCCAGCGTTCAAGGGTGGCTGGTAAATCTTCGGGGTGAACAAGCGTCTGCCAGCCTTCGCCGACGACCTGTTCAAAGGTGCGTCCGAAGTAAGAGAGTGTGCGTCCATTAACGTAATCAAGTTTACCGTCTGGCTGCGCCGTCCAAACCTGGTGCATTATGCCTTCGCCGAGCGAACGGTAACGACGCTCGCTGTTGACCAATGCCTGTTCCGTTCGTTTGCGTTCGGTAATATCGCGCCCGATGCCCTGAATGCCGATTGGCTTTCCGTTTTGATGAATTATTCGCGTGCTGAGTTCGAGCGAAACGCCGGTTCCCTGTTTGGAAATAATTTCTAACTCGTAAGTGGTCGGCGCTTCTCCGGCGACTTTACTGGCAATCATCGCGCGCGCTGCCGCCAGATGTTCCGGCGCGACGACTTGCGCCATATTCATTTGCAACGCTTCTTCGCGCGTGTAGCCCGTAATACTTTCGCCGGCGCGATTGAGCGATGTAAAATTCCCCTGTAAATCGTGCGTATAAATTAAATCGTTGGCGTTCTCAATCAAATCGCGGTATTGCTCTTCGCGGTCGCGCAGCGCCGCTTCGGTTTGCTTGCGTTCGGTGATGTCGCGGGCGATTCCCTGCACGGCAACCGGCACGCCGTTTTGGTAAATGGCGCGGCTGTTTATTTCCAGCGTGATTCGCCGTCCGTCTTTTGTGATGCAGTCCACTTCATACGACGACTGTTTCGCGCCCGCCACTTTATCGGACATATTCCGGCGAGCGAGCTTCAAATGTTCGGGAACGACGATCCGCTTGATATTCAGTTTAAGTGCCTCTTCGAGCGTATAGCCGAAAACGCGCTGCGCCGTGCGGTTGATGGAAACGTAATTTCCCTTCAAGTCGTGGATGTAAATCAAATCGTTGGCATTCTCGAACAAATCGCGGTAACGCTCTTCGCTTTCGCGCAGCGCCTGTTCGGTTCGCCGTCGCTCGGTAACATCCTGAATAATCGAATAAAGCAGATTGCGGTTTTGGTCTTGCAGCCGACTCGAATTAACTTCCACATCGCGCAGTTCGCCCGACGCCAGCCGATGACGGAAATGAAAATAATTTCGCCGCTCGGATTTCGCCAGCTTCATTTCGCGTGTGACCTGTTCGGCAGGCAAAATATTGATGTCGGTAATGTTTTTCTTTTTGAATTCTGCGCTCGTGTATCCGTAAAAGTTACACGCCGCCGAATTTACATCTACAATCTCGCCCGTGTCGGCATCAATCAGCAATTTGATTGATCGGTTTTTCTCGAACATCTGGCGATAACGTTTCTCGCTTTGCTTTACAGCTTCCTCAGATCGCTTGCGTTCCGAGATGTCCTGCCACATTACTATCCCGGCGAAAATTTCTCCGCATTCGTTTTTAACCGGCACCACATAGGCGTGAAAATGTCCTCTCGTTGTCCGTTTCTCCAAACTGACTATTTCGCCGCCGAGTGCGCGCCGGTAATAATCCGACCATTCTTCGGCAACATCCGGCGGAAATACCTCCGAAAGCGTTTTGCCCTCAAACATCTCTTTGGAAAATCCGAATTTGGCGAGGTTAATTCCCTCAGCGAGTGTGTAACGAAAATCCCGGTCGAACATTGCGACGGCGGTATTCGGAATGTTGTGCGCCAGCGTGCGGTAAAGTTTCTCGTTGCGCTGTAATTTTTGTTCGCCGAGTTTGCTTTCGGTAATATCTAAAATAATTCCCTGCCAGCAGATCACATTGCCCGCTTCGTCGCGCACAAAAGAACCACGGTCACGAACCCAGCGCACATCGCCGTTTTTAGCGATTACTCGATATTCAAAATCGGTTTCCGCGTGCGCCCGCGCCGCAACTTCAGTATCCTTTAGAACCCAATCCCGGTCGTCCGGGTGAAGAACGCTCACCCAAAAATTCATCTCTTCGCTCCACTCTTCGAGCGGATAACCGAACTGCTCAAAAGCCGGGCTGATGTAAATTGGAGTGTAAGGCGGTCGCGGTTCAGCGGCGTAAAACATCACCGCGAGATTTTCGATAAAGCCGCGAAATTTAGCTTCGCTTTCGCGCAAACGGTCAACATCGCTTGTTACCCGGGTTGTTTTGCGAACGTCGGCAGAGGTTTTTTTGGGAAGACGATTGTTTTTCTGGCGCATAAAAAGACAGCCCCGCTGGAAAACATTATTATTTTTCAGAGCTGAAATATCGGATTTCAACTCCGGGTCGGAGAGAATCGCTAAAGACAGCAGGTTCGAAAGTGAAATTTAAATCGGCTAGTCCGACAAGACACGACCAATTCTGAGATATTTTGCCGCACAAGGCAAAGTCTTGACTTATTTTATAACAATTTAGGTTTATCTTTCCAGTGATTTGTGACTCAATAAATTTAAAGTTTTCACGACAATTTATTTGACAACCCGCCGCTTTAACATCGCATCACTATTCAGAACTACAAAAACTCTCCCGAATCTAAATTTAAGGAGAAAATCATGAATTCAATTAAAAAGTTAGGTTTGGTAATTTCAGCAATCGCCATCTGTCTGGGTATTTTCGCGGTGACAAGCAATGCCCAGAACAGTAACCGCCGATGGGAAAATCGTCGCAACAACAATGGTTCGAGCCTGTATGAATATCAAAAACGGCAGAACCGCCGCGCTTCCGAATGGCAGCGTCGGCAGCGTCAGCGTCAACAGTATTGGCAATATCGCAGCCGCAGCCGATATGACCGACGCGACAATCGTTACGACAATCGCGGCTATTACCGCAGCAACAACAATAATCGCTATAACGGCAGCCGTCGTTATCGCCGCAACTGGTAATTGGAATTTTCCCTCTTCAAAATCAACTTTGGGAACAGTTTGAAAAGGCTGTTCCCTTTTTCTCGCCAAAATTCGCTGAAAGAGTTAAAATTATCGCTCGTTCAGACACTTTCAAATTTATGAAAAACAAACTGATTCTTTTTCTGACGCTGGCGGCTTTCTCCGTTTCGACATTTTCCCAGACGATGCCGAAAGATGCCGACTCGAATCTTTGGCAGAAAGCTTTAAAGATTCATAAGAAAGCGATAATCATTGACGGACACAACGATATTCCGTCGCCGCTGGTTGACGAAGATTTCAATTTGGCGACCGATTCGGTCGGCAAATTCCACAAAGACGGCGACCCGTTTCATACAGATTTGCAGCGGTTCAAAAAATCCGGCATCACCGGAGAATTTTTCTCTATTTATACATCAGGCGCGGATTACGAGAAAGGCGGCAAAATGCGGCGGGCAATGGATTTGATTGACGCGACGCTGCGCGAAGTCGAACGCCATCCGAACGATTTGATGTTTTGCTCAACCGCCGCGCAGATTCGGCAGGCGAAAAAGCAAAATAAAGTTTGCGCTTTGATGGGAATTGAAGGCGGCTATGTTATTGAAAATTCGCTGTTCGCGCTGCGAAATTTCTACCGGATCGGCATTCGGTATATGACTTTGACGCACAATGTTTCGCACGATTGGGCAGACGCTCATCGCGGCGAAGCGAAAAACAACGGCTTGTCTGATTTCGGCAAAGAAGTCGTGCGCGAAATGAACCGCCTTGGAATGCTCGTTGATATATCGCACGTTTCCGACAAAGTTATGTCGGACGTTCTCGACATCTCGACCGCGCCGATTATCGCGTCGCACTCGTCGGCTCGCGGCGTGGCAAATCACACGCGCAATGTTCCCGACGACATTCTAAAAAGAGTCGCACAAAACGGCGGCGTGGTGATGATAAATTTTTATCCGGCGTTTCTTGACGAAAAATACAACACTGCCGAAAACGAGCGCACCGCCCGATTGAAACCGCAAATTGACGCGCTGCGCGAACAATTCAAAAATAACCAGGCAGCGTTCAACGAAGCCGAGCGCAAGCTGCTCGCCGCGAATCCGATTCCCGTTCCGAGCTACACGCGCATCGTTGACCACATTGATCATATTAAAAACGTCGCCGGAATTGATAACGTCGGCATCGGTTCGGACTACGACGGCGTGCCGCTTCTTCCTGAAGGAATGAACGGAATGGAAGATTTGGTTTTGGTAACTTACGAAATGCTCAAGCGCGGTTATTCGGAAACCGACATTCGCAAAGTTTTGGGCGAAAATTTCCTGCGCGCCTTTTCAAAAGCCGAACAGGTTGCGAACATTAATTCCAGAAAAATCAGCGCAGACGGAAGTTTGAAGCGAATCAAATAAATGCTCTGCCACATTTGTGCGAAAGATTTGAAAATGCGTTTCGCCAAAGTCACCGACGCGCAGACAGGCGAGCGATTTTCGATTCTCGCCTGCGCCGAATGCGGCTTGGCGCAAACGTCGCCCGTGCCGAACGATTTGAATTTTTATTACGCGAATTATCACGGCGGGCGACAC
>CBDUBY010000033.1:0-24941 GCA_965365505.1 uncultured Pyrinomonadaceae bacterium | reverse complement strand
ACAACGGCGTGAATATCGTCAGCGAATCATACGCGCCCGCCAACAACACGCCCGATCCAGGCGAAACTGTGACGGTCAGCCTCGCATTGCGAAATACCGGCAACTTGTTTTCGGAAAACGTGACGGCGACGCTGCAAAATTCGGGCGGCATCACTCCTCTCACGCCTGCGGCGCAGAGTTATGGCGTGATTGCGGTGGGCGCAGCCGTATCGAGAAACTTCAGTTTTCAGGTTCCCGCCAACGCCGTCCGCGGCAGTTCCGTTACTTTGACCTTTCAGGTGCAGGACGGCTCGACTTCGTATAATTTGACGAAGACCCTCGCGCTCGGCGTGCTTAATGCGACAAATCCAACAAATTCGGAAAACTTCGACGGCGTAACCGCGCCGAATCTTCCGGCGGGCTGGACTTCGACAAACAGCGGAGACGGAACGGGTTGGACGACTTCGACGACGACACCGGCGAGCGCGCCGAACGCGGCTTTCGCCGGAAACCCGCCCAACGCCGGTTTATCCGACCTCGAATCGCCCGTCTGGAACGTCAACAGTTCGACGGCGCGGCTCGATTTCAAAATCAATTACAACACCGAATTTAGTTTCGACGGCGCGGTTTTGGAAATAAAAATCGGGTCGGGCGCGTATCAGGACATTCTGGCAGCGGGCGGCTCGTTCACGGCGGGCGGTTACAACAGAACGCTCTTCGGCGGTGGCGGCAATCCGTTAGGCGAACGCGCGGCGTGGTCTGGAAACTCCGGCGGCTACGTTTCCTCTTCGGTCAATCTTCCGGCGGCGGCAAGCGGGCAAACCGTCCAATTCCGCTGGCGAATGGTCAGTGATAATTTCGATGGCGGAGTCGGTGTTCGGCTCGACGACGTGCAGCTTTTCGGCGCAAGTGTCTGCGCCGTTGTTCCGCCTGTGATTGTCACGAAAACCGCCGATACCAACGACGGCGCGTGCGATACGGGCGACTGCTCCTTGCGCGAAGCTCTCGACGCGGCGGACAGCGACAATCTCACCAACACGATTATCTTCAACATTCCGGCAAACAGCCAGGGCTGCAACGGCGCGAATTGCACGATAACTTTAACTAGTCCGCTCGCTCCGGCGGCTGACGCGGGCAAACTGACGACGATTAACGGCGCGGTGGGCGCGAATACGATTACCCTGAACGGCGGCGGCACGACGCAAATTCTGCGAGTCGGCAGCGCAGTCCGGCTCTCCGTCAACGATTTGAATTTCACCGGCGGCAGAAACAACCTCGGCGGCGCGATTTACGTTTTCGGCGGCGGCAATTTAACGCTCTCTAATTCCGCGCTTTACAACAATACGGGTGAAAACGGCGGCGCAATCCACATCGCCAACAGCAGCACATTGAATATGACCAACGTCACCGTTTCCGGCAATTTCGCTACTCTCGGAACCGATTTCGGTAATTTCGGTGCCGGAATTTACAACAACGGCAGCGTCACGGCGACGAGCTGCACCATCTCAAACAATTTTGCGGCAAGAGTCGGCGGCGGCGTGGTCAGTTTTAATCCGTCGACATTCACCATCCGCAACACAATCATCGCTGGAAACACCGCCAACAACTCTTCGCCGGATGCCACCGCCGCATTCACGTCGCAAGGCTACAATCTCGTCGGCAACGCCAGCGGCGCGAACGGCTTTAACCAGACGGGCGACCAAACCGGAACCGTCGCCGCACCGCTCGATGCCAGGCTTGCGCCTTTGGGCAACTACGGCGGCAAAACTCTGACGCACGCCCTGCTCGACGGCGGCGCGATTCCGTCACCGGCAATCAACACCGGAACCGCGACCGGCGCGTTTTCAACAGATCAGCGCGGCGCATCGCGTGTCGGCAATGTTGATAAAGGCTCGTTTGAAGTCAACAACACGCCGAACGGCGGCTCATTTGTCGCGCAATTGCCCGACGGCATCGGCGGCTACAATCAAACGATTGCGATTGAGAGCGGCGCGTTCGCTTACACGCTCGCCTCGGGAATGCTGCCGAACGGCTTCTCTTTGCTGACCGGCGCGGCGCGATTCTCAGAAGCGGCGGGCGAAAAACCGCTTTCCGCCGACTTTGCACCGACCGCCGGACGAGTTTCGATTCAAGGCACGCCGACGCGGTCGGCAACTTTCCCATTCACGATTGCGCTGAATAACGGCACGAACCAGGCAACGATCAACTATTCGATCTTCGTACCGTTCGGACCGACGGCGGCGAGCGTTTCGGTGGCGGGCAGAGTGATAGTCGGCAATCGCGGATTGCTGAACGCGACGGTGACGCTGACCGATCAGAACGGCAATACGAGAACGGCGCGGACGACATCGTTCGGCTACTACCGTTTCGATGAAGTCGCAGCCGGGCAAACTTACATCGTTTCGGTGCGGTCGAAGCGTTTTCAATTCGCCCCGCAGGTCATCAGTGTGACGGAAGATTTGAGCGAGCTGAACTTTTACAGCGACGGCGGTGGCTTGCAATAAACGGAGTCGAGCCGCAAAGAGAACCGCTCTCAACCGGCTCGCACGACGAGTTTTCAATTCAAATCAAGATTGAAAGCGCGTTTGATCCGACAAGCTGAAAAAAGAAAAGGCGTTCGTCATTCAAGCGACGAACGCCTTTTCTTAATTCGAGCTAAAAATTTCAGAAGTTGAGCTTACTTTACTCCGAATCTCGTTACACGGACGGCAGCATATTTTTTTGAAAAACATCGGCGGAATAAAACTCCCGTTTCAGAGGAGAAAAATAATTTTAGAAAATAAAACGCGGTGGCGCAATAAATTTTCTATCGCTGAACGGCATAGATTTCAACAAAACATAAACAAACCCCAAATATGGAGAACAAAAAAATGAATGAGGAAAAAATCGTGCGGTTAGCGCGCCTTAAAGTAAAAGCCGAAAACGTCGAGGTTTTGAAACCGCCGCGTTAAAATTCGTGGCAGTTTCGCGCGATAGAGCGGGAAATATAAATTATGACATTCATCAATCGAGGACGAAACACTTTTTTTCCGGCACGAAACTTGGGAAAATATAGCTACTCTCGACGAGCATTTCCAGATTCGGTTATGCAAACACAGCTCAATCGCTAAATTATTTGAAACATTTACTGACATTTCATGATATAAAGGCAAAACATTACTAACTTTTTAGTTTGGAAGTGATACGGTCGAGAAAAACTATTCGGGGCAGTGAACCAAAAGTAATGCCAATTAAAATTCGCTCCGATAGGATCATTCGTCAATAGCCCCGCGGTTTATCGCTGGGACAATGCGGATGAAATGAAATACCCTTACTAAATGCTTTTTGGAAACCCTCTTTTTTCTTTATGCATATGATTTTGTAAAACTGAATATAAGGATATATAGAGATGAACTTCAAAAAATTTTTGTTTGGCATTTTTCTGATTGGTGCCGGAGTTTTCTGTCGCGGTGGTTCTTCTGCGCAGGCAGCAACTATACTTGTTTCAAACGCGAATGACAGCGGCGCAGACAGTTTGCGTCAGGCATTAATCAATTCGGCGGCTACTGCGGAAAGCGACATAATCGTTTTCGACGAATCGTTTTTCGGCACACCGCGCACTCTGACGTTAGCAACTCCTTTGACTTTTACGAATCTTGGCGAAGTGGTTATTGTTGGTCCCGGCGCAAATTTTCTGGAAATTATTCCGCCGCCGCCGATTCCCATCACTTCGCCGCCGAATTATGCTTTGCAAATCGGCGGCAGCACCCAACTCACGCTTCGCAATATGAAAGTTCGCGGATTGGTAGTTACGTCGCCTGCTACGGCTTATGTGGAGCGCGTCAATTTTACTATCCTGGGAGTTAGCAATCACGGCACGACTACGCTCAACAATTCCGTAGTCAGTTCTTGCGGCGGAAGAGGTTACGGCGGCGGAATTTTTAACAGCGGGACAATGGTTATCAATCGCACATTGATTTCGGGAAATTCCGTTTCGTCCGCACAAGGAGTGATGTTTGCCAACGGCGGCGGCATCGCTAATCTCGGCTCAACTACTCCCGCCAATATGACTATCAATAATTCAATTATCAGCAGTAACCAAACGTCCGGTTCTGCGCCTACTCGACAGGGCGGAGGCATTTATAGTTCCAGCGGAAGTATCAGTATTTACAATTCAATTATAAAAAATAACACGGCTCTCTCCGGCGGCGGCATACAAAATATCTTAGGCGGAAATCTGCTGCTTTTTAACACAACCGTTACGGCTAATTCCGGCGGCGGAGTCATAAGCCCCGGAAGCGCCGGAGGTCGAGTTATCAATTCGACCATAATAAACAATTCCGGCACGGATTTTTCGGACACCTCTGCGCTCGTTTCGATTGGTAATTCAATTATCGGCAACATTTCCGGTTGGAGAATTCAATCGCTCGGCTATAACGTAATCAGCTCTGTTTCAAATGGAGTTGAATTCGTCGGCACGACAACCGGCAACCAACTAAACGTCAATCCGCAAATCGCCGCACTTGCCAACAACGGCGGGACAACCGAAACTTTCGCCCTACTGCCGACAAGCCCGGCGATAAACGCCGGCAACAGCGCACTAACGACAAACGAAAGTTTATTTAAAGACCAGCGAACGAGTTGTTTTCGCCGCATTGTCGGCGTGTCGGTTGACATCGGCGCGTTTGAAAAACAGGAGCACGAACGCACCGTCTGCGGTGCTCCTTTTGATTATGACGGCGATGGGCGAACGGACATTTCGGTTTTTCGTCCGTCAAACGGTGTGTGGTATTTATTGCGGAGTGCTACCAACGGATTTTCCGCAATGTTGTTCGGTCAGAACGGCGACAAACTTGCACCCGCCGATTTTGACGGTGACGGCAAAACCGACATTTCAGTTTTCCGCGAAGGTTTTTGGTATCGCATTAACAGCGCGACAAATTCGTTTGCCGCTTTTCAATGGGGACAAGCGAACGATGTTCCGGTTCCCGGTGATTTTGACGGCGACGGACAGGCTGATTTGGCGGTTTTTCGTCCGTCAGACGGCGTTTGGTATCGCATTAACAGTTCAACCAACCAGTTTGTTGCCGCGCAATTCGGGATAAGCGGAGACAAACCGCAAATCGCCGATTTTGACGGTGACTTGAGCACGGATTTAGCCGTTTTTCGACCTTCGACAGGCAGTTGGTATGTACTGCGTTCGGCGAATAATTTATTTTCTGCGGCGCAATTCGGTGCGCCCGACGATATTCCGACTGTTGGCAATTTTGACGGCGACGACAAAGCGGATATTTCGGTTTATCGTCCGACAACCGGTAACTGGTATCGGCTGAATAGCCTGAGCGGAAATTTCGCTTTTCAGCGTTGGGGACTGCCCAAAGACAAAACTGTGGCTGGCGATTACGACGGCGACGGCATTACGGATTTTGCCGTTTTCCGTCCATCACAAGGTGCGTGGTATGCTCTGCGCTCGCAGTCTGGATTTTTTGCCCAAGTATTCGGCGCAAGCAGCGACATCCCTACGCCTTCTGCCTTCGGTCAGTAATCAAAATACGATTTTCTTTCACTTGAAAAAGGATTCGCTTATTGTGATTTGTCTTTCTTGACCATCACATCATCGCCCGTTAAAATTCGGTGCAAGCGTAATCATTTCGCTTATTTTGCTCATTCAGTCAAGCCAAATATCACTGCAAGCGAAGATTCAAAATATATTATGTAGGTGTAAGCAACTCTGTGTGAGTCAAAAGAAAAAGGCATCTCGTGATGCCTCTAAATTATTGAATAATGGTACACCCGGCATGATTCGAACATGCGACCCCTTGATTCGTAGTCAAGTACTCTATCCAGCTGAGCTACGGGTGCGTAAAGCGAATTATTAGACTACAAACTATTCAGCTTGACTGTCAAGTTTATCCTCAAAATCATTTCGCAAAATAGCCTTGCCTCGTTTTTGAAATTAATTCCGAATTGCTCGTTTCGATTTTTATTTCGCGCCATTTGCCGTCGCGTTTATCGTTAGCAGGCTGATATTCGATAGTGTAGAGCGCACGGACATCGGCGGCGACCGAGGCGTAAAGTTTGCCCATATCTTCAAGGCGATCAATGGCGTTGAGCGTGCCGCCGGTGCGGTCGGCTAAAATCTGCAGTCGGCTGCGGGCTGCGGAAAACATCGCAATTTGAATCGGCGTCGGGTCGGCAAGTTTGAACGGGTCGCCGGTCGGCAGCGCGAGCGGGTAAATCGTTACGCCCTGCGCGTCAGACCTATTTAAGACGCGACTTAGAATTTCGCTGGTTTCGGGTTTAAGAGCGGTAGCTACGTCTGCACCTCTATATTTTTCGAGAAAACCACGATCAATGTCGCGCACTGAAGTATCAACGCCGTCGGTTAAAACGATAACTGCCTTGCGGCGTTTGCCTTCCTTTGAAAGTTTTTCAAGCGCGACATCGAGGGCTTTATAAAGCTGCGTTTTGCCGCGTCCGTTAGCGGAGATGATTGAGTTGGCAATTTTTTTGCGGTCATTCGTAAAATCGTTTCGCAGATTTACTTTATCGTAAAATTCGATGACGGCAACACGGTCGTCGGGCGCGAGCGCGTCCACGAAACGAAAAGCCGACTGCCGAATCGTTTCACGAAAACCGAGCGTCGAGCCGGACATATCCAGAATCATCACAACCGAAAACGGTGCGACTGTCGGCTCGAATCCGGTAATGTTCTGCTTCACGCCGTCTTCGTAGACTGTAAAATTCTCGCGGTTTAAGTTCGTAATCGGTCTGCCCTTCTGGTCAACGACACCGACGTTCAGACGAACGACCGACGAATCAATCGTGATAACGTCTTCGTTCTGCGCTTCAGCAATCAAAAAACTACCGAATATCAGAAAAAAAAGTAAAATAGCTTTTGAAAATCGCATAATAAAATCTAAAATAATCAGACGCTCCAAAACAAATCGTGGTTGCACCGGGTTCGGCTGCCAGATTTATCTTAACATTAGAGGATTTTTGGTTTATAATGCTGCGTAGCCTTGGATGAAGTATTAACCGCCGCTTCTATTACAATAACCTCGTTTTAACAAAAGGTGACATATTATGCCTTATAAACCAAAATTCTGTTGTCAATGCGGGGAGAAAATTGACAGAATTGACTGGCAGCCGTGGAAGAGTCGCCGGTTCTGTGAATTGTGCGAAACCGAATTCGGGATTTACGATAAAATGCGCTGGGCAGTGGTTGGAATCGCCGTTTTATTCGGACTTTACGGAACAGGAAGTTATTTTCGGAAACCGGAGAAACAATTGAATATAGCGGCAAGTCAATTCGCCGCGCCGACGGCAAATGCAGAAGTGAAGCAACCCAAAACCGTCGCGCAAGTTTCAAACATTTCGGACGTTCAAACGCCGGTGCAATTGAGTAATTTCAACGCGCAAACAAAAGCAACGACAGCGCCGACCACAGCGAATTTGAAAATCAAACCGGCTGTGACGCGAGCAGTCGAACCGGCGGAACGAACTTATTTCTGCGGCGCGCCGACTAAAAAAGGAACGATGTGTTCGCGCCGCGTAAAAACCGCTAATCGCTGCTGGCAGCACGAAGGACAAGCCGCTTTGCTGCCGCAGGAAAAATTGATTGCCGCGCAGTAGTTCAAGATTTTTGACCTGTTCGATTTAGGATTCTGCAATTAGTTTGGGAAACTTTTCCGAACAAAAGCCGTTTTAAAACACAAATTAAATGAAACCGATAGCACCGAATACTTTAATTCAAAACCGATACTTAATCGTTCACCTGATTGGCAAAGGCGGAATGGGCGAAGTTTACCTGGCGGTTGACCAGCGTTTAGGAAGTGCAATTGCGCTCAAGCGCACGTTTTTCTCGGACGATGCGACGCTCGGACATGCTTTTGAACGCGAAGCACGAACGCTTGCCCGTCTGCGTCATCCGGTTTTGCCGAAGGTCAGCGACCATTTTACCGAAGAAGGAACGCAGTATTTGGTGATGGAACACATCTCCGGCGAAGATATGTCGAAGCGTCTGGAAGCCAGTCAGAAACCGTTTCCAATTAGCTGGGTTTTGTTCTGGGCTGACCAACTGCTCGACGCGCTTAATTATCTGCACTCGCACGAGCCGCCGATTATTCACCGCGATATCAAACCGCAGAATTTGAAATTGACCGACGAAAATCACATTGTTCTGCTCGATTTCGGTTTATCGAAAAACTCGGTCGGTGAAACCAGGGCAACGACCGGCGGAAGCATCGTCGGCTATACGCCGCACTACGCTTCGATGGAGCAGATTCGCGGCACCGGAACCGATGCGCGAAGCGATCTTTATTCACTGTCCGCAACGCTTTATCAAATTCTAACCAATGATGTTCCGCCCGACGCTTTGACCCGCGCCGACAGTTTAATCAATGGGATGTCCGATCCGATTAAACCAATCAGCGATTTGAACCCGGAAGTATCACGTGCGGTTTCGGATGTGATTATCAAGGGAATGCACATCAGCCAAGACCAGCGATATAAAACCGCCCGAGAAATGCAGAAGGCACTGCGCGATGCCTACGCCCAACTGCAAACTGAAATGTCGGCGAACACTATCGCTTTTACCGGACAGCTTCAGCCGGAAGTTCCGCCCACACAGCAAAAGACGGCGGTAATTTCTACGCCACCAGTCAGTCAAGTTCCGGCTCAATCACAAACGCAGCCAACTGCTTATGATTCGGGCGCGACTGGCTCGAGCACGCATTCTTCACAGCCGAATGCGGGCGAAACCGAACCGAATTTCGATCAAACGATTCGATACGATGCGGAAGTTCCGCCGCCGATAGCGAAACAGGCGGACATCCAAACCGAAGTTTTTCTGGCTGGTTCATCAGCGGCGATTACGGCAGTGCAGGAACAAAGCCGCACGTCAGGCGATAGTTTCGGTAAAGGCGACAGTTTTTCAGAAGGTGACAGTTTCCCGCCGAACGAAGCGGAAGTTGAGGATTTTTCGCCGCCGGAGAATTATTCGCCGAATGCGACCGTGCCGTTATTTACATTCGACAAGGAAAGCGAAAACGGCAGCGCGGCGGAAACCGCCGTCGGGTTCGATTCGCTTTCTAAAGGCGATAATAAAACTTCGGCGGGCGCGACATTTGTTCCGGTTGATAATTTCGCGCCGCCGGATAACGAAACATTCACGCCGACACCGGCAACAGTACAGCCGAAAAAATCCGGCAAAGGTTTAGCGATTGCGGGTGGACTTTTCGCGCTTTTAATTCTGGCAGTCAGCGCGGCTGGAATCGGTTGGTATATGCTGCGCGACACCGGTGGAGGAACGACCGACGATAACGTTACGCCGACACCGACGGTCGAATCAACCGCCACCGTCGCGCCGTCCGCTACACCGACAGTGGAAGCCATTAATGAAACAAATACTTCAACCAACAGCGAAGCGAATACATCAAATACGAACAGCGTGGAGGATTCGACCAATACCACTCGGACGCCGCAGCCGACAGGACAGACGACGCCTCCTGTGAGAGTGCCGACACCCGTTAAAGTGCCGACGCAGACGACACCGACGATACCGACAAGAACGCCGACAGCGGGTCCGGTAAGAACTGCGACGCCGGTGAAAACCCCAAGAAAGACAACTGATATTGAGCAATAGTTGAGGAGATAGAGAAATGAGAAAGAAGATTTACACCGGATTTACAACCTGCTTTTTAGCGTTGATATTTTTCTCCGCTTTCATCAGCGAAGCGGGCGCGCAGCCGCGCAAAGACGGCAGACCGAATGACCGCGCAAAAAAACTGGCGGTACAGGGCGACCAGCTTTATCGTCAAAAGGATTATCGCGCGGCGATTGGCAAATACGCCGAAGCGATTGTTATCGCGCCGAATTACCCGCACGCGCATTATTGGAAAGGCTACGCTCATCATAATCTGAACGAATATGACGCGGCGATTGAAGAAATGGACGCGGCTTTAAGCCAAGGCTGGACACCGATAAAGGTTTATGAAGTACGATGGGAAGCTCATTACATGAAGAAAAATTACGATGCGGCTTTAAACGATGTCCAGCAGGCGCTGCGAATCGAACCATCGAATAATTATTTCGTTCTGGCACTCGGCGACATTCAACGGCAAAAAGGAAATTTTCAGGAAGCGATTAGCGCTTATAACAAGGGGTTGCCGGGCAGTCAGAATAAAGGCGACGTTCATTACCTTATTTCCACCAGTTATTACAGTTTGGGCGAGTTCTCACAGCAGAATTTAGCCGCCAACGAAGCGATTAAAAACAGTACGCGCTATACGGGCGAATCTTACGTTTTAATAGCGGATGCTCTGATAAAAGCAAAGAAACCGGCTGAAGCGATTGCCGCTTACGAACGGGCGTTAAACGTCAAACCAGATATGCCCGAAGTTTATACGGATTTGTCGAGCCTTTATCAGGGACAAAGCCGGCTTCCTGAAGCAATCGCTACGATCAAAAAAGGCATCAAACTTTACCCGGATAACGGCAATATGTTCGTCAATCTGACGTGGTATTACAGTCTGACCGACCGTCACGCCGAAGCCGTTAACGTCGGACAGCAAGCCGCCCGGCTTTCGCCGGATAATTATATGGCGCACACGAATTTGTGCCGCGCTTACAACGACACGAAAGACTATCAGCGAGCTATTTTGTCATGCAACAAAGCATTGACTCTGCAGCCGAACGACGGCGAAACGAATTTTTATCTCGGACGCGCCTATGCCTTCCAGGAAAAACGCGATCTCTCTGCCCAACACTATAAAAAAGCGGTTGATGGGCTTTTGGAAAACACGCGCCTCAATCCCGATTATGCGGACGGCTGGTATCTGCTCGGTAACGCTTACTACGCCAACCAACAGGTTGACAAAGCAATAGAATCTTATAAAAAATGTTTGCAGTTAAACTCGAACTTTGCCAAGGCGCGCATTAATCTCGGCTATATGTATTTTTTAACCAACAGCACTGCACTGGCTCGCGAACAGTATAATATTCTGTTGAAAATTAATCCGCCGTCAGCCGAAAAACTGAAGGCTTTGATGGATAACAAATAGTTCAACGCACAGAAATTGAAAGTCGCTGCAAATATTCCGAATATTTGCAGCGACTTTTTTATATGTAAAAGAATTGTTTCCGTTAGCCGAAAATTGATTTCGACGGAAATTCAAATTGATTGCCCATCAGGAAATAAGCCAGATTCGGGCTGTCGTGCGAGCGGTCATAACCGACGAGTTCGACGTAAGCGCGACCTAAAATTTCGGCGCCGCTCGCTTTGCCTTTGACTTTGCACGCGCCTTCCCAATAAACAATCATCGTCGTTCCGCGCGTGTCGAGTTCCTGATTCTCCATTACAGGCGTGACAATCAAATCCAAATCGAACTTCGGCACTTTCAAATTCCAGCCGCTCGGATACGTCGCGTCCGTATGCGGGCTTTTCCAAAATCCGGTCGGCTCAATCGTAAAATCCGTTTTTCCGAGCGACGTTGATTCGCCGTCTTTATCAACGAAAGTTCCGCTCGAAAATTCCGAAACGCCGCCCGCGCCGTTGCGAAGCTGGTAACACATCAACTCGGTTTCGTTCGACAATTGAATGCTGAACCAATCCCAACCTTTCTGATTTTCCGTCGGTGTCCAAGTGCCGAATTCCCTGTCCATCCACGCCGCGCCGTTGAAATGTTCGGTTTCGCCGCCGATAATCAAATCGCCTTCCATTTCCATTCGCGTGTAGGAAAAATAGCGCGAAGCCTCGCCTTCGTCTTTGAACGAAACGCCGTCTTTGGCGATGCCGTTCATCACAGGTTTTTTCGACGGCTTTAAAGTCGCTTCAAAAACTGTGTCGTCGCCAATCGTCGCCCGCAAAACGTGCGCGTCTTTGGCTTCACGAAGCGACCAATCGCCGAGACGCAAATGAAAATGCTTTTCGCTCGCCGACGCCGGCAAGTCAAAAAATCCGTTCGCGCTTTTCCGGTGCGCGTAGCGAAACTTTTTCTCATTCACATCGGTTAAAGCAAAATGCGCGAAATAGATCGGGTTTCCCAAAAGACGCAGCGGCACCAGCGAAAATTTATCCAAATCAGTGCGCCGTTTGAAAAACACGAGTTCAAACCCGAAACGCTTTCCCGAATTTGTTTCACCGTGTCCGGTGTAATACCACCATTCGGTCTGCACGTTTGCGTGCGCCGCAAGGTCGCGCGGCAGCGAAACAGGCTCGTGTTCCGTTCCGTCGCGCAAAGTTTCGGCTTTACCGACAAACGTATCGGTTAAGCCTTCAAAAAAATCTGTGGCGGTTTGCTCGACTTGCTTTAGAAAATCCTGAATCGAATCTTGTAATGTATTTGGTTCTCCCATTGTTTGCCTTCCCTTTTCTCGTTACTAAAATCTATTACAATTTTAGACTAAACGAAGCGAATAAGAAAAAGGTGTGAGGAGTTTTCAGCAGATTTTATTTGTAGCGGGATTTTGGTTTGGTGTTTGTCTTAATGTCAACGCGGTTGATTTTTAAAATTACGCGCACGGTTTCTGAACGTCCGTCGAAACTCGCAGGAACAAACGGCGCAAACTGCGGGTCGTTTTTCAGAGCCTTTTCGAGTTCGCTAACCGCTTGCAGGCGGCTCGACGGTTCGACGACTTCGGCAATTTGCGCTAAACCGTCGCCGAAAACATCGGCAACAACAACGACTTCATCGTCTTTCATATTGCCGCGCATAATTGATTTAGTCAGCGCGACCAGTGCGCCCTGCGGATTTAGCGACGGTGATTGACCTGAAACAGACATTCGTGCAGCGGCATAATCTGAGGCTTTCAAATCAAAATCGTTTCCCGTCGTGTAGCTGCGCGAATTAGAATCAGTCAAAAAAGTTGTTGATTGATTTGGCGGCGGTTGATATTTCGCTAATTCTTGATTCTTTTCAGGAATATAAACGGCGGAAAGCAAAGTCCACAAAAGCGTCAAACCAAATATCAAAGATAACGCTGTCCCGACGCTGTAAGGCATCAACCGCATTTGCAGCCACTCGGCAAAATCTTCTGTCGTCGCAAACCACGGTTCGCGCCGCGTGGTTTCAACTTGCTGCGCGACGCGATTTCGCATCGCTGTCAAACGTTCGTTCGACAGCGCCGGACGCGCAAGAACGCGCAGACTGTTTCGCAGAATTTGAAAATCTGCCAACTTTTGCCGACACAAAGGGCAGCGCACCAGATGTTCGTCAACAGCGGCGCGTTGCTCGACGGTCAGAATATCGTCGAGATAAGTTGATAAATTAAGTTGTAAATCTTCACATTTCATTTTTTTGTCCTTAGTCATTCGTCCTTAATTTCGATCGGGCAAAAACTTGATTGCCTCCCAGAACGAGCGAAGGATCAAAAGATTAAGGACGAATAACTAATTCCGATTGAATAACTGACTGACCCCGGCTGTTTTCTTAATAAAAAGAAAACAACGCTTTTGTCCGGTTCAGATTTCTGTTGCAATCTACGCGCTTTCGACCTCATCGGTTGTTGTTGGTCGTTTTCAAACGAAGCCAAAAACTTTTCGATTGCTTTTCCAAACTTCCCGTCCCGAACTTTTTCGTCACCTCCTGACCTTTGGTTGGCACCGATTTTTAGATTTAAAAGTGATACCGGGGCGAGTCAATTATTCAATCCGTTTAGTCTTTAGTTCTTGGTCATTGGTTTTTCGCTTCGCTTGGATTAGATTCAAATCTTCACCAACACGAACGAAAGACAATTGACCAAATACCAAAAACTGTGTTTTCAAATATCATTCAACTTCCGCCGCAACTCTTCGCGTCCGCGAGCGATACGCGATTTTACTGTTCCGATGTTGACCTGCAGCGCCAGCGCGATTTCTTCGTAGCTGAAGCCTTCAATGTCGCATAAAACGACGGCTTCGCGGAAGATTTCAGGCAAATTGCTCAACGCTTTTGTCAGCCGCGTTTCACGTTCGCGCTGAAGAATCGTTTCTTCGGGATTGGCGCAATTGCTCGAAACCGTTTCGCTGAAGGGCGTTTCATTGTTGCCGACGGGCGCGTCTATCGAAAAAGTTTTTTCCCGAAAACGGCGTTTCCACCAGCGAAAGCGGTTGCGCGATTCGTTTATCGCAATCCGCACGAGCCAGGTTTTCAAATCCGCTTCGCCGCGAAACTTTTTGATGGCTTTCAGCGCGCTCAAAAAAGTTTCCTGCGTCAAATCCGCCGCTTCTTCCGCGTCCTGCGTCAATCGAAAAAGCACGGCATAAATGTCGCCTGAGTAACGCACGACTAATTGGTCGAACGCGGCGGCTTCACCGATTTGTAATCTTTCAATGAACTCGATTTCGACCGTTGAACGGACAGAAGTCGGCGCGGTCGCCAGAGCGACTCCATTTAATTCTTCCTCGCCAAATGTGATTGACTTTCCGAAGAACATCTTCCGTCTTTACCTTCCTCGTCGGGCGAGAATCTCAAATTGCTCGTTCGCGTTTTCCGCGAACTATTTTATTAGACACCGCTTTTTTGAAATTGTTCCCGCAATTTTCCAACTTTTTTGATGCGCGAAATTTACCTTTTTCCAACTGTTTTCTCGCACGATTTTCAAACTTTGTTCCGCCTTGCTTGCTCCGTTTGACGTTTTGCGATAAATTTACAGTTTCGTAAAATTCACGCAAATACGATAAACTTATCAAACACGATTATATAACGAGAAGGCAATAACTAATTGCAAAACTTTTAACAATGGCTAGAAAAAAAAGACAAGTTCCCGAACAGTTCAAAACTCCGGTGCAGACCGCCGATAAACCCAAGACCGTTTATCAGGATGAATTTCAAACAGGCGTAAGTAAAAAGGTCGAAGACTTCGGCAAAAAATTTGAAGGTAAAGGCAGAAATATTACCTACGGATTAGCGGCACTCGCCGTGTTAGCAGTTCTCGTCGGAATCTTTTTCGCGTGGAATCGCCGTTCGGAAGCCGCCGCGCAAACCGCGCTCGGCAAAGCGATTGAAACGTCACAGGCGCAAGTCACCGACACGCCGCCGCCAGCCGGTGCGCCGGCGGAGAAAACATTCAAAACCGACAAGGAACGCTCCGAAGCGGCGATTGCCGAATTTCAACAGGTCGTAGATAAATTCGGCGGCGCGGTCGAAGAAAAAGCCAAGTATTTCATCGCCGTCAATCGCCTGAAAATTGACCGCGCGGCGGGCATCGCGGAACTCGAACCGCTGTCGAAAACCGGCGGCGAAATCGGCACTCTGTCGAAATTTGCCCTCGCGCAAACCAAAGCCGGCGACGGAAAATACGACGAAGCCGTCGCGCTTTACGACGAACTCATCGCTCTTTCAAATCCGATTCTTTCGAAAGACACATTGAAATTCGAGAAGGCGCAGATTCTGCAAAAGCAAGGTAAGACAAACGAAGCCGCCGGTATTTATTTCGAAATCGCCAAGACCGCCAGCGAAGCGAAAGGGTTGGACGAAAAGCCGATTCCGATGTCGCAAACCGCCCGCGAAGCCAAAGACAAGCTCGAAGAAATAAATCCCGAACGAGCCAAGGAAATCGTCGAACCGCCGAGCGATTCGCCATTCGGCGGCGCAGTGCCAATCGGAATGTAGTCTAAATATCAGCGAATAATCACCGGCAAACGAAAAAGTTGAAAACATTCAACTTTTTCGTTTGCCGGTTTAATTTTTGCGAAGTAATTTGAGAATTTTTCTTCTCATTAGTTATTTCTTAAACGTAAGTTATAATAAAAACAACGTGAACAATACCGCACCGGCGAAAACCGGCGAGATTTCTTCGACGAAAACCGCCGCTACATTTTCCCACCAAATCATCAGCATTCGGGTTTCGCCAAACAGTTATTTTGCCGCCACTTTTCTGACCACTTTTGTTTCGGCTTTTTTAATTTATCTTGAAATGGATTTTTTCGCGCTGACGCTGTTCGCCGCCGGTTGGATAATTTTTCCCGTTTTGGCGTGGACTGACCGCATCGTGTTCGACGGCAAGCGGTTGACGCGCACCGGATTTTTGTCGCGCTTTTGGGCGTGGTTGAATTCGACAAAATATCGTTTAAAAATTTCCGACATCGAGCAGGTCGAATCACAGGCACTTCGCGCTTTGAAACGCGGCGGCAACGTTTTTTATCGTTACCGGACGACGCTGCAAGGGAAAAACTTAAAATTCGCTTTTGCTTCGGGCGGCGAAGATTATCGGCAGATGATTCATAAAATTTTGCCGCTGCTGCCGGAAACGATTCTCGATAACCGCTCGATTGAGCTGCGCGATTATCTTGCCGAGCCAAAGGAAACTTTGATGAAAGCCGAGTTTGCCCGCATTCCGTCGGCAGATGTTTTGGAAAGCTCGCTGAATGAATTTCAGAACGCCGATAAAAATTTGCGAACGAAGCGCAATGAAAAAAAGATCGGCGACGAGGAAGTGGAAAAAGCCGATTATCTGCACCAACTCGCCAACGAACTGCGCTTGTCCGGCTATCTTTTGCAATCGCTCGAAGCATTCAGACGCGCGCTGATTTTGAATCCGAAAAATGCGTGGCTGCTTTTCGATTTTGCCCGCTGTCTGCATTCGTTCGCCGGTTCGGAACACAGCGACAATTTACGGCGAAAGGCGTTTGCCGCGCTTCGTTTGGCGGAAAAACGCGCCGCCGGTGACGGCGAATTGCTGGCTCGGCTCGGCGAGAGTTATTTTCAATACGGCGATTGGGAGCGCGCCGCCGCCGTTTTTACCAAAGCGGTTGAAACGGCGGGAACGAATTTCCGTTCGGCGCGCGGTTTAGCGGAAATCGCCCTTCGCGAAGGAAAAATCGCGCACGTCATTCACCAGTTTTCATCCGCTAATCGTTTGGCGGAAACCACTGCGCTGCGCCGGTGGACGCAAAACGAACAGGATTATTTTTCGCGTTTGAACCGTGACGACGATTATATGGAAATGGAAATCAGCCGCGTCAATCTGCTCGAAAATCTGGAAAGCGCGAAGAAGACTTGCCTGAAAATCGCCTTCGTCGGTTTTCCAGCGATAATCTTCGGTTTGATTTCCGACGATATTATTACCAACATCGGTTGGGCGATTTCGTGCATTTCGCTGCTCGTCTGGGTCGGTTTGATGCTCAGTCAAAATCTTCTTTCATCGCGTATTCCAATGGATTACGACGAAGAAGATTGAAATCAAATTTCAGATGCGAATATTTTTTTGATACGATGTGTTCGGCTTGACTAAAATTTCCCGGTCAAGCCGTTTCGATTTATGGAATCAATTACTGACTTACTGCATTATCTTAACCCGAAATTTATCATTGACACTTTGCTCGAATGGCTTGGCGTATATGTTTATTTCGGCTTGTTTTTTATCATCTTCGCCGAGACGGGTTTGGCAGTCGGATTTTTTCTGCCGGGCGACTCTTTGCTCGTCGTCGCCGGACTTTTCGCGGCGGCGGGAAAATTAAATTTGTGGATAATGCTCATTTCCCTGTTCGTCGCAGCGGTCGTCGGCGACGCGGTTGGCTATTATTCGGGCAGAAAAATGGGCAAAGCGGTTTTCAACCGCCCGAAGTCGAGATTTTTTAACCCGAAACATTTACAGAAAGCCCACGCCTTTTATGAAAAACATGGCGGCAAAACGATTATTATTGCCCGCTTTGTTCCAATCGTCCGCACGTTCGCGCCGATTGTCGCGGGCGCGGCGGAAATGAGCTATCGCAATTTTTTAACTTATAACATCGTCGGCGGATTTTTCTGGGTGACGAGTATGCTGTTCGCCGGTTATTTTCTCGGCGGCTTGGTCGAGAGCGCGTTCGGCATCAAACTCGAAAACCATATTGACAAAGTTGTTATCGTCGTTGTCTTCCTTTCGATTCTGCCGATTATCATCGAATATCTGAAAGCCAAGTTCGGCAAATCGAAACTTGAAACCGAAACAGGAATCGAGATATAAACCGCGCCGCCCGAATTTCAACTTTTCATTTGACTTGGCGAGCGTGGTGGGCTAGTATCTGATACTTGAGTTTCCAATATCGGGGCGTGGCTCAGCCTGGTAGAGCGCACGGTTCGGGACCGTGAGGTCGGATGTTCAAATCATCTCGCCCCGACCAATTTTCACATAACAAAAAGGACTCGCAGGAAAAACCGGCGAGTCCTTTTTGTTTACTCTAGTTAATATCCATAGCTTTAAACTGTTCGATTTGAGCTGATGGTTTGGATTTTGTTGTTTTGGAATTTACTTCACGTTGCTTCGCATTGATTCGTAGTTTATTATGAAAGAACAAACCAAGCATTAACACAAAGAAAATATATCAAAACGAATTGTTTGTGTATTAGATTACAATTCGCTAACCCGGACTTTACTTGAATAAAAAGTTATGCCGACTACGCAAGATGACCGTCTGCTGAGTATTCTGACTCCTTTGGGCAAAGATTTTTTGCTGCTCAATCGGCTATCGGCAACCGAAGAAATTTCGACGCTCTTCTCGCTCGAGGTCGAACTTCTGCACGAAGAAAACGAAGCGGGCTATGAGGCGACCGAGATTGCCGTAGAATCAATTCTCGGACAAGCCGCCACCATCCAAATTGCGCAAAGAGACGGTACGATTCGCTCTCTGAACGGAATGGTCAGCCATTTCGCCCAACGTCACCGCGACGAAAGATTTTCATATTATTACGCGACGATCGTGCCGCACGTCTGGCTGCTCACGCAGCGACGACAGAGCCGCATTTTTCAGAATCTCAGCGTCGTTGATATTTTCAGAAAAGTTTTTGCCGATTTTGAGATTTTATACGAACTGCAGCGCGCTTATCAACCGCGCAATTACTGCGTCCAATATCGGGAAACGGATTTCGATTTTGTTTCGCGTCTGATGGAAGAAGAAGGTATTTACTATTTCTTCGAGCATCTGGACGGCAGACACAAAATGGTGCTTGCCGACACGCCGCTGTCGCACCGTGATTGTCCGTCGAAAAGCACCATTCCATATTTGCTCAATGTCGGCAATGATGAAGATTTCGTTACTTCCGTTATAAAATGGCGCACCGATTATAAAATTCAATCCGGCAAAGTTTCGTTCTGGGACGCTCATTTCCAGCTTCCGGGAAACCATCTCGATGCGACGCATCCGAGCCTTTTCAACATCGGCGACAATCGAAAACTGGAGATTTACGATTATCCCGGCGGTTACGCCCGAAAATATGATGGCATTGACAGCGGCGGCGCCGAGCAAGCCGCTGAATTGAATAAGGTCTACGAGGAAAGAACCCAAAAAGCCGAAACCGTAATGCAGTCGCTCGACGCTCAATATCGCGTCGTTTCGGGAAATTCCGATTGCAGCGCAATGACGAGCGGTTATCGTTTCATTTTGACCGAGCATCCGAACAATGGCAATAACGGGCAGTATGTCATCACGCACGTTCGGCACGAAGTCGAACAAAACCCGACGTATGTCAGCAACGACGAAGTTGAGCAGCCGTATCTGAATAATTTCACCTGTATCGCTTACGGAAAAGGCGCGCCGCCGTTTCGTCCCGCGCAGCGAACGCCGAAGCCATTCGTTCAGGGCAGCCAGACGGCGTTTGTCGTCGGTCCGGCGGGCGAGGAAATCTATACCGACAAATACGGGCGCGTCAAAGTTCAGTTCCAATGGGATCGGGAAAGTCAAAGCGATGCCGGAAGCTCGTGCTGGGTGCGCGTGTCGCAGGCGTGGGCGGGCAAAAAATGGGGAATGATGTTCATTCCGCGCATCGGGATGGAAGTGATGGTTGATTTTCTCGAAGGCGACCCCGACCAGCCGATTATCACCGGCTGCGTTTACAATTCGGCGACGATGCCGCCTTATACGCTGCCCGACGAAAAAACGAAATCAACGATTAAAACCGATTCGTCGAAAGGCGGCAACGGGTTTAACGAGATTCGTTTCGAGGACAAAAAAGGTTCCGAGCAGATATTCGTTCATGGCGAAAAAAACATAGATGTGCGCGTCAAAAAAGATTCGCTCGAAATGGTTGAGAACGACCGGCATTTGATAATCAAAAACAATCAATACGAAAAAGTTCAAAAAGACAAACATTTGCAAGTCGTCGGCGCGAAGAACGAAAAAATTGACGGCTCACTTTCTTTAAAGGTAGGAACGGAAGTGAACCAAAAAGTCGGCACGAAATACGCGCTCGATTCGGGAACGGAAATTCATCTGAAATCCGGCACGACCCTAACGATTGAGACGGGAACGAGTTTGACTTTGAAGGTCGGCGGCAATTTCATCAACATCAATTCCGGCGGCATTTTTATCAAAGGCACGATGGTGTTCATCAACAGCGGCGGCGCGGCGGGTTCAGGTTCGGGCGCGAATCCCGAATTGCCCAAAGACCCGAAAGAAGCCGATACCGCCGTTCCCGGACAGCGCATCTCGCCGCCAGCGCCAAATCCGCCGCCGCCTAATCCGAATCTCAAAAGTTTAGCGGCACTCGTGATGATTAACGCGGCGCGGAACGCCTCGCCGTTTTGCGAAATTTGCGCAAGAAACGAGTAGACAATGACCGGACAGAATCAATGAAGCAGAAATTATCCGAATATTTGTTCAGAAAAAACACTTATACTTACGCGGTTTTGGATGGCGCGTCGGTTCCCGATTTGCCGATGAAACTTCACGAGATGCGCCCGCCGCACATTTGTCTGTATCGCGGCGAACTGCCGCCCGATTTGCTTTACGTCGCGCCGTTTCTCGTCCAGATTCCGCCAGAAGCGAATTTTACCAACTGGCTGTTCGCCGAATGCTGGGGCAAGCATTGGGGAATTTTCGCGCAGAGCGGATTGACGCTGACCGGAATGCGAAGCCATTTTCGGTCGCTTTTAACCGTCTATGACGAAACGGGCAAACCATTACTTTTTCGCTTTTATGATCCGCGCGTTTTTTTGACATATATACCGACCTGCAACGCGGCGGAACTCGAACTGTTTTTCGGAAAGGTGAAATACTATTTTGCCGAATCCGACGACGCAAGTGCTCTGCTGCGGTATAACTTTTCAAAAACTGAATTAAAGAAAACGACTCTCGAAATCGAACAAAAATAAATGATGATTCGCGCCGAACAAATGAGCGTCTTTGAAACCACCGCCGAAGAGAAATTCGTGCGGCGGCTCGCCGCGCACTTGCTGGAAAATTACGGAACGGCAGTCGTACGCCTGCCCGATTTGGAATCAACGGTTAATGAGTTGCCCGAAGAAACTTTGCATTCGCTGGTTAAAAACAGCATCGCCCGCGCCCGCCGATATGAATTGACTTTTGAATCTTCAATTTCCGCCTTCACCGCGATTCGGTTTGAAGTTTCGCCGAATTTCGACAGGCATCGCTTGAGTCAGGTGATGTTAAATGATGAACATATCGAACCGGACGCGCGGCTCGATGAATTGCTCGAAGTATTGACCGAAAAAAATTGGGAAACTATTCGCGGCGAATACGACGTTAATGCGTGGCAGGAAGAACCGGAAAACGAAACCGAGAAATCGGAAAATGCCGAAAACGCGGAAAAATCTGAAGAAGCGAAAAACGTCGAATTTGCCGACACCGTGATAAACGTCGAGAGTGTGGAGAAATCAAAAAAAGCGGATGAATCGCCGACTCCCGATTTCGATTTAACGGCAATAAATATTCAAACTGAAACGTCGAAAGCTCCGGCGGAAGTGAAGCGAGTTGACCTTGACGCGACGATGATGAGTTTCGAGAATCCGAATAAATCAAAAAAATCCGACGACGATGACGATATTGATTTTCTCGAAACCATTGCAAACTTTAATCCTGGTAAGGAGTAAAACAAAATGGCTGGCGAATTAGCCGATAAAATTAAGAAGACGCAAAATTCTTTCGCGCCGCGCTCACCCGGCGTTGTCGAGCCTTGCCCTTATGCCAAACCGATTGCTAAACCTGCGCCGTCGCCGGTTGATGTTACCAACGCTTTTGCGCTGACGCAAAATGTTCAGCAAGCAATGGGCGCGGGAAATAAGGTCGAGCAGAAACCGAAAACCGCTTGGATTGAAATTATACTGGTTGATCTGGACGGAAAACCCGTTCCGAATGTTCGTTATCGCGTTACTTTGCCGGACGGCAAAGTTGAGGAAGGCAGATTGAATCAATACGGACAGGCGGGTTATTACAAAATCGAATCGGGCGAATGCAAAGTTACATTTCCCGATTTGGATAAAGACGCTTGGGACTAAAAATTATGGCAGTGAATTATCAGGTAAAAGCGGGCGAATGCATTTCGAGCATCGCGTTTGAACACGGATTTTTCGCCGACACGCTTTGGAATCACCCGAGTAACAAACAGCTCAAAGAAAAGCGCCAAGACCCGAATACTTTGTGTCAGGGCGATGTGATTTTCGTTCCCGATTTGCGCGAGAAAACGGTCAACCGACCGACTCATCAGATGCACCGTTTTCAACTGAAAAACGCGCCTGCGCTTTTAAGTCTGCAAATGTTTGATGAAGACGAGTTTCGGGCAAATCAAAATTACGAACTCGAAATTGACGGCGTTAAATTCACGGGAAAAACCGATTCCGAAGGAGTTTTGCGCGTTTCGATTTTGCCCAATGCCCGAAACGGAAAATTGATAATTGGACCCGACAAGGCGGAATTCGATTTAGATTTCGGACAAGTCGAACCGCCGACGGAGATTCGCGGCGTGCAGGCGCGGCTGAATAATCTCGGTTTTGAATGCCACTCAACCGGCAAAATTGACGACGATACGCAGAGAGCTTTGCGCGGATTTCAAAGAGCGAATCAATTGGAAGAAACCGGCGAAATTGACGACGCGACGAGACAAAAGCTCGACGATTTGCACGACGACATCTGCGATTTGCCGAATCGCGCGGAAGTCGCCGAGAAAAATAGTGCGGGACAAGAAAATAACGAATCCGAGTCGCAGGAGGAACAATAATGGACGGTCAACGAACTGACGATAATCCCGACGAGATATACAAAAATATTCGTGTCAGAAAAAGAGTTCAAAGACTGCCATATGGCAGCCGTGCGACGAACACGCTGAATGTAGTTACGCCGCCGCCCTGTTACATCCATCATCTGACTATCCGTGAGCAATGGGCAGCAGATAAGTCGAAACCGCCGCCGAATAATAGACCGAAACGCAGTCCGCTCGTCGTTGCAAAAGACATCGAAAAACAGCAAAAGGCTCTGGAAGATGCCAATTACAGATTAGATAATGTAGTTTTGGATGACACTGTTGTTGACGAAACGCAAAGTCGGGCAATCAAAGAAGAAATTCTCCAAATTCAGGAAAAACTTATCAAATTGGATTTGGAGCGAATTGCCGCCCAAGCGAGTCTCGCGCCCTACACGCCGCCGATTGGAAGACGTGATTTTACTATCGTCGAATACGTTCCCGAAATAGTTCAGGAAGTTATTGATCAAGCTGAAGATAAATTAAAACCTCTGCGCGTAAAACTCGGCACGGCGTATGACGAATGGTTCGAGGCGCACACGGAACACGAAACGGTCAAAAAAGAATTAAAAGAATTTGCCAAGAAAAAACAGAAATTATCGGATGCCCGCGACAAGGCGCGCGCCGATTATGAACTCGCCCGCCGCCTGCAAACGGCGAGCGCGAAAGAAGCGGCTCTCGGCAAAAAAGAATCAAGAGTTAAAAAAACATTCAAGCTGGACGCTCAAAGCAAGTTGAAAAAAGCCGATGTGGGAAAAACTGCCGGTCGGGAAAAATTCGAAGCGGCGCAGTCAGAATACAGAAATTTCGCCTTTTTTAAATATAATGAAGTCAGAACCCGCGAGAAAGCGTTATACAAAAAGCTGGTTGAAAAACTAAAGGAAATTCACGACATCACCCATCAAATGGGCGCGATCGAAACCGAAGCACAGTCAGCGAAAAATACGCTCGTCAGCGGTTCGACTATTCAAATGACCTCTTTTGAAATCGGTCAGGATTCTGTGTCCCGCGAGTATTGGAAAAAGAAGGTTCCGATTGTCGGCATTGAAATAGACGGCAAAACACCACTTTTTCCGGCGCAGGTAAAAGTTTGTCACGATCTCCCGCCCAAATTTAACGGTCCGAAAAAACATCCGCATACCTATATAACCGAACCCGAAAGCAAATTAGATTTGCATTTTTCAACGGCGAATCCGCCAACCGGATTTAAAATTTATGAAATTCACCGAAAAGTTTTCGCACCGGCGAAATCCACGGTTTTAGCCGTTCTCGGTTCGGTAATTTCCAGCATTACAGGCATTTTTCAGCATATTTTTTCCGCCATTCCGAAAAAACGCTATTACCAGATTGTCGCGGAAACCTGCGGATTTACGCCGTCAGGATTAAACGTCTCGCCCAAATTGAAGGCGACGCTCGAAGTTTTTCCGGCTGACGTTTACACCATTGCCATCAAAACTCAGCCCGCTTTCGGTATTGCCAATACGCTGCGCGATGAAAAAGTTGCGGACACAACGAATATTCAAGGCGAAGTCGCGTATGCCGATGCGGAAAACGCGGCTTCGCACGCCGACCATACGGTTAGTTCGGGCGAATCATTTTCCGTCCTCGGCGTAACGCAGTCGTCCACGACAACTTCCGTAACAAAGAGCGACGCTTTTTATAATGCGGACGGAGAGTTAGTGCCCGCCAGAGAAATTACCACGACGACCACAATGACCCGCGACGGTGTTTTCGGTTCGGCGACGGTAACGGACGTTTCGACCGGAACATTTGACGGTGGTGAAAACACTTATTCCAGCACGATGGTTCGGGAACAGGGCATCAACGGCGGGGAAACTTTGAAATCGCTCCAACAGTCATACACCGATCAGGACGGCGTTGTGACCGATGCCTCGAAAACGGTTGACAGTTCCGGCAGCGCAACCGCGATTGACGGCGACGGTTCCGGCGCAGATGCCGGAACGACCGGAACGCGACCGCCCGTTATTCCTTCAAGTTTTTTCCCGCAAGTTCCGATTGACCTTGTTCTGACACGCAACGGCGTTGAAG
>CBDUBY010000032.1:0-26296 GCA_965365505.1 uncultured Pyrinomonadaceae bacterium | reverse complement strand
TTGTTCCGCCCGGCTGACCGTCTTTGCGAAGCCATCTGCCGGCTTTCAACGCCGTTAGATTCGCACCGTTTTGGACGTTCCAATCGGGCTTGTTTATCATCGCCTGGTCGTAAATATCTTTAAGCGTGTCCCAGCTCGGAAACGTTCCGTCCGCCTGCACGCCTTTGTAGCTGAAAGCCATACTGCGCGCAGTGATAATGATTGTGTCTCTTGATGGCATAATAAAATCTCCTTATTTATTTTTGTTTGACATTTCTAAAGCCGCCGATTTTATCCGGCGCGATTGCCGTTTGGTCGGCGGCGACATTTAACGCCGCCAGCGAATTGCCGCACACGAGCGTCAATCCGGCGGCGGTTTCGATTGAATGAAATTGACTTGTTTCGACCAGTCGGAAAATTGCGAATTCGGAAAATCTCAAAACCTTCGCGGCTTCCAAAACGGTCAAATGCAAAGTTTCGGCGCGGCACGGTTGACAGTAAATCGTTGCCGGGCGATTGCGCCGGAAACTTATCGTTGTAATCTCGTGCGTTTCCCAAACGACTTCCAAACGTTTTTTTTCTTTTATTGTCATTTGACCTCTGTTAATATCAGCGAACGGTTTTAAATTTAATCAACTTCGGTTTCTAAAATTTTGCGACACGACAATCATCGCGGAAGAAACGGTAAAAAGTCATAAATCGGGCGGTAAATTTTTGTAAATTCTGCGAGCGTGTCAGAACCGCCTGCGGTAGCGGGCGGGTTTTTGCTGGGAAATGATCCGCCCGCTACCGCAGGCGGTTCTGACAAAATGATGAACAGCGAGCTGCAACAAACAATTTCCTTCGCCGAATTTGAACTCGACGCGGCGCGTCGGCGGCTGTCGCGCGAAGGGAAAACTCTGCCTTTGAACGCGAAGGCTTTCGATTTGCTGGTTTTTCTGGCGGAAAACGCCGGGCGCGTCGTAACCAAAGACGAAATTCTGGACGCGGTTTGGGCGAATCAATTTGTCGAGGAAGCCAACTTAAAAGTGCAGATGTCGGCGTTGCGAAAAGTTTTGGGCGAGAGCAAAAACGAGCATCGCTTTCTGGTTACGATTCCGGGCAAAGGCTACAAATTCATCGGCGACATTCGCAGCGGCGACAGGGAACTCGTCATCGAAAGCCGTAGTTTTTCGCGGATCATCATTGAGGAAGAAGCGGAGAAAATCTCGACTTCGCCGAATGTCGCCGCGCCGCTGCGCCGCCGCGTCACCGCGTCGCATTTAACCGCTGTCGTCGTCTTGACGACATTGGCTTTCGCGGCTTATCAGTATTTTAATTTTAGAAAGGCAGACATTCCTTTTGAGAAATTCAAGCTCGCCCGATTGACGAACAGCGGGAAAATTTCGGTTGCCGCCGTTTCGCCTGAGGGGAAATATATCGCCTATGTTTTAGGCGAGGCGGAAGGCAACAGCATCTGGCTTCAGCAAGTCGGGACTGCCGATACTCTACGCCTTTTGCCGCCCGTCAAAGCTCAGATTTGGGAATTGATTTTCACGCCGGACGGCACGCAAATCTACTACAATCTTTTTGGAAACGGCAACGCCGACCCGGAATTTTATCGCGTTTCCTCGCTCGGCGGCATCAGTCAAAGAATTCCGAACGTCATCGCCAGCCGCATCGCTTTCGCGCCCGACGGCAAGCGTATCGCGTACGCCCAATCGGATTCCGCCGCCGGGAAAAATTATCTGGTCGTCGCCGACGCGGACGGCACGAATCAGCAAACAATTTCAACCAAAAATCACCCGAACTCTTTTGAAACTAATGTTCCGGTCGTCGCCTTTTCGCCCGACGGCGAAACGATTGCGTGTCTGGTCAATCACTTTGAAACGGACGCGAGCTATTCGACCATTGTCGGCATCAACGTCCGCGACGGCAGCGAAAAACTGTTGACCGAACAGCGTTTGTATGATGTTTTCAGCATCGAATGGCTGCGAAACGGCGGCGGTTTGCTGATTTCGGCGAGCGATAAAAATTCGGGCGGCAATCAGGTTCGGCTCGTTTCATATCCGCAAGGAGAAATCCGGCAAGTCACCAACGATTTAAGCCAATTCGACAGTTTGCGGGCGAGCGCCGACGGCAATTCGTTCGTCGCCGTCCAGACCAATACGATTAGCGGAATTTTCGTCGGTGAAGCGTCGGCGGGCGCGGACGATTACCGGGAAATTGTCTCCGAAACCGGCTCGCTTCATCCGCTGGTCTGGACACCCGACGGACGAATCGTTTATCGCTCGGCGGCGGACGGCACGGCAAATCTCTGGGCGGCGGACGCGGACGGCGGCAATCGCCGACAGCTAACGATTGACGCGCAAATTGATTATCGCGGTTTGTGCGTTTCGCCCGACGGAAGATATTTGGTTTTTGCGTCTTGGCGTGCGGGAAAATCGAATCTCTGGCGCGTTGACGCGGACGGCAAAAATCTGACGCGGCTGACCGACGGCGAAATCGAAACGCGCCCGCAATGTTCGCCCGATAACCGTTGGGTCGTTTATCAAAAAGGACTGCACAGCAAGCAGCGTTTATGGAAAGTTCCGCTCGGCGGCGGCGATTCGGTTCAGTTGACCGACTCGCTTTCCAAATGGGCGGCAATTTCCGGCGACGGCAGTCAAATAAGCTATTTTTATATGACGAACGACAAATGGCGCATCGGAATTATCCCATCGGATGGCGGCGCGATGCTGCGCGGTGTGGACGTTCCCGCAACGTTAAAGGAAAGTATAATAAGCTGGTCGGCGGACAATCAATCCTTGTTTTATATCAGCAAAGTCGGCAGCGTCGGCAATATCCGCGCAATGCCGCTCGACGGCTCGGAAACCAAGCCGCTGACCGATTTCAAATCGCACGCGATTGATAATTTCGCCTTCTCGCCCGACAAAAAAAGATTGGCGATTGCCCGCAGTCTGACGCTGAGCGATGTGGTTTTGATAACGAACGAAAATCTACGTTGATTCGTTAAATCGCCGGATGTTTAATAACTTTGTCGTCCCTTAAAACATAAACATTATGCGGACAAGTTATCTCTTGGTAACACACATTACTTTAGATGACCGTTCACACTCTTTTTTCAACCAGCATAAATTCTGAGACGCTACCGTTTATTGTTGGCAAATCCCGGCATCTTTGTTGTTCGCGCAGACGAGTAGTTTTAACGCTTCAATTTGCTGGTGCTGTTGTTTAATCAATAGCGTTTGCTGTTCGATTTGTGTTTGCTGTTCCTTAACGGCGTTGACCAAAACGGTCGTGATTTGCGCGTATTTCACGCCTTCGATTTCGCCGTTTTCGTTGCGCGTCGTCAAAAGCGGTTCGATACGCTCTACTTCTTCGGCGACAAAGCCGATGTCGCGTGTGTTGTCCGTTTTCCAATCGAAAGTTACGGGACGAAAACTTCTGAGTAAATCAAGACCGCCGGTAAATGGTTGGACATTTGTTTTGTAGCGAATGCTTGAAGAACAGTTGGAAATATCGCCCGCGCCGTTTCGACAGATTGAGGTTGAGCCGCCGCCGTAACTCAGGATGTTCAAACTTCCGACCCGAACAGCACCGTCAATGTGAACTGAATTTGTGTTGGTCCCGATGATAACTGCGTCGGACAAAATAGCTCCGACATTGTTGCCGATGATAATTGTGTTTGTCGCGTTTGAGCCAATATTTGAATTACTTCCGATGATGACGTTGTTGCTGCCGGTCGTGCTGTTGGAACCGGCACCGTTCCCGATAAAGGTGTTATTGTTTCCCATAGAAGCCGCATTTCCCACACCCGCACCGATGAAAGTATTGCCGCTTCCCGAACTGATATTCGTGTTGCCGATGAACAAATTATTTGTTCCGTTCACACTTAAAACACGATTGCCGTTGATATTATATTGCGCGGCGGCATTGAAAATATTCGCCGTTCCGCTGCCCGAAATGTTGAAATTTGAAGACGATTGTTGCGTAGTGCGGTTTTGAATGTAATCGGCATCGTCCGCCGGAAGATTAAATGTGCCGTTGACGGCGAGATTACCCGGAATCAAAACCGAATCGTTGCCGTTGCTTCTGCCCAAAGCAATCGTATTGCTCGTCGCAACGGTCGAACCCGAACCGATGGCGGTCGCAAAGTTTAAATTGTTACTGCCGAAATTGGCGGTGTAGCCGATTGCCGTATTATTGCCGCCGATGGTGTTTGACAAACCCGCTCCGTTGCCCAAAAAAGTGTTGAAACCGCCGCCCAAATTCGAGAATCCGGCAGCCGCGCCGAAAAACGAATTGCTGCCGCCGCTCGTATTGCCAACGCCCGCGCTCGAACCGAAAAACGAATTGCTGTTGCCGCTGCTGACCTGTCCCGCCGAATTTCCGAAAAACGAGTTGAAATTGCCAATCTGGTTGCCTTGTCCTGCCGCGTTGCCGAAAAATGCGTTTGAATTGCCCGATGTGTTGCCCAAACCGGCGCGATAACCGAAAAACGAATTACCGTCTGCCGTATTACTAAAGCCTGATTCTTTGCCGAAAAAAGCGTTGTTACTTCCTGAGATATTAAATCTGCCCGCGTCGAGTCCGAAAAAAGCGTTGTTCGTTCCGCTCGTCGTGTCATATCCCGCGCTGCGCCCGAAAAACGAATTGCCGCCGCCCGTCGCGCTTCGTCCTGCGTCCGCGCCGAAAAACGAATTGTTGTTGCTTGTCGTGTTGGCGTTTCCGGCGAAATTGCCGACAAACGTACTACCGAAGCCGGTCGTGTTCGACGCGCCCGCACTTATTCCGGCAAAGACGTTTTGCAAACCGCTGCCCTGTGCGGTGAAAGCACGGTTGCCGCTGATGTTGTATTGCGCGGCGGCGTTGAAGACATTCGCCGCGCCAGTGCCTGAAATGTTGAAATTTGAAGATGATTGCTGAGTATTTGTGTTTTGAACGTAGTTTGCACTTCCGGCAATCGGCGTTCGCGCATCGCTTAAACGCGCGTCGTTTGTTTGCACATACTGGTCGGCTGTAACGCCGCCGAGCCGGTCGGCATTCGCCGCAAGAGCGGCATTAACGGAGTTCAGGGCATTTTGCGCGTTCAAACTTTTATACGAATACGGCGCAGACGTAATCGGCTGATACGGAGCAAGCGCGACGAAAGGATTAGGGCTTCCCGACAATTTCACGCTGATTTTCAAAAACCTGTCCGTGCCGTCAAAAAGCGCGGGCGCGAAATTCAGTCGCACGGTAAAAATTCCGTTTGTAACCGTCACATTCGGGCGCGTCGCCGTTGCAGTCGCCGTGGTGCTTGAAGCGGAATTGTGCAGTTCAAACTGAAAATCGTAACTGCCGTTCGCCGCCGCCGCGCTCTCGTTTAATTTGCCCTGATAAGTAAATTCGCCCGTCTGCGCCGAAACAGTCAATGCGCCGATAATTAACACGAAGTTAAAAAACAGCTTTCGGCTGATGTGTTTTTGATTAAAAATATTCATTGTCTCGCTCCTAAAAGATATTGCTGAATTTCGTTCTTACCGCTTTTTTTTCAGTCAGTTCCGGCAATCACGCTTTTGTTGTCTTTGAATGAAACGGAAAAATAGTTGGTTGCGCTTTGACCTGGAAATTTAACGGCGTATTGCCAAATTTCCCGGTCGGCGACCTCAGATTTTTCGTCGGGTTCGCCAAGTATTTCGGCGACTTTTTCCTTTGATTTGCCGCTGATGAGTCCGCGATTTTTATACAGATCGCGCATCATTCTGCCCCGTTCAATTGCGTCGCCCGCCCGCCATTCCTGCGAATTAAAAGGTTTCGACGAATAATCACGAAGCGGATTATTCATCCCGCCGCAGCCGAATCCGACGCTGAAAATCAAAGCCAGCGCGAACGTCAAAGTAACCGCCGATTTGAAATCGAAATTTGAATTACACCACATAAATCTCCTCATCTAATCCATCAAAAATTTGTCTTTGAACGCTCGAAATTATTCGACGAACAAACCGTAATTGCTTTTATCCGAGTTGTCGTGAGTTCCGCCGCCCGGACATTTTCCCGGCGCGGCGCGACCGCCGAAGTATAATCCGCGGCATTTGCCGCAGTAACGCCAGCCCGTCTGCAATCCCGTTTCGGAAAAATTGTTTTTCTCGACGTAATATTTCACCGACGTATCGGCTTCGTGATACGGTCCTAAAAAACCTTTGCCCGGAGCCGGACACGGCGCGACCTTTTGCATATAAATCGTCGGCGAATTTGCCCAGACGAGCGTTTCATCGAGAAACAAACCGAGACACCGCGAACATTTGCGCCAGCCCGCTTCGCCTTTATTTTCGATATTGAGCGCATATCTGAAATCGTTGAAAAACGATTCGTCGTGTGCGCCACCCGCCGGACAAAAACTCAGCCAATTCTTGTCCACATAAAAAAGTCCTTCGCATTTGGAACACCAGCACCAATTATTTTGTCTGCCCGGTTTTTTCTCCATAAATAAATTTCTCCTTTTTTGTAATAAATTTTCCGCGTCCCTTAAGCGACGATGCGCCACATTGCCCAATCGAGTTTTTCCTGCGTCAAAACGAATTTTCCTTCGCCGCGAATGATTTTTTGAAAAGTTATGCTGTCCAAAAAATCAGACGGCACAGCGGATAATTGCCCGACGGTCAGCGGTTCGAGATAATCGGGCAAAATTACAGGACTCTGCGGCGAAAACGGCACGGCAAATCCGGCGATTTCGCCGACAATCGCCATTTTTCCGCCGCCGTTTGACCAGCGTCCGCCCTTGCCGTATTGAACTTTGCCCGCCGCCACGCATTTGTCGAACAAATTTCCGTAGAGTTTTTTCCAACGCGGAAACGGCGGCGAAGCGTCCGATTTTTCGAGGTAAATCTTGATTACCGAATAACTTCCGGTCGTTTTCGAGGTCAGCAAACAAGCGATAATTGCGTTCATTTTGTTACAGACTCCTTGATGTTTGTTTCACCGAACACCTGCTCGGTGTATTGTCTAATCTTTTTTCACGTCCTAAAATTTCCGTCACTACGCCGAAAATCATCGTCCGGGTTTTTCTTGCCGCGCAGAATGCGACCTAAAATCAACAGGAAAATCAAGCCGAAGATCGAAATAAAACCGCTCGGGCAACAGCCGATTATTTGCATTATCGAAACGTCGGTTTTTCGCCCCGTTTTTTTATCAATGCAGGTAGTAGTTCTGCGCCTGCCCCAACTTTCGTTGCGAATCGTGCCGGGTTTGCAAAAATTTTCTTGTACGGCTCTTTCCGTAATCGGCGCGAGAATATAAATGCTGCCGAACATTATTGCCACATAAACGATGCCGAAAAAGTACATTATCGTTTTGCCGAAACAGCCGAGTGGTTCCAAATTTTTGGCGCGGTTTTTCATTTAATCGGTAATCAAAAGCGTTACGTTAGATTTTATTTCCATGATTTTTTACCTCTCGCCTTTCGTATGATTTAAGCGAATTCAGACAGATTTGCAGCACATTGTTTTTGCTCTTGATAAAATGCAGTTCGCCATTTTCAATGCTCCGATAAATCTCGCCCAAACCGATGTCGAAAATCGCTGCTGACTGTTCGGGTGTCGTCGTTTCGACTTCCGCCGCGCAAAATTCGCAGCGGATTTTGCGCGGCGAACTTGAGCCATAACGAATCACAGTTCTTTGCCGCGTTTCGATGATGATAGTTTTTTTTCTTATCGTCGTCATACTATTTGCTATAATTTCCGCGTCGAGTTTTGTTTGCACGAAAACATCTTCCCGCCAAACCCGGCAAAAAGTCCCTAATTTGCGGTCAAAAAGTTGCTAATTTTTACAAACGCGGATGAAAACAGCGGTCGAAACAAGATTTTCCTTTGACGAATTCGAGATTGATGCACAGCGGCGCGTCTTGCTGAAAAACGGTCAGACGATTCCGCTCAAGCCGAAAGCGTTTGATTTGCTCGTCGCGCTTGTCGAGCGGCGCGGCACGATTGTGTCGAAAAACGATTTGCTCGAAGCTGTTTGGGCAACTCAATTCATCGAAGAAAAAAATCTGACCGTTCACATCGCCGCGCTTCGTAAAGCCCTCGGCGAACACAAAAACGAAAACCGTTTTATCGCCACTGTGCCGGGAACGGGTTATAAATTTGTCGCGCCGTTTAACGATTCGGTAAACGAAGTTGTTATCGAAACCGAACGGTTCGAGCGCATTATTGTTGAAGAAGTTGAAAAAGTAAACAGTAAAAAGGTAAAAGTAAAAAGCAAAAATCTAAAACTTTTCTATTTTTTACTTTTTACTTTTACCTTTTTACTTTTGCTTGCCGGTGGTTATGTTTGGCAAAACAGCCGTCAGAAAAATAATGCGGTCATTTCGATAAAACGTCTGACAACTAACGGAAAAGTTAAAATCGCCGCGCTTTCGCCGGACGGGAGACTTTTTGCATACGTTACTGACGATTTGGGACAGATGAGTTTATGGCTCGGTTATACATCAGGCGGAAACCATATTCAGCTTCGTCCGCCAAGCGAAGCTGTTTATCGCCAACTCGCTTTTTCGCCTGACGGCAGCCAAATTTATTTTTCGATAAGTGACGAGCAAACATCTGAAAACTCTGTCTATCGAATGCCGGTTTTTGGCGGCACGGCAGACAAAATTTTTGAAGGATTCGGCAGCTTCAGTTTATCGCCAGATGGAACGCAGGCGGCTTTCGGGCGCGGAAGCGGCGACGGCAGAGTTTTGTTGATGGTTGCGGATTTAAATGATAAAACCGAACGCGAAATTTTGTCCGTTCCGCAAGCGCAGACTTTTGTTTACGGCTCGGTTTCGTGGTCGCCGGACGCGACGCGAATGGCGTTTAGCTGTCAGCGCGCCACCAAAATGTATTTTCAGGATTTATGTTTGGCGGAAATTTCGAGCAAAAAAATAGAAAGAATCACTTTGCCGAATCATCGTTCGATTCTTAAAACCGCGTGGCTCAAAAACGGCGATGGTCTGATTGTGACGGCGATTCCCGAAAACAATAATTCGTCGATTGTGAACTATCAAATTCTTCACGTCGAACTCCCAAACGGCAATGTCCACGAAATCACTAACGATTTAAATACTTACAATTCGGACATCAGCGTTTCGGACGATTCCAAATCGCTGTTGACCATCGAACATCGCCAGCTAAACAATATCTGGGTTGCACCCGCCGATAATTTTGGTCAAGCGAAACAAATAACTTTCAGTTCCTTCGGCAAATACGACGGACTTTGGGGCTTGGATTGGACACCCGACGGGCGCATCGTTTTCACCAATTCCAATACGGAAACGCAGCTTATTTCCGTGATGAACGCCGACGGAAGCGGGCAAAAAGAGTTGACTTCGCCCGGATTTATGGACAGCGCGTTGACGGTTTCAAATGATGGTCGCTACGTCGTTTTTCATTCGATTCGCGGCGGCGGCGTAGCAGACATCTGGCGAATGGACGCGGACGGCGGCAATCTCAAACAG
Source organism: uncultured Pyrinomonadaceae bacterium (assembly GCA_965365505.1). Lineage (GTDB taxonomy): Bacteria > Acidobacteriota > Blastocatellia > Pyrinomonadales > Pyrinomonadaceae. Next base: position 16,866 of record CBDUBY010000032.1, on the reverse strand, counting down.
TTGACCTTTGAAAACAAAAGTTTTCAGCCGTCAGTTTCGCCCGACAGCCGTTATGTTTATTACAAATGCTGGCTGGGCGACATCGGCGAGTTGCGCCGTGTCTCGATTGAAGGCGGCGAGCCGAAAATCTTGACCGACAAGCAAACCGGCTGGTCAACCTTTTCGCCCGACAGCAGATATTTCGCCGCCACTTACCGCACGGACAAACTGCGTCTGGCGATTTTTTCCGCCGTAACCAATCAAATAATCAAACAATTCGACGTGCCGAAAACCGCCGTGTTCGATATGCGCCCGCGCTGGACACCTGACAGCCTTGCAGTCGTTTATCGGGACGGGGAAGTCGGCTATTGGTCGCAAGCCGTCGAAGGCGGCGACGCAAAACGATTGGAAAATTTGCCGCCCGAAAAACTTTACACTTTCGCCTGGTCAAAAGACGGCAAACGATTCGCTTTCGTGCGCGGACAGGAAATCCGCGATGTGATTTTAATCGGCAATCTCAGATAAACTCTTGTCTGGCTGAAAATTATTTTGTCGCTTCTGCTGGAACCGCGGCGCGTTTGATAACTCGATCACTGTGGACGATATAGACGTTGTTTTGCCGGTCGAGCGCGAAATCGTCAACGCCAATTAAATTGGGAACGGCGGCGACGGATTTGCCGTCTTTGGAGTAAACGCCGATGTCGGTTTTTTCAGAAACGTAGATGCGGCTCTGGCTGTCAATCTGGATGCCGACCGAGTTCATTGAGTGAGCGAATTTGTCAACGAATTTGCCTTCGGGCGTAAAGCGAAAAATGCAGAAATCTTCGTCGTTGTATGACAAACTGTAACTGCCCAAATCGCCGAGCGCGTAGATGGAAAAAATGTTGCCCGCGCCGTCAACTGCAATGCGGATCGCTGCTAAACCGACTTCCGGCGGCGACATCTGCGCGTCAGCCGCGTTCGTGTGAAAACTATTCACGCGGCGCACGGTTTTTCCGGCATCGGTCACTTGCACGAGATATTCGCTTTCTTCGCCGCTGATGAGAAAAACTCTGCCGCCGTCGCTGCGAAAAGCGAAATCCTGAATCGGGTTCGGCGCGAAATGAACGATGCTCTTCGGCTCGCTGTCAGACATCTCGTAAATCAAAACAACGCCGTAATCAATCAAAACAAAAAGCCGGTTTTTATCGTCAACGCCGATTTTTTCAATCGAGCGGGCGCGTTTGTAAAATTTGGTTTCCTTCGGAACTTGCCACGTTTTCAGGTAATTGCCTTTATCGTCAAACTGCTGAACGCGCATCGTTTCGTCGGCGACGTAGATTCTGCCTTGCTTGTCAACGGCAAGCGAGTCGGCATCCAGAAACAAACCGTTGCCCGTGCCTTTGCCGCCGAATTCCAAAAGATTCTGAATCGGCGGTGTCGGCGCAGGCGAGAGGCGCGGAATCGGCGTTGTGTAAGGTCGGCTGTAACCGCCGTAATTTAAATTCGTTTCGGATCGTTTATGCGTCAAAACCGCGATAAAAACTATGCCGCCGATGACTAAAAATATCGCGCCGACGATGGCGATAAAAATATTCGGATTCGCCGTTGTTTTTTCAAAAGGTTCATAAACCGGCACGGATTGAATTGCCAGTTTTTGTTTTTCCGCTTCGATAACGAATCGGGTTTCGCAATAACCGCACACGGCGAAATTGTCCCAGGGTTTGTAATCGGTAATTCTTCCGCCGCATTGCGGGCATATCAAGGGTTTCATAATTTCAATAATCCAATTTTTCTTGACGGCGGCGAGCAAATGTTTTGCGACGAAAAATTATTCGTCAGCTCAAGCACGAATCGGCTTATTCTGTTTTCCAGACGACCGAATTCTCCAGCCGCTGAAAGGCTTTCAACATTGCTTCGGCTTCGGGCGTATCGCTGCCGGAATTGCTCGTCTTAAATTCCTTTTTTCCGGTCGAATAAAAAACGGTCAGCGTATAATTGAGCGGCAGCGAAGTTGACGTTTTCGAGTCCGGTTCGTTGAGAAAATCATTCTCAACGAAAACTTCGGCGAGCGTCGAAAATTGTTCGGGCGTGACTTTGCCCGTCAATCGCTGCGGAGTCGTGGGAACTTGCACGCCTTCAATATTTGATGATTGGTTATTGATTTTGACGGCTTCTCCGTCCCGCGAAAAACTGACGCTGCCGGAGCGCGTCACGAAATTATTCGGGTTGACGTTGCCGAAAAAATATTTCACGCTCGCCCGTGTGGACATCGTTGAATAACTGTATTGGATGCGCGTGATTTCCGATGCGCCAATCGAACTCTGTTTTTTCGCGCGCGGTGTCGGTTTCGTTTGATTGACTTTGGCAGGCTCGTCTGGAATGACGTTGATCGTTTTCTGATTGATGAACCAATACACGCCGCCCGCGAAAAGCACAAGCAAAAACAGCGCAGTGAAAAAACTCGTCAGCAAAATCGTCGGCAAAGGGCTGTTCGATTTTGGCGCGTGGGCGTTGTTTGATAAGACGGCTTTTTCTTCAGTCGGCAGCCGCAAGTTTGCGCCGCAGTTCGCGCAAGAGTCGCGCGTCGCGCCAAACTCTTTGGAAATTTCTTTGCCGCATTGCGGGCAGATAATTTTATCCATCGTTTTCAAACTCCTTCTTTACCGCGCGGTGTTGCAGGTCTGACAAGTTTCGCCGAGCCGAATAATTTTATTCTACTCGCTGCCAATCAATTTTATTTTCAAATTCCTTAAACGCTTTCAGCATCGCTTCGGCTTCCGGCGTGTCGGTAGCGGAATTTCCTGCCTGAAATGATTTACTCCGTTGTGACGAATAGAAGACGGTTAGCTTTTGATTGACCGGCGAAACCGTTGAAGTATTTGACTCTTCCTCGCCTAAAAAATCATTCTCCACAAAAACTCCGGCTAGTTCGGCGAACCGCACAGGAGCAAATGCGCCCGTGTGTCTTTCCTGGCGTTGGGGCGTTCCAACGCCGTTCACGGTTTCTTGTTGAAGAAAATACTTCGTCGCCCGCCCATCGTCGTCAAAGGACACGGTTGATACACGATTAAAATAATTTTTCATCGCGTAGTTGCTGAGATATCCCATATTATATTCAGGTTTCTGGTATTTTGAATCGGTGTATTCGATTCGGGTAATTTCCGACGCGGAAATCGAAGCGGGTTTCTTCACGCGCGGTGTCGGTTTCAGACGAATCCGATCCGTCAGCCCGATTGAATAGCCGTTTGATTCTTCGGATTGATGGACAACAAACCAGTACAAACCGCCTAAGCAAAGCAGCGGCAAAGACAGCAGGGCGAAAAAAAGCGCGGCGTAAATCAACCGTTTTTTAAATTTCGGCGCGACGTTAGAAGACGCGGCTGCCGCTTCGCCGCAAATCGGGCAACCGGAAGGCGTTACGCCGAATTCGCCGGAAATCTCGCTGCCGCATTTCAGACAGATAACTTTATTCATCGTCGTTTCCTCTGCACACTTCGCTTTGACGTGCCGATAAGCATTCGCCGGAAAAATTTATTTTCCGGGTCAACCGATAATTTGAAAACGTGCGTTGACGGCGGTCGGTAAAGTTCCGTGATGCATTTCAGAAAAACCGTTTCGACCGCTGCGGGCGTTGACATATTCGCGCTGCTGATCGAGTCAGCGATGAACTTTCCGCTTTCGAGCGCGCGCGTCCAACGGTTTTCTCGATAAATGCGGGCGACTTCTTCAACGTCTTTCTGATTCGGATATTCGAGAATCGCGCGGGCATAATTTATCGAATCGCTCTGACCGTCCGGTTGACCTTTATTTCGTTTGGCGATTCGGGCTGTGTCGCCTGCTAGATTAAGATATTTATCTAAGCCAAACCGCTCCATTTCAGATTTGAAAATGCGGTGTTCGATAAGGCTTATCAAATCATTGAGCGTTGATTGTTCGACATCGGCGGCGCGACCTTTGGCGGTTTGGACGGTCGGCGAGAAAAGAAAAGTTGGGTAATTGTTGACGCGCAGGCGCAGGTGCAGAAGCTCGTGCGCGGCGACGGCTTCGAGTTTCTTCGGATCATTTTCCAACTTGTAATCAACCAGCACAACCGGAATGCCTTCTTTATCGGAAATGTAACTCGAACCAAACATAAAACCTTCTTGCTCGACGAACTCGGCGAGAATTTTCTTTCCGCATTTGCGTTCGATTTCTTTGACGATTGCCTGAATTTCAGGGCGCAGTTTGATGCCGAAAAACTCGCCGCCGCGAGTTTGTTTCGGTTCGTCGTCGGTTTGAACGACGACTTGAGCGAACACATTAACGCTTAAAATTAGAACCAAAAAGATTATTGCGAATCGTTTGAATTTCATTTGCTAGCCTCGCTTTTTAATGGAAATTTTTGCGACCAGGTTTCGGTCAGTTCTTTGATCACGGCATCAGCTTCAGATTCCTTTCCCAACTCGACGGGGACGATGCAATGTTTTTCAGTTTCGTGCCGCGCGCCTCTGACAGTCACCGAACCGCGGCAACTGAATTTCAGCAAAAGTATTTTCTGTTCGCCAATGTAAAGCGCATCTTTAGCAATTCGCGGCAAACCCCATCCTTTTCCCCAATCGAAAAATAATCCGCCGTTGACATAGATATTTCGGCTGGTGATTTGCACATCGCCCGTCGCGGAATTTAATGTGTTTTCGGTACTCATCCGAATGAGGAGATGAATTCCGTAACAAACACTAAGAAACAAAGTCCCGCCAGCTAACACCAAAAGAAAAGCCGGCAAACCGCCCTTCGTGGCGGCGCCCAAAGAAATTAATCCGATGACCGCTGCGCCGAAAAAGACGACCGTGCGCAAATCAAGAAACGTCCGGTGTTCGGCTTCCAGCTTTTCGTAATAAAGAAACTCACGCCATTGTTCATTGGGAAAACGCCAGTGCGCTAAAAGTTTCGGATTTGAATTCTTAGGTTGATGAATCGCTTGTTTCTGCACGTGCGTACCTCTTTTAGCTCGACGGTAATTTAAACGAATCGTTTATCTTGGCAATTTCGCCGATAAATTCCTTGACTGTTTCGGGCAGAGAATCTGTTATATCTTCTTCATAAAAATTAGGCGGCGAATTTAAGCTAATGGTCTTGGAGTTTTTGTTTAGAAACGAGACGATAATTCTTTTTGAACTGTAATCCATTCCGCCGCCCGGCAAATCATATTCATCTTTTGCTTCGAGAAACGACGACTTACCGGCGAGCCTGATTAATTCAGCAATTGCGGTTTTTCCGAGTTGATGGCATTTGGTTTTTTTACTATTTGAAGTTTTTCCATTTCGCTGTTTTGAGCTTTCACAATCAACCCGACCGCTTTTATAAATATGCAAAACTTCTTTACTTATGTTTCCGCGAGAAAAGCCGCTTCTGGTAATCTCAAAGAGAATTTGGTCGGCAGTTTTCGGCGGCGTTCTCTTTTGCGCGGCGACATCGTTTTGAAGCATCAATAGTAAAATTGCGGAGAAGACAAAAACTATATAGCCGTGCCGTATTTTCGGAGAATTTACGATACTTTTTTCATTAAAATAATTTTGAATCATATATATCTCCGAACCAATCTGCATTAATTTAGTCGTCCAATTTTAACGACGTGAAATCTGTTTCCGCCGTTTTGGTTGATTTCCCCGAACCGTTGCGCGGCGGTCGTATTTTTTCGGCTAGCCACGTCAAAAGCAATCCGCAAACGGTCAAGCCGAGCAGAAACAGGGCAAGCGAAACGAGCGAATCGAACCACAAAAGTTCTTTGCCGAAACTGTCTGAGCCGAACTGTCTCGACACCCAAACGAACGCCGCATACAGCAAACCGGGAACTCCATAAAAAAGCGAGAAGAAGCCGACACCGAAATAAAAATTGAAGGCTATTTTTTTCTGGTTTTCATCGCCCGCCGCGCGGACGAACGGCAGCGTGACGAACGAAATGATTAGCCCGACAACCAACACTCCGGCGAAAAGCGGCAGCGGATTGTATTTCACTCTGGCGAAAAACAAAATTTCCGTCGAATAAAAATTCGGAAGAATTTCGAGCAAATTGATTTCCATCAGCGTTAAACCAGACATTCGACTTCAAGCACTTTAACGAGCTTGCCTTTCATTTCCAATCCTGTTTCCAATTTCTCTCGTAACCAGAAACAATTTAATCAACCGCCAGCGAGATAAAGTTTTCAGATTAATCTACTTTTCATATCATTCACCTGCTTAATTGAACAATCTGCTTCTTACTAACCTGCCGGAGTTTAGGAGCGATGTTTATAGAATCGGATTATATGAACTCATTTACTTTTATCTCCGTTGGATGTTTTACAAAAGTGGCGTTTGACGTTAAATATTTGACTACAGGAACGATTGTTATGACCGACCTTTTTGCATTGTTCGTCTTCCCAACCACTGTCCTCTAACTTACCGTCAGAAAATCCGGGAACGCCATCGCAAAAATCAGGAATTAATTTGCTTGATTCAAGGCATTCCGAAACAAATCCTGAAACTCCCGTTGCTTCGCGCAAAAAACCTTTTTCTATACAACCATTCTGATCGGTAGTTTTTCCAAATTCTCTTCCGTCAACTCTCGCCTGCTCTGTTTTTTTTCCGTCACAAAAGTTACCTTTGGCAACAAACGCATGAAAACAAGATTGCGTGTTATGACCAACTTTTTGGCATTGTTCATTATTCCAATCAACTGAACTCGAAAGTGGCACACCGTCACAAAAATCAGCGATTGGTTTGCTTGATTTTAGGCATTCCTCAACAAACGCTACGCCCGAATAAAAAGATTCTCCAGGTGCATCGCGCAAAAATCCTTTTTCCATACAGCCATTCTGGTCGGTTGTTTTTCCAAACTCTCTTCCGTCAACTTTCGCTTGCTCTACTTTTTGGTCATGTTTTTTATATCCCCGTTCAACTAAGAAAATTAATCCAAACCATCCGCCAGCAACCAATCCGATTGTTATGACTACACCGATAACAATACCGATCCCAATTTCTGTTCCTGTTTTCATAAATATCCTTTTGTTTAATAGTCCGGTAATGCCGTAATTTCTACTTCATCATTTGCCGTTTTTTATCGCTAATGTTTGAAATCAATCACTAACCGCATTAGATTTTTCAGTTTCTGCACAAATCCCGCTTACCCGAAAACAAAAAAGACGACTGCGAAAATGGTTTTTATTCGATTAAATTATATAATTTCTAAGTAATTGGACAGATTATTTTCAAGAAATTCAGCCACAGATATTCACAGATAAACACGAGATATTTTGTGATTTCAAACGGCATTTTCACACCTTTTCTTATCATCAGGGTTCATCCGTGTAAATCTGTGGCTAAATTCTTCTCTTAAATTTAATGCGTGTCTGACTACTTACTTCAAACCAATCTGATTTTTGCTGTCCAGCTTTCCGTCCACAAACATTGCGGTTATATTTGTCTGGCGTTCACCTTCCCACAGATAGACAAGGTTTTTAGTGCCGCTAATTTCTTTTTCGAGCATCACTTTGCCATTACTACCCAAAATTTCAACCACTTTCCCGTATGTCATTCCGGTCGAGATTTTATTAAAATTTGCCAGCGTTACGCCTGTCTTTTCCGATGTTTTGTCAGACGGCGTGCTGTTCGGTTTGTTCTCACCAGGTTTTTCAGTTTTCTTTTGCCCTTCGTTTTGGGTTGTTTCTGTTGAATGTTGGATATAAAACCATCCGCCAACAAGCAATCCGATTATCAAAATGACTGTTATGACTACACCGATAACAATACCGATAACAATTCCCATTCCTTTCTTCATAAATATTTTTTTTAATAATCCGGCTATCCCATAATTCCTGATTTGAGAAAACTTTTCCGTTTTTTATCGCTAACATTTCGACATATTTAATCTCGTCCACAAATGCTTTTCAGACGTAACATTCCGTTTCCAAAACTTTAACCGGCTTGCCGTTTTTCATTTCAAACACCCGTTTCGAGTTGCCCTCGTAATAAGCGGTGTTCAGCACGAATTCCATTTGCCCGTCGCCATTCAAATCTGCGACGGCTAAAATCTCGCGGTCATTCGGCGGTTCGTATTCGCCGCGCTTCGTGAAAAAGTCGCCTTCAATTAAAATATTTTGCGCTTTTCCCCTGACAATTTTCCGCAGCAGCGCGAACGAATAATCGCCCGCCGTTTGTTCTTCAGCCATTCCTTTTTTATAAAAATTTCCCGTGATGATAATTTCGTTTTGCCCGTCGCCTTCGAGGTCAATTTGGATGATTTGGCTTAAATTGATTTTGGTTTTGGCGATGCCTTTCGTCTTTAAGAAATCCGCCGCGATTTTCTGATAAGTTTTATCTGTCACGGCAATAAGTTTCGGTGCGCGGGGAACGAGATTCCATTTGGCGTTCGCGCCGACGGCAAAACCTGATTCGATTTCCGGTTCGAGCCGCATCACTTTGACTTCGGAACACGCGCCGTAATCTTCGCCTTTGTCTTCCAAAAACGCTTCGGTTTTTTCAACGCCTTTCAAATTAACCAAAACCATCTTGGTTCGCTTCTCCATCGTCGGCGCGGTTTTTTCAGCCGTCAGCCACTTGCCGTTTTGCGAGCCGCCGAGCAGATAATAAGTCGTCGCAATCGGCACGATAATTTCCTGCGCCGGAGCGATTGAAACGAATATCAGCAGACATAAAAATGATTTTAGAATTCGCATAAAAATTTTATTTTCCTTCTTGTAGATTGCCTTTGCCGTCAAAAATTATCGTTTCTTTTTCCGAGCGGTCGCCGTAGGTTTCGACGCGCCATTCCATTGTGACGACTTTGGTAAATTGGTCTTGGCTTTTGCCGATGCGAATATAACCGACTTTCGGGTTGGACGCTTTGGCGGCGGCGAGCGTTTTTTCCATCACTTGCGGAATCAGCGAAAAATCAATTTCCCCGATGTCGAAAAATATAGGTTGCGGGCGGCGCAGCATCTGGATAGTTTCTTCGGGCATACCGCTGCGCCGTCTTTCTTCTTCGCGTTTTTTTTCTTCCAGCGTCGGCTGCATCATTGATGTTCCCGCATCAAGAAATTCCTGCGAATTGTAGCGATAGATATTTATCTCTTCCGGGTTTTTCGGGTCTTGCGCGGTGAACGAAACATTTTCGATTCCGATGTCGAAATCCGCCACCGACAATTTACCGCCGAATAGCGGCAAAATTTCCGCCATTGATTTTTTCATCTGCTCCGCGTTTTGAAAATTGAGGCGCGGTTTGACGTTCGTCGCGGCGACATCAACGATTTCGCCTTGCAGATTAAAGGTGTATTTCGAGTTTGAAACGAGAACTTCACAGCGAATCGCGTCGCGCTGTTTGCCGACATTGGAAACCAGATTGTCGTCGCGGCTGACCGATTCTTTGGTGATGTTGACGCTTTGGATTTCCGGGGTTTTGATATACGGATTTTTTTTGGCGCGTTCGCTTGCCGCCGTGATTATTTTGTAAAAATTGGAAATATCAATTTCGTCGAGCTGGAATTTTTTCGCGCTGAAAGAACTTTCAGATTTAACTTCGCGTGTGTAACCGCTGACATAAGCAATTCTTTTTAAGCCGGTGTCGAAAAAAACTTTATCGGCGGTAATGCCGATTTCGACCAGACCTTCTTTGCCGAAGCCCTTCGATTTGACGAGCGCAAAGGCTTCTTCCAGATTGTTCTGGTCGAGCATATATTTGTCCGGGTAAAAAAGACTGCACGACAAATTGATTGCCAAAATCAGGAAGACGGAAACGAGCGGTTTTAATTTCATAAATTTAATCCTCGTGAATTCTCGAAATGCTGATTGATTTAACTTGCAGAAAATCTTTGTCCGCGTGTTTCGGAATCGTTTTACTCGGTTCCATATCCAAAGTAATCGTGACCCCGAATTTTTTATTTGCACCGGCGGCGGTTTCAAATCTAAATACATAGCCGGTAAAAGCGGGAGGGCAATCGTCACCCGGACGGCAAAGTTTGGCTGGTAAAGGGCGCGGTCTGGGCGTGCCGTATTTCTGCCGCAGCTTGCCGTAGGAAATCGAAATCGGTTTGACGTAATCAATCGAAACTCCGCTGAGTATGCGCCGCTCGTCGTCGTTGGTGAATAGCGTAACGCTTTCGATTCGTTTCTGCTCGGACGCGAAAGGCGTCAAATCAATTGCCCAATCATCGGGTTCGTCTTCGCCGCTTTCAATAATCTCGCCGAACCGCCTGACGGCATCCTCGACCGAAAAATCAATTCGGCTGAGCGTTTCGACTGTCGCGATTATGTCGTCGGCGTTCGCCGGATACGGCTGGCTTTTCTGCGCGTGAACGAACGTCCCGCACAAAACTATTATCAGCGCCAGGAGAAATTTACTTTTCGCCTTGTCCATAAATTTTACGTTTCTGCTGTTTTATTCCGGCACAAAGTTATAAACGATTACGCCCGACACCTTAACGGCTTTGCCGCCGAGCAGCGTCGGCGAGAATTTCGCATCTCGCGCCGCCTGTTCAGCCGATTGACGCAGCAGCGGATGACCGCTGACCGCGCGTGCCGAAACGACGCTGCCGTTTTCGTTAACCGTCACTTGCACATTAACCGCGCCGCTCGCGCGAACGGCTCGTGCAGCAGACGGATACGCCGGTTTCGGTAAATTTGTCGCCTTGCCGTTTAGAACGCCGCCGCTGATTGTTTTGCCGCTCGGCGGGTTGTTCGTCGCCGGAGTTTGATAAGGCGTCGGTGTCGGATAACCGTGTCTGGGCGGTGTCGGTCCTGAAATTTCTCTGCGCTCGCGTTCTTCCTGAACTTTTTGAATCGCATTGGTGATGCCTTGATAAGCGAAATAGCCGATGGCGGCAAAACCGGCGATGCCCAAGCCGATAACCGCAAACGCTCCTAAAGTCAAAACCCAACCGGCTTTCGATGCGGTAACGGGCGGCGTCCACGTCGTGTATTGCGGTGCCGCCGGCGCGCCGAATTGCGCCTGTTGCGGCGCGGTTTGGATTTGCATCGGGAAAACTCTTCGATAAGCAATCGCCCACGCCGCGAAAATCACCGGCGCGACGAACAATGCGCCGACGTAGAAAAACATCAAGCCGGCAAGTATTATCAACTGACCCAAAATCATCAAACCAATCACGCCGAAAAAGTTTCCCATCACAGCGCGAAAGCTGAGTTTCAGTGCGGCGACCGCGCTGAGCTTGCGGTCAACAATCAGCGGATAAACGAAAGCGGTCAGCGTTCCCAAAACGATTGCGACCGAGATAATTAACAGATACATTCCGAAGAGAAATCCGAAAACCCCGACGAGAATCGGAATCACGTCCTCGGGTTGCGGGTCTTTCTTCGCCTTCATCGTGTCAACAATCGCGCTGACTCCGCCGAGTCCGATTTGCATTACGAACGACAAAACGAAAATCGGAATCGTCGTCACCAATGAAGCGAGAAATGATTGACCAAAAAAATCGAAGCCCTTAAAAAGCGTGCCGGTATTAAACGGCTGGCGGTTCATTGCCGCGAATAGGCATAAATAAATGCCGCAAATCATCGGCGGCAAAAGCGGCGCGAGCGGTATGCACGAGCCGACGATGATGATTAAACCGGCGACTATTAAAACGCTGAGAAATGAGCCGTAACTTCCTTTAAGCATTTCATAGCCGTCGCTTAAACATTGAATCGGATTGATCGCGCGTCGGTTAAATTCGTTGTTCATTAGTTTTTACTCCGAAGTTGTAGAAAGTTTTGCAGTTTGATTGGTGGAAAAACATTGCCATAACTTTCGAAAAAAGACAATAAAAAAGTTGAACCCGAATTGCTTAGCCACGCGCGACACGAACAGTTCAGAAATCTTTTCGTGTTGTGCGCGTGGCTGCAATTTTCAAATCTGCGGTCAGCAAAATTTCGCCGAAGCGGTTATTTTTTAAGTGTCGAAGTATGGTCGGCGGCGATTTGCCAGCGAAAATCGCGCCAGACCCAGGTTGTCGTGTAACGTTCTGTTTCGTCGAACGGCTTGCCGTCTTTGTCCGTGCCTTTGACGCGGAAAGTTCCGGTTTCAATGGCGACGTTGTTGCCGAGAACGCGAACTTTCTGGTCGGTGGTTTCGACTATTTCAAATTTTGATTTGCGATCTTTGTAACTCGCCACATCTTCGACTTTATTTTTAACTTCACCTTTTTCGTTCGTGTAAAGATATTCGTCGGCGAGAATTCGTTCAATTTCCGCCGCATTGCCGCGCTGAATGATTTTGCCGTATTCCTGTCCCATTTTCAGAACCTGCGCTTCCATCATTTTTTTGTCGTGCTGGGCTTCAGACCAATGCTCGGCGACGAGCAGCCATTTGCCGCCGCGTTTTTCATAAATTCCCGTATAGCGTCCCGTATCTTTATGCGGTTCGGCATTCGTGTCGCTGCGCGCCGACATAGTTGATGTCCAACTTCCTGTCACGAAAGCCATATTGCCTGAAGATTTAACTTTCAAATTTTCGCTCGCCGCCGCCAACATTTTGTAAATCGGGTTTGTCCATTCCTTGCGTAAATCTTCGAGGACTTCAGCGCGATTCATTATCTTGCCGTAAGCACTTGCCATAACGTAATCGTCGGCAAAAACGCGCTCGAAAATAGCAATGTCGTTTTTCATAAACGCCGCGTCAAGCTCGTTATGAATTTTCAGAATTTCCTGCTCGTCTTTGCTCGTTTGAGCGAATGCCAAAGTTGCCGAAACGATAATCAGCAGCCATATTGTAGTTAATTTTTTCATCGTTTTTTATACTCCTTAAATTTAGTTTTGTAGTTGTCTGTCGCCCGAGAAATTTACGACTTCCGGGAAAAAGCACAATTGATTTTTCATTTCTCATTAGCCTTTTTCCCGCAGAAAGCCGCCTGCGGATTTGCCTGACACATCGCCGTTTTCAGAATTTCGATTTGCGTCTGTAACGCTTCAATTCGCGTTTTCTGCTGTTCGTTGATTTCGATTTGCCGTTCGATTTGCGCGGCTTGCCTTTCGATTTGCGCTTGCTGTTCCTTGACGGCGTTCAAAAGCACGACTCCGAGCCGGTCGTATTTCACGCCTTCAACTTGTCCATTTTGGTTGAAAGTTGCGAGTAGCGGTTCGACTTCGGCAACCTCTTCGGCGATTAAACCCAAATCCGCCATTCCGCCAGCTTTCCAATTAAATGCCACCGGACGCAGGCGATTGACAAGATTCAAACCGAAATTAAGAGGCGCGATGTTGGTTTTGTAGCGCAAACTGGACGAGCATTGGGCAAGAGTCGAGAAAAAACCAGAAATAATGCACGCCTGGCTGCTCCCGCCGGTCGTAAGCGAGGCGAACATAAGTTTCCCGTTATTGTCTATTTCTAAATCGCCTTGTATTTCTGCCCTGCCATTGACCACCAAACTTCCGGGAATATAGACCTCATCCGCATTCCGTCCAAGAACGACTCTGTTGCTGCCTTGGGCTATGGCACCCGCCCCGATTGCGGTAGCAAAATTAATAGTGCCAAAAGGAGATGTGCCGATGGTGGCGTTTGCGCCGACAAGTGTATTGTTGCTGCCGACGACGTTTTCCGTGCCTGAGTATGCGTTCAGACCGACGAACGTATTGTTGCTGCCGGTCGTATTAGTCGTGCCTGCATTGCGACCGAAAAACGAATTGCCGCTGCCGCTCGTGTTCGAGTCGCCGGTGTCCGAGCCGAAAAACGAATTTTGGTTGCCGTTGTTGTTGATGCCGCCCGCGTCTGAGCCGAAAAACGAATTGTCGTTTCCTAAACTGTTCCCGCCGCCCGCATTGAAGCCGAAAAACGAATTGTCCGCGCCCGCGCTCGACAAACCGCTGCCGATTCCGAGGTAAGTGTTGTTCGACGCGACGACGCTTAAAACACGCTCGCCGCCGATACGGAAGTTTTGCGTCGCGTTGAAAAACAAAGCGGAAAAATTATTCGCCGTTCCCGCGCCGGAAATGTTGAAATTGGTCGTGCCGGTTTGCGCCGTCGTGCGATTTTGAACGTAACTGCTGTCGCCCGACGGAAGGTCGGCAGTCAGCGTTCCGCCCACCGTCAGATTGTTGAGCGTCCCGTTGCCGCCAATATTAAAATTCACGCCCGCCTGCGGCGAAGTCGAGTTTTGCACGTAACTACTGCTTCCCGCGAGCGGATTTCGCGCATCAGACAAACGCGCGTCATTTGTTTGCACGAATTGGTTCGCCGCCACGCCGCCGAGCTGCGCCGCATTGGTCGCGTTGGTTGCATTCGTGGCATTAGTCGCCGTCATTGCCGTTGTCGAATTGTCGGCATTTTCTGCATTAAGACTTTTAATCGAGTATGGCGATGAAGTTATTTTCTGTCGCGGGGCGAGCGTTGTGTAGCTGCCGCCGCCCGCCGGTTTGACGCGGATTTCCAGCCAGCGGTCTAATCCGGTGAAATTCGCCGCTGGAAAATCAAGCGTGACGGTGAACGAGCCGTTTGAAACCGCAACGCCTAGCCGTTCACGCGTCGCCAGCGAAAGTCCGCCGGCAGCGGCTGTGCAGAGCGTGAAATGTAAATCATAGCTCGCCGACGTTCCCGCCGTGTCGGTTAATTTGCCTTGATATGTGAATTCGCTGGTCTGCGCTCTCGCGGTGAAATGCGCGCCGTAAATCAAAATCAGAAAAAACAGAATACGCATTGCGGTAGTTATTTGAAACATAAAATTTACTTCCTCCGATCTGTTTGGCATTCGCGAAAACGCGGCTTTTGAAATTTGATTTTAATCTTCAACATAGCGAATCTCCTGGTTAAAAAAAACGGCGAGCGAGTTGCCGCACAAGGCAGTATCTTCGGCTGTATGGATCGAATCCGCTTGCGAAAGCCATTCGAGTTCCGAGGGCGCCGTGCGGAAAATCAAAGCCGCGTGCGCGTGCCGGAAAGTCGCTACGTTCGCCTGGCAACGGCGGCAATAAACCGAATCTAGTTTGCTGCCGAACCGCGTTTTGATAATCGTCAAGCTGTGCGTCTCAATAGTGATCTGTGTTTGTCTTTTGTATGTCATAAAAAGTTTTTTCTTTCTGTTTGCATCATTTATCGTTAGGGATTTGCGGCAGTCCAATCCAAATTTGTCAGCTCTTCGAATACGCTTACGAGCCTAGTATTCGGGTTAAAAACAAATCGTTTTGAATGAATGGTCAAAATGTAACTTCGACCCACCGAAATATCTGTAAAGCGGTAGTAACCGAATGAATTTGAACGAGCCGATTGGTGCGAGCCGTCCGGCGCGCTCAACGTAATTTGGGCATCGCGGACGCCTCTGCCGTCGGCTGACACGACGCGCCCGCCAATCGAAACGGCGGCGGCGGTCGGCGACACATAAGCCAAAGCGAACGGGGAAAGCGATGACACCTCACCGCAGACGAAGCGCTCGCCGCTGCCGTTTGTGATATGCCCGGTGGTGCGGTCAACATACGCGCCGTCTTCGCCGTGCATCAACCGCAAACGGAAAAAATCATCCGGCGTCGTCGAAGCGGGAACTTGCAGACAGACCGTCACCGGCGGCGTGTATTCAGCGGTCGTCGTGATGTCGAAAGCCGGACAGGTCGGGCAAAGTGTATAACCGCCGGTCGGCAAACCGTTGGGATCAATAGGAGTAAAAGTGGTCGTGCCTTCTGATTTTACGCCGGAAAATTCGACGACGGCATTCGGAGCTTCGACTGAAACATCAGAGCCGGTTGGCGTGTTCACGTCAAAAGCGTCGTCGCAACTGTCGCCGATTCCGTCCATATCCGCGTCTTCCTGGTTCGGATTCGGCGTTAACGAGCAGTTGTCGTATTCGTCGAAAATGCTGTCGCCGTCGTCATCCTGATCACAAACGTTTCCCAAATCATCATTATCGGTATCGGTCTGATCGGGATTAAACTCAAGCGGGCAATTATCCGTATTGTCCGCGACTTTATCGCCGTCGTCATCGTTATCACAAATATCGCCGAGACCGTCGCCGTCGGTGTCGAGTTGACCGGGATTCGATACCAAAGGGCAGTTGTCGCACGTATCGCCAACCGTGTCCTGATCGGTGTCGAGTTGATCGGGATTCGGCAGAGCGCAGTTGTCGCAAACTTCGCCCACGCCGTCGCCGTCCGTGTCAGCCTGCGGCGCGAATGACGGATGCGAACCGCCGCCGCTGAGGGGCGTTTTGTTCGAACCGTCCGCTTGCATAATCATCGCTCCGTCGGCAGTGCCATACACGATTTGCGAACCGTCCGGCGTAAAAGTCGGTTCGGTTTGCGAGATCGTATCGGTTGTCAATCGCGTTTGATTCGAACCGTCGGCGTTCATTATGTAAATCTCTCCCTGCTCGTTGTCACGGTTAGAGAGAAAAACGATTTTGCTTCCGTCGAGGCTGTATGAAGGTTTTCGATCTCTGCCCGTGGCGGTCGTCAGGCGCGTTTCGTTTGAGCCGTCGGCGTTTATTGAGTAAATATCCCAATTATTTGCATTCAGATCGCCGCGCTGACTTTCAAAAGCGATGCGCGTGCCGTCCTGATTAAAGCTCGCATTCGTGGCAAAGTTTGAACTTGCCGTTAAAAAGGTAAGCTGAGTTTGGTTCGAGCCGTCCGCATCCATTATGAAAATATTGCCTCGTCCGGTGCGTGATGAATCAAAAGCGATTTTCAAACCGTCAGGGCTGAACGTCGGCAATTGGTTTGTGCCGGCGATATTTGTCAAACGGGTAGTTCCCGAACCGTTGACGTTCATTTTGTAAATTTCGTAACGGCTGTTGGAACGATTCGATTCCCAGACGATCTGCGTTCCGGTTCGATTGAAGCTCGGACTGGCATCAACTGCCGAACTACTGGTTAGACGAGTTCGGTTCGAGCCGTCTAAATTCAGCGTGTAAATTTCAGGATTAGCGGGCGTAAAGACGGCGGTCGAAAAAGCATAGCGATATTGATTTGCCGTCAGCG
>CBDUBY010000031.1:0-26769 GCA_965365505.1 uncultured Pyrinomonadaceae bacterium | reverse complement strand
TCACCGCGTCGGCGAGCTGGTTGACTCCGCGCAAAATCGCCGCGCGTGATTCTTCACCGTGTATAACTTGTTTAGCCATAATCTTTTTATTATCTCCTTTATCTAAAAATTTAGCTGGCGTTCGCGCCCGCCCGTTCGATGATTCCCAAGATTTCGTCTTCGCGCATCATCAATAATTCTTCGCCGTCAATTTTGATTTCCGAGCCGCTGTATTTGCCGAACAGAACGCGGTCGCCCTGTTTCACGTCAAGCGTCTGGCGCGTGCCGTCTTCTTTATATTTGCCTTCGCCAACAGCGATAACTTCGCCTTCCTGCGGTTTTTCCTTCGCCGTGTCGGGAATGAAAAGTCCGCCAGCAGTTTTATCCGATGCTTCGTCAATGCGACGAATGATTACCCGGTCGTGCAATGGTTTAATTGTTGTTGCCATATTTGTTAATTCTCCTTATTCGAGATATTTTTATTGTAAAAAGTCGAACGAACAGACTGGAAAATGATTTTCTGGCACTGTTCGTTTATGAGTGCTAGAATACAAAACAAAGTTTAACCTGTCAAGTTTGCAAAAGATAATTTAGAAAATCTGATAAAAGTGTTGTCAAATTTATGCGTTTATCCCAAATATGTATTTATCCGGTAAAATCTCTCGGAGGAATCTCCTTGAAAACTGCAATTGTGGAAAATCGCGGGTTGCAGTTCGACCGGCGTTGGTTGTTAGTTGACGAGAAAAATCAGTTTTTAACACAGCGCAACTTTCCCCAAATGGCGGCTGTCGGTGTCGAAGTTTTAAACCATTGTTTGAAGTTTTCCTTTGCTGACAAAGCGCTTGAGATTTCTTTAGAGCCTAATACGAACGAGTTTTCATCTGTTAAAATTTGGAGCAGTCGCTGTCGCGCAGAGGTTTATGAAAATAAAATTAACAAATGGTTCTCTGAAACTCTGCAGATGAATTGCAGACTTGTGTTTATGCCCGAAGAAACGCAGCGCAAAGTGAATTATTTCTATGCCGTTCACAAAGACGATGTAGTAAGTTTTGCTGATGCTTATCCGGTTCTAATAATTGGTGAAAATTCGCTGGCGGATTTAAATTCCCGTTTGGACGCACCCGTTCCGATGAACCGTTTTCGACCGAATCTGGTCATCGAAAATTCCGATGCGTTTGCCGAGGAT
Organism: uncultured Pyrinomonadaceae bacterium; assembly: GCA_965365505.1. GTDB lineage: Bacteria > Acidobacteriota > Blastocatellia > Pyrinomonadales > Pyrinomonadaceae. The sequence goes on along the minus strand of CBDUBY010000031.1, from coordinate 25,604 downwards.
AATTGGAAAAAAATCAAAATCGGCGATGCTGTTTTTCACGTTGTCAAACCGTGCGCACGATGCGTAGTAACGACGATTAACCAAAAAGACGGCGTTAAAACCGGCGTCGAGCCTTTGAAAACTTTAGCGACTTATCGCACCCCGCAGCGAAGCATTAAAAAGAAAGTTCTTTTCGGGCAATACTTGATTGCGGAAAATGTCGGCGCGGTTTTGAATGTCGGCGATAAAATTGAAGTAATTGAGGCTCAGCCAAGAAAGCGCATTTTTGCCGTTAATTCTTAAGTTTGTTTGGCGCGTCTGGCAAGCAGGCGTTTCGGCGTTTTGGGCGGCGTTTGGTAAGCGACAACCCGTTTGGAGAGCGTATTGCGGTGAATACCGAGCGCATCGGCGGTTTTCGAAAGGTGTTTGTCGTGACGCTTGAGGGCTTTTTGAATGTATAGTTTTTCAAACTCAGACATTGCCTCGTTGAGCAAAATCTGTCCGTCGAGCATTTCCTCGATGAGAGTTTCCATTCGATTTCGTATTTGCATAAATCATTTACGAATCACGAGTTCAAATTATGAGTTACGAATCTGGAAAATTTCATCTTCGTCCGTAACTCATAATTTGAACTCGTAATTCTAAATCTCCATTCCTGTCAAAATTCGGTAGGCATCCAGATAGCGGGCGGTCGTTGCTTCGACAATTTTTGCTGGTAGCGCAGGCGCGGGTGGCTGCTTGTTCCAGTCCAGAGTTTCCAGATATTCGCGGACGAATTGTTTATCGAAAGACGACTGCGAGTGTCCGGGCGCGTAATTTTCCGCTGCCCAGAAACGTGACGAATCGGGCGTTAGTATTTCGTCAATTAGAAGTATATTGCCGTTTTCGTCCGCGCCGAATTCAAATTTCGTGTCAGCGATAATAATGCCGCGAGTCAGGGCGTATTCGCTTGCTTCCTCGTAAATTTTCAATGACAGAGAACGCAGTTTGGCGGCAGTTTCCGCGCCGATGATTTTCGCGAATTCGAGTTCGTTAATATTTTCATCGTGTCCGGCGACGGCTTTGGTCGCGGGCGTAAAAATCGGTTCGGGCAACCGCTCGCACTGTCGCAAGCCGGCAGGCAAATCGTGACCGCAAACTCGCCCCGTCGCTTGATAATCCTTCCAGCCTGAACCTTCCAAATATCCGCGCACGACACATTCGACCGGGAAAACCCGCGTCTTTTTAACCAGCGTCGAACGTCCGCGAAAATCTTCGGTTTCCCGAATCAATTCGGGCAATTTTTCGTAATCGGAGGTAATAAAATGATTCGGTGTAAGATGATGCAAACGCCCGAACCAAAATGCGGAGAGCGCAGTTAAAATCTCACCTTTGCGCGGAATCGCGTTCGGCATCACGCAATCGAAGGCGGAAATTCTATCAGTGGCAACCAGTAGTAACTGGCGGTCATTGACTTGATAAACGTCGCGCACCTTGCCGCGATGAACGAGCGGCAAATTTACCGTGTTGGTTTCTGAAACTGTTTTAGGAGCCGACATTTTCCGATTGATTCAAGAAATTGAATAAATTTTGAATATAAACTTTATTACGATTTCAGAAATAGGTAAAGGTTGAAGATTGAAAAATCCGCCTGGAAAAAAAGAATATGCAAAAAAATGTTAAAAATAATAAATTATGATAAAAATCGCGTGACATTTCTTTTAAAAGAGTGCATAATTCCGTTTGTGAGTTTCCCCGACCACTACTCACAAACGTCAAAAAGCCGCGAATGTTACTCACCTGCATTTCACGTTTCTTTCTCTAAAACTCGAATTAATCAACTAACAAATATGCTTATCAAAAACTATCAATCGTTTCATAAATTCAAATCAGGATTCTTTAATTCGATGCTGTTTACTCTTCTGACGACGGCGACGACTTTCGGGCAGGCGCGTCCGGCGCCGCCGGTTGCCGAAGAGAGTTCGACTTGGTTATACGTTGTGCTTGTCGTTTCGGCTCTTGGTTTAGGAGGATTTCTGTTGTATCTGAGAAGCAAAAAGGCGCAAAAAGAATCTGCGCTCAGAGATGCGGAAAAGGCGAACGGCGAGAAGGATTCGGATTCGGTTGACGGCGATAAGGAACTCGAATGGCTGAGAAAAAATCAAAAACTCGTCGGTAAAAAGTCCAAGCCGACTCAGCAGAAGAAAAAGTCCCAAGCAGAGCCTTCAATTGCCAAAGTCGCCGAGCCGACCGACACGACACGGAAAAAGTCTTCGGTTATTCCGGTGGCTCTTAAAGATTCTCCAGTGTTGCCGATTTTCTCGATTAATCGGCTGGAACTTGCCAGACCTTTCGATGCGCTGCCGATTTCCAACGACGAAGATTTACTGACCGCGGTCGAGCAAGCCTACGACGAATTTGAGGAAGACGAGGAAATCCGCGACCTTGCCATCAGAATTTTGACGGCGTTCAAAAAACGCAATTCCGTCGAAGCCCTTTCGCAGATCGCTTTATATGATTTATCGGCAAGTCTGCGCTCGAAAGCGGTTTCGGTTTTATCGGAGTTCGACCACGAATCCGTTTTTGAACCGATTTTGCTGGCGAATGCCGACCCGACGCGCGAAGTTCGTGCAGCGGCGGCTCGCGGATTATCGAAACTCAGCTTTGACCGCGCCGATGCCTGGACGCGCATCGCCGAAACGGGCGAGGAAGGCAGAATCGCACAGGCGGCGCGAGCGGCAATTGAAAGCGGTTTTGTTGATATGTCGTTTGATCGTTTAGTTAGCAAAGACCAGAAACAGGCTTACGAAGCATTTGCATTGATGGCTCTGCTGATTAAAGCCGGCGAAACCGGAAAAATTTTCCACGCTCTGGAAAATAACCCGGATACGAATGTGCGTCGAGCAATTTTGCACATCATTAAAATTACCAAAGACCAGAAAGCTCTCGATGGATTATATTTGCTGCTCGAACGCAATAATCTGCCGCTTGAGCTTCAGGAAGAAATTGATAAAACAATCGAGGAAATTGGTTTTGTGACGGCTTGAAAATTCCAAAAGAACAAATCATTGAAAGATTTGTCAACCAATCCGGTTTTGCAAGTCGGCGAAAAAGCACCTGATTTTGTCGTGGACACGAAAGACGAAAAAAAAGCGGCGATTGAGCGAGCAGTTCGGTAAATTTACCGCGCTGCTTTTTTTCCGAAAAATGAAACTTTAGTCTGCAAACGGCGCAAATTAACGCTGCCGATTTTGCTAATGCCGACAGAGAAATACATCGCCGAATAATGATGTAGGCATTTCGTCTGACCAACAGAAGCGTTATCGCCAGCATCTATGCTGCCCGAATTGATTTTTTAGACGGACACTTTGATTACTCGCTTTATAGGGAATAGAAATAAAAATTAAACAACTATTTGCGTCAATTAATTCGATTTATAGTTATTCAAGAAAAATAAAATCACGGATAAAAAAGGCTGTTCAAGATAAATTTGAACGGTCTTTTTATGCTTTTGAGAAATTGCATATTTAGCTTAAAATCAAAGTATGCAATTTCGTCTCATTTCTGAAAACACGCCGAAGGGCGACCAGCCGCAAGCCATCGAACAAATCGTCAATGAATTGAACAGCGGCACAAAAGACCAGGTTTTGCTGGGTATTACGGGAAGCGGGAAAACTTTTTCGATAGCGAACGTTATTGAACGAGTCCAGCGTCCGGCTCTGGTTTTAGCTCATAATAAAACTTTGGCGGCGCAGCTTTATCAGGAATTCAAAACCTTTTTCCCCGAAAACGCCGTTGAGTATTTCGTTTCATATTACGATTATTACCAGCCGGAAGCCTACGTTCCCGCGTCGGACTTGTATATTGAAAAGGAAGCGACGATTAACGACGAAATTGACCGTCTGCGGCAGGCGGCGACGCGCTCTTTGTTCGAGCGGCGCGACGTGATTGTGGTCGCTTCCGTGTCGTGCATTTACGGACTCGGCGACCCGGACGCATATTACGGAATGATGGCGTTTTATGAAAAAGGACAGCAAATCAAGCGCGAAGATTTAATCAAACGACTTGTCGAATTACAGTATGAACGCGGCGACATCGAATTCGAGCGCGGCAAGTTTCGAGTGCGCGGCGATGTCGTCGAACTTTTTCCGTCGTATCAGGAAAACGCTTATCGTTTTGAATTCTGGGGCGATGAGATTGACGCGATTTACACGATTGACCCGCTGCTCGGCGAGGTGCTGCACAAACACGAATCTCGTTTGCCGATTTATCCGAAAACTCATTACATAATGTCGAAGCCGACGGTTAAACGCGCCGTCGGAACGATCAAAAAAGAACTCGAATGGTGGGAAGAAGAACTTATCAAACAGGGAAAACTCGTTGAATCGCAAAGATTGCATCAGCGCACAATGTATGATTTGGAGATGATAAAAGAGATGGGATTTTGTCGCGGAATTGAAAATTATTCGCGCCATTTAACGGGCAAACCGCCGGGCGCGCCGCCGCCGACTTTGCTCGATTATCTGCATAAAGACACTTTGGTCATCATTGACGAATCACACCAGACGGTTTCGCAAATTGGCGCGATGTATAAAGGCGACCGTTCCAGAAAAGGAAACCTGGTCGAATACGGTTTTCGTTTGCCGTCGGCAATGGATAATCGTCCGCTAAATTTTGCTGAATTTGAAGAACGGCGCGGGCAGACGATTTACGTTTCCGCTACGCCGGGAAATTTTGAACTGGAAAAAACCGGCGGCGAAGTCGTCGAGCAGATTATTCGACCGACCGGCTTGCTTGACCCAATCGTCGAAGTGCGTCCGGTGCGCGGGCAAATTGACGATTTATTGAATGAAGTTCGCAATCGCTCAGAAAAGAACGAAAGAGTTCTGGTTACGACGCTGACGAAAAAAATGTCGGAAAGTTTGACCGAATACTTTTTGGAAGTCGGCGTGAAAGTCAATTATTTGCATTCGGATATTGAAACGCTCGAACGCATTAAAATCCTGAGAGATTTGCGGCGCGGCGAATTCGATGTTCTCGTCGGAATCAATTTACTGCGCGAAGGTTTAGATTTGCCTGAAGTTTCGCTCGTCGCTATTCTCGATGCCGACAAAGAAGGCTTTTTGAGAAGCGAGCGCAGCTTGATTCAAACCATCGGACGCGCTGCTCGAAATGCCGACGGCAAAGCGATTTTATATGCCGATAAAATCACCGATTCGATGCGGAAAGCGATAGACGAAACGGCGCGGCGCAGAATTGTTCAGGAAGCGTATAATGAGGAACACGGCATCACGCCGACGACGATTATCAAATCCATTGACGCGACGCTGGTCACGGCTTATGAGGCGGATTATTTCAAAGTTCCGCTCAATCTCGACGCTTTTGAGGAATACTCGCCGAAACAGTTGAAGGAAACTATCACGCAAATCGAAGCCGATATGCGCTTTGCCGCCAGAGAGATGAAATTTGAACGCGCCGCCGAACTGCGCGACCGTTTAAAGTATCTACGCGAGAGACAGCTTGAGTTGGGATAAAATCTATGCAGGTCAAAACACAAAACGACGAACTCGGAAATTATTTGATTGACGCGAGCAATCTGCAAGGCGGACACGCGCAGAAACTTTTCATCCCCGCAACTGCCGAAGAAATTGCAGAAATCTTAAAAGAAGCGAACGCGCGCAAAATTCCCGTCACCGTTTCCGGCGCCAGAACCGGCACGGTCGGCGGCGCAATTCCGTTTGGCGGTTATGTGATTTCACTCGAAAAATTTAATCGGATAAAAGAAATCAACGAACAGTTTGCGACAGTTGAAAGCGGCGTGATTTTGGCTGATTTGCAAAAAGCGGTCAAAGCAAAAAATCTTTTTTATCCGCCTGACCCGACCGAATGGAGTTGTCAAATCGGCGGCACGGTGGCGACGAACGCTTCAGGGGCGCGAAGTTTTAAATACGGCGCGACGCGCGATTATGTGCGGCGGCTTTCCGTCGTTTTAGCCGACGGAGAATTTTTGAATTTAAGACGCGGCGAAGCGTTTTCAATTGATGGATTCATTGAACTCAAAACCGAAAGCGGAAAAACGATTCGCGTCAAGCTGCCGACATACGACGCGCCCGACGTGCGAAAAAACGCCGCCGGGTATTTCTCGGCGAAAAAATTGGACGCGGTTGATTTATTCGTCGGCAGCGAAGGAACGCTCGGCGTGATAACGGAAATCGAACTCGGTTTAATGAGAAAAACGACGGGGTTTTTGAGTGGTATTGTGTTCTTTAAAGACGAAGCGGATTTGCTCGCTTTCGTCGCCGAAGCCAGAGAAATTTCGTTTCGTAATCGCCGGGACATAGAAATCAAGACCGAAGACCGGAAACTTTTCGATGCGACTTTCCTCGAATACTTCGACGAAAACTCTCTAAAATTTATTAAAGAAAAATTTCCCGACACGCCGGAAAATATGCGCGGCGCGATTTTCTTCGAGCAGGAAACTGACGAAGATACCGAAGATGAATTATTTGAGCAATGGAACAATTTGCTCGAACGACACAATGCGGAAATTGAAGATTCGTGGTTCACGACGAGCGAGCAGGATTTAATAAAAATGCGCGAGTTTCGCCACGCTTTACCCGTCGCGGTCAACGAGCGCGTCGTTAAAAACCGGCAGAGAAAAATCGGGACGGATATGGCTGTGCCTGATAATAAATTCGCTTCGTTTCTGAAATTTTACAAACACAAATTAAACGAAAGCGGATTGGATTACGTGATTTTCGGACACATCGGCGACAATCATCTGCACGCTAACATCTTGCCGAAAACCGACGAAGAAGCGGCGCGGGCGAAACATCTTTACGGCAGATTCATCGCGCAGGCAATTATGCTAGGCGGCACGATTTCTGCCGAACACGGCATCGGAAAATTGAAATCGAAATATCTTTATGTGCAATACGGCGAGCGATATTTAAATGAAATGGCGGAACTGAAACGAGCGTTCGACCCGAACGGGATTTTGGGACGCGGAAATATGTTCGACGCAAAGTTTTTAATTTAAGATTATTCCAAATTAAACGGAAAAACGCGGATTCAATTTTATCGTCCGCGTTTTTCTTTGCCTGAATCCAATCTGATTCAAAGCCGGGTTTGCGGCAAAGTTCGTTCAAAGTTAAACTTAATTTTTACGCAGCTCAATTTAAACAAATTCAAGGAAGCGATTTAAAATCAGATGATCAAGGCAATACTTATGGATTTCAACGGAGTCATTATCAACGACGAGCCGTTGCAGATGCAGGCGTATCAGGAAATCTTAAAGGGCAAAGACATCGAATTGACCGAAGCGGATTATTATTCGTGTCTTGGAATGGACGATAAAACTTTTATCGAAGCCGCCTTTAAACGCGCCGGTCGAGAATGTACCGCCGACAAAAATAAATCTATCAACGACCAAAAAACCGCCCGCTGGCGCGAAATTGTTGACAAGGAAATGCCTTTGTTTGACGGCGTGGAAAATTTCGTCAGGAAAATGTCGCAGAGTTTCGCGCTCGGCATAGTCAGTATGGCGCGGCGCGAGGAAATCGAATATGTTCTGAACAAAGTCGGACTTTTAAGAAATTTTGCCATCATCGTCAGTGCCGAAGATGTGTCTGTCTGCAAGCCCGACCCGGAATGTTATCACAAGGGTTTCAATCAAATAGATGCGTTCCGCACGCGCAGCGGCAGCAACCCGATTGTACACGCGGATTGCCTGGTTATCGAAGATTCACCGCCGGGAATTGTTGCCGGAAAACGAGCCGGACTGAAAACGCTCGGCATTACCAACACGGTTTCCGCCAAAGAATTACGCGACGCGGGCGCAGATGCGGTGTCGAAAAATCTTGACGATTGGATGCCCGATTCAATGCGTCGAGTTTTTGTCTAAAGTGAAAAATAAAAAGTGAGAAATGAGAAGTGAAGAAAGCAAAAATTTCTGGCTTCTCGTTTCTCACTTCTCAGTTAAAAATGGAACATCAAATTTCAATCGAGCAAGCGGAAACAAATCTTCTTTCGTGTGCGACGCTGCTTGCGGAGAGCATCAAAAGCGCGGACGGACACGCCGTGGCGATGAAGGAAATCGTGCCGCGTTATCTCGAAAAAAATAATGTTGACCTCGCCGCCGAACTCGCCAATCAAATTAACGACCCGTTTATGCGCGACCGACTTTTAACGCTCGTCGCGGAAAAATGCGCGGCGATTGACGATGACGAATATGCTTTTCAACTCGTTGAAGCAATCGAAGATTCGGGCACAAGAGGGCAGGCGCGGGAACATATCGCTTTGCAAAAATCGGCGAAAGGCGATTTCGCAAAGGCTTTGGAACTCGCTGCCGCGCTCGACCACGCCGACTATGCTTTCGCCGACATCGCCGTTCGGCAAGCGGAAACGGGCGATGAAGCGGCGGCTGTTCAAATGCTCGACAAAATAGAATTTCCGAATGCGAAAGTCGCCGCTTTGCAAAGCATCGCGCTGCTCGAATTGAAACGAGGCGAAACCGAAAAGGCGGTTCAAATGTTTGGACGCGCCGCCGCGTCAGCTGACGAAATCGAATTTGCTGAAGAAAAAGTTCGCGCTCAAGTCGAAATCGGCAGCCACTTTGTCGAAGCAAGTCGAAACGGCTTGGCGATTGAAATTCTTGACCGAGCCAAAGCGAATACCGAACTGATTGACGGCGTGCATCGTGACGCTTTATTGGGAAGCGTCGCTCTCGGATTTCTCGAAGCGGGAAGTTTGGAACTCGCCGACCGCACGCTCGATTTGGTGCAGGATAAAGCTCAGATGGCTGCCGCGCTCGCCGGATTTGCCCGAAAATTCTGGGACAGAAATGAACGCAGCGAAGCGGTTGAAACTTTAGAAGAAGCCTACCAGATTTTGAAATCGCAGCGCGATTCGGAAATTCGCAACAGCCGCGAGCGATACGCGCTTTGGCGAACAATCGCCGTTGAGTTCGCGCTGTTGGAAAAAGTCGAACGCGCCATCGAAATCGCGCAGGAAATTTTGGACGAAAATTTTCAAACCAACGCGCTCGCTCAAATCGCGCAAGTCTGCATCGCGCAGAATCGCGACGAACTCGCCCGCCAAGCCGTTAACGCCATCGGCGACGACGCGCAGAAAATGTTTGCTCTTATCGGCGCGGGCGACGCGAAACATAAAGCCGGAAAAACCGAAGAAGCGTTGAATTATTTGCGCGAAGCCGAAACGCTTTCCGAATTCGTTCCGCAGCTCGCCTCGCGTTCCGCCGCCTTTAACGAACTTGCCAAAAGATTTTCCGATTACGGCGACGCGGGAAAAGCCAGACAGCTTTTACAGGAAAATCTCGAAACCATTCAGGAAATCCGTGATGAAAGCAGCCGCGTCGTGACGCTCGCGCAGCTCGGTGATTTTTACGAACAGTTTAATTTTAATTTGAACGATGCGGAGCGACAAATTCTACGAGCGTTGGTTCGACAGGCAAGCGCGTAATGTTATTTGAGAAATTTTAATGTTGAATTTAAGTGGAAAAAGCGCGTTGCATTTACCAGATGTCATTCGTCAATAAATCTTCATAGCCGTCGCGTTTTCTAATCAATTCGACCGCGCCGTTTTCTCTTATCAAAATAATCGCCGGAAGTCGGCGACCGTTATACTGCGACATTTGCGCGACTGAATATGCGCCGCAATTAAGCAAAGCTAAAATTTCATTCGGCTGAACATCTTTCGGCAGCAGGCGATAATCGGGCAAGCGGTTTGCGCCTTCAATATCGAAATAAACATCGCCGCCGTCGCACAGCGGTCCCGCCAATTTATATTTGTTGTCGTGATTTTCGTCGGCGCGTGAAGCTGAAATCAAATGATAATACCATTTGTAAGTTTCCATCGAGAGCAGAATGTTAAAGCCCGCGTCGGTCAAAAGCCAGGTGTCATTATTGATTGTTGATTGTTGATGTTCGACTTCTGAAATCGGACGTTGTTTTTTGTTTCTGACGCTCGTCAGGCAAATGCCCGCGTCGCTGATAACGCTTCGTCCTGGTTCGATGAGCAGTTCGATGTTTTCAAGCAGATTTTCCGCCTCGCTTCTATGCGCCGCTTCTTTAACTGCTTTCCAAGCCTCGCGCAAAACCATTTCGGGTTCTAATTCGGCGGCGAAAAAATCGCGCTGCGCGTCGGTGAAATGTTCGGCGTTTGATTCGTCGCGCAGATAATTGACCGGAAAACCGCCGCCCAAATTCAAATGCGAAAGGCGATGCTCGGCTTCATTAAAAATCAGTTGGAGATTCTCAAATAAAGTTTTTAACGCTTCGGTGTAAGATTTTGAACTCGGATTTTGCGAGCCGATGTGCAGGTGAATGCCGCACAAATTCAAAAATTCATTGTTCGGTTTCCAACGCCGAAAAGCCGTTAATGCTTCGTCAGGCATCATTCCGAATTTCGATGTCAGCAGCGCGGTTTGAAGTCCGTGCAGCGTTTCAGTTTCGATTTCGGGAACAAGCCGCAGCGAAACATTAGCGCGTTTGTTCAGCCTTTGCGCGACTCGTTCTATTAATTCAATTTCGTAGATTGAATCAGCTTGAATCGCATAAATTCCTGCGCTGATAGCTTCTTCGAGTTCCGTTTCGGTTTTGCTCGTGCCGTTGAAAATTATTTGTTCCGGCTCGAAGCCAACCTTTAACGCTTTGAAAAGTTCGCCGCCCGAATTGACTTCCAAATCGCTGCCCGCATTTTTCACGCTGCGGAGAATCGCCATATTTGAATTTGCCTTCGCCGCGTAGCAAATTTTCAACGGGCAATCAATCGCGTGTTCGCCAAGTTTCAATCTCTCGATATTCTGCCGAATTCTAGTTTCGGAAAAAACGAAAAGCGGCGTGTCGAATTCGTTCGCCAATTCTATCGCCGACACGCCGTTGATGTGCAGTTGATTATTTTTAACTTCAAGAAAATTTTCTATTGTCCACGCCGGATTCATAAAATTATTAAACCGTAAAGGACACAGGCGAAGCAAAGTCTGAGATTAAAATTCACGGCAAACAGCAGTTTAAAATAATTGAAGGATGAAGCTCTAAAACAACTGAAAGAATCCCCTAAAATCCTTGTTTGTTTTGCTTCATCCTTCAATTTTCCAAAGCAGGTTCTCCCCAGACGTGCGCTTTGAAATATTAGTGAGCGAAAATGCAACAAGGAAATTCGCTCTTACTATACAAACGCAGGATACTTTGACAAATCGGGTCAAATTTATCTGATTAAATTCAATGGCAGCGGAAAATCAGTTCCCGCGCCGAAAGTCAAAGCCTGCGCCGCGCCGCTCGCGGTGTTTGAAATATACCACGTGCTGTTCGAGCGGCGGAATACGGCGAAATCCATTTTACCGTCGCCGTCGTAATCAGCCGGAACGGGCGCGTCGCTGCCCGCGCCCCATTGAACGGCGCGAGTCGTGCCGCCGCTCTGCGCTACATACCACGTTCCCGCATCCGCGCCGGAAAATCTCTGAACGGCGAAATCCGATTTGCCGTCGCCGTCGAAATCTCCGGCGAAAATCGCGTCGGTTTGCGCGTTGCCCCATTGTCTGGTCAGAAACGTTCCGTCGGAACTGCGGCGCACATAGAATGTGTTGCCGGCGGGACGATAAATCGTCGCGTCGAGTTTGCCGTCGCCGTCAAAGTCGCCGAAAATCGGCGCGTCGCCCGTCGTTCCCCATTGCACCGGAACGAAATTCACGCCGGGCTGCGCGGACGGACGATAGTAAAAGAAACTTTCCGCCGCGCCGCGATAAACGGCTAAGTCGGCTTTTCCGTCGCCGTCCCAATCGCCCGAAACGGTTGGATTATCGCCCGCCTGTCCGAACTGTTCGGCGCGAACGGTGTTGTTTTGAGAATTCATAATATAGAAAATGCCGCTTGACGGTCGCCAGACGGCGATGTCTGATTTGCCGTCGCCGTCAAAATCAACCGCCAGCGGAATGTCTCCTGAAGTGCCGAATTGAACGCCGTAAGCCGCTTGCGGCGCGTCGGCTAAATTCGAACCGGACGGATTGACGAACCACGTTCCGGCGCGATAAACCGAGATGTCCGATTTGCCGTCGCCGTCGAAATCGGCAAAGCGCAAAGTCGGGTTATTGACGGTCGGCGCGGAATCGGTGTTGAGAAAACGCGCCGTAATGGAAAAGCCCGGCTGATTGACGCCGACGGTAACTATTTTTCCGTCCGGCTGCAAAACCAAATCGCGGACGTTCTGAATCGGTAAAAAGATGATTTGTCCGCCGGAGCCGAAAGTCGTGTCGAGCGAACCGTTTTCATTGAAACGCGCGATTTGCGATTCGTTGCCGACGTTCGGGCTGGCGCGGCGGCGCGAGCGTCCAATGACGACTTTGCCGTTTGACTGCAATGCGGCAGGGAAATCTTCGACGAAAGTTTCACCGCCCGCGAACGTCACTAGAGATTTTCCGGCTGTTCCGAACGACTGGTCTAGCGAGCCGTCCGTATTGTATTGCACCAAGCCGAAGCCCGTGTCGGGCGCGTTGAATGCCCGCGCCGAACCGACGGCGATGATTTTTCCGTTCGGGCGCACGAGAACCGACAGCGCGTTGTCGTTGCCGGCAGTTAAATCGGTGGTCACGTAGCCGTCGCCGTCGAACGAAGTGTCGGGCGTGCCGTTCGGATTAAAACGGAAAACGACAAAATCAAACGGAACAGTAAACGAAGTCGTTCTGCCGCCGCTCATCACGATTTTTCCGTCCGCTTGCAGCGCGATTGAATAAGTTGCGCCGGTCGCGTTGGTATTGACGCAAGTATCACCGCCGCTTGTACCGAAGCTCGTATCGAGCGTGCCGTCAGCATTCCAGCGCGCCACGCAAAAAGCCGTTCCGCGCCAGCTTCCCGAAACGACGATTTTTCCGTCCGGCTGCAAAACTGCGTCGGATTGCGAATTGGTGTTGCCTTCGGGAAAGCTGGAAACGGTCAAACCGTTTGTGCCGAAAGTCGTGTCAACCGTGCCGTTGGCGTTGTAGCGCACGATGCCGATTTTGGGATTGCCGCTGGTCGGCGAGAATCTGCCGACAATGACGAATTTGCCGTCCGGCTGCAAAACCAGCGTCGGAAAATCTATCGTTCCGCCCGCGACTTCGACGGTTAATCTGCCGCCCGTGCCGAACGTCGTATCGAGCGAGCCGTTCGTGTTGTAACGCACTACGCCGGTTGTATTGGCGAAAACGGGCGTGACGATAAATATGCGTCCGGCGGCGAGGATTTTTCCGTCGGGCTGGATGACAACCGTGTCGAAACCGGAATAAGGCGAGCCTTCGTTGACGATGCCGTTTGTTCCGAAGGAAGTATCTACATCGCCGTCGGCGGCAAATGCCGCAGTTACGAAAATCAGCATTGAAGCGATGCAAATCAAAAAGATTCGCCGGGTGTTGTTAAGTTTTAATTGATAGTTTTTCATAAGTTTTTTACGGGCATTTGACCCTTCACTAATAAACGCAAGATTCGCGACGAAAAAGGTCAACGTCTGTGAAATTTATTTTCTCTTCCGCGCCGCCAGGAAAAATTAAAAAACATTCGTGATAAACTCTAATTTTTCACCGGACCGGCTGTTTACTTTTGCCTTTTTGCTTTTTACTTTCTACTTTATAAATATGCTTCCACCGAACGAAGTGACAATTTATCTGCGCGAATATCGGAACGGCAGCCGCGACGCTCTGGACAAACTTTTTCCGATTGTCTATGACGAGCTGCGCCGATTGGCGGCAAATCGTCTGCGCGGCGAACGCGCTGACCACACCTTGCAACCAACCGCTTTGGTTCACGAAGCGTATCTCAGATTGATTGAACAGCATTCCGCCGACTGGCAAAATCGCGCGCATTTTTTCGGACTCGCGGCGGAAATGATGCGCCGCATTCTGGTCAACCACGCGGTGAAAAACAACGCCGACAAACGCTTCGGCAATCAAACCCGTCTCGCGCTCGACGAGATAGTTGATTTCACGCGCGGGCAGGACATCAACCTGGTTTTGGTTGACGAAGCCTTAACTAAGCTCGCCGCATTCGACCCGAAACAGGCGAAAATCGTCGAATTGAAATTTTTCGCCGGACTAACGAATGAAGAAATCGCGGAAGTCACTGGCGTTTCCGATTCGACCGTCAAACGCGAATGGCGCATCGCCAAAGCGTGGCTGCACGACCGGCTGAAAGGAGAATAATTTATGGCAATTGAAAAAAAGAAATTAAGTAAAAGCGCGAAGTTAGCCGCGAAATTATTGCGAGAATCGAAACTTCTGAACGACACGAAGAAGGCGAACGAACAAAAACTGCCGACCGATACAAAGGCGACGAATTTTCCATCCAAGCTAAACACGGCAAACAAAATGCGACCGGAAAAGAAACGCGGTTAGTGAATAATTCGTTTGGGATTTTTTACAGCAGAGAAGCAGAAAGGTTTGCAGAGAAAAATCAATTTCAGCGTCTTTCTGTGAACTTACGCGCCTTCTCTACGGTTAAATATCACGCGATTTTGTCATCTCGCAAAATGATTTGATTTAGTAAAAATATGACTCCTCAGAAATGGAACGAAGTGAAGGAAATCTTCAACGCAGCCGTCGAATTATCAGTCGAAGAGCGAGGGAAATTTCTCGACGGTAGAATAAACGGTGACGCTGAACTGCGCCGCGAAGTCGAAAAATTGCTCGTTTCGGATGAACACGCCGCAACTTTGTTCGACGGCAAATCGCTGATTGCGCCGAAGGATTTTTCTGCTCAAGACAAAATCGGTAATTACCAAATCGTCAGAAAAATCGGCGAAGGCGGAATGGGCGCGGTTTTTCTTGCCGAACGTGCGGATTTGAAACAGCGCGTCGCGCTGAAAATTATCCGGCGCGGCGCGGATTCAGACGTTATACTCAAACGCTTTCGCCGCGAGCAGGAAATTTTAGCCGCGCTCGAACATCCGAACATCGCCCGCCTGATTGATGTCGGCATCTCGCCCGACGGCGTGCCGTTTCTTGCAATGGAATACGTCGAAGGCGCGGATTTGACGGCGTATGTCGCCCGCAAAAATCTTTCGGTCAATGAAAGACTCGTTTTGTTTCGCAAAATTTGCGACGCGGTTTCTTACGCGCACTCGCGCCTGATTGTGCATCGTGATCTAAAGCCGTCGAACATTATCGTCAGCGCGGCGGGCGAGCCGAAACTGCTCGATTTCGGCATCTCGAAATTGATTTCCGAAACCGAATCGGCGGAGGAGAAAGGCACGGTCACGTCTTTGGGAATGCTTACGCCGAACTACGCTTCGCCCGAACAATTTCGCGGCGAAACCGTTTCGACTTCGACCGACGTTTACAGTTTGGGCGTAATTCTTTTCGAACTTTTGACCAACGCTTTGCCCTACGAAATCGCCGGCAAAAGAATTGACGAAGTGGCGCGAGCGGTCATTGAAACTAATCCTCAGAAACCGTCGGAAGCCGTCGGTATTCTCACCGACAAAGATGGACATCGAGAAACCCGCGACGAAAAACGAACGACGAACAGCGAACAAAATTGTAAATCGCAGACCGCAAACCGCAAATCATTACGCGGCGATTTGGACAACATTATTTTAAAGGCTCTGCGAAAAGAACCGTCCAGGCGATATTTCTCGGTCGAACAATTTTCGGAAGATTTGCGGCGGCATCTGGCGGGCTTGCCGGTCACGGCACGGCGCGATACGTTTTCTTATCGCGCCGAAAAATTTATCAAGCGCAACGCGGTTTCGGTAGTTTCCGCCGCGCTCGTGTTTTTGATTTTAATCATTGGTATCGCGGGAATTTCCTGGCAATACGTCCGCGCCGAACGCCAGAGAGTTCTGGCGGAAAAACGTTTTGGCGAAGTGCGGCAGATGGCGAACAACGTCGTTTTTAAATATTACGACGAAGCCGACAAGCTGATCGGCTCAACCAAAATGCGCGAGATGATGGTGACGGACGCGCTCGTTTATCTCGATGGTTTGGCGCGTGACGCGGGCGGTGACGCTTCGTTGCAAAAGGAAATCGGGCTCGCCTACAACCGCATCGGCAAAGTTCAGGGACGCGCTTTTTTCGCCAATCTCGGCGACACGAAAGGCGCGGTCGAAAGTTATGAAAAAGGAATTGGGCTGCTCGAACCGCTGATTGCAAAATCCGACGACACGAAGTTTCAATGGGATTTCGTCAACGCGCTGGGCGAGTTGTCTTCGGTTTTGCGGCGGCAGGGAAATCTGGCTGAATCCGACGTTTATCTGCGGCGGGCGACCGAACTCGGCGAGAAATTTCTCGCCGCCAACCCGGACGACCCGACACTTTTGACCCGAAGTGCTTACAGCTATTATTTTATCGGCGACACGCTGCCGCTCGGCATGGGCGAAAATGAAAATATCGCGGCTTTTCGCCAATCAATCCAGACCGCCGAAAAGGTTTTAAGCCGCGATCCGGCGCATCCGCGAGCCAACAATATTCGCGCCGCCGCCGTCCAGCGCATCGGTTATAACACGCTTCAGCTTTCGCGCAACGCCGAAGAAGCGGGCGACGCGGCGAACGCCCAAAAGCTGCGTGATGAAGCCGCCGCGTATTATTATCGCGCCATCGAACTCGGAAAGGAGATGGTCGCCAAACATCCGAATGACCAGCTTTACGAAGGAATTTTATCGGCGGCGAAAACCAACGAAGCCGATTATCTGATCGAAGTCGGACAAAACGAAAAGGCTCTGCAAATCGCCCTCGAAGGTTTTCGTAATTATGAAAACAAACTGCGAGCCGACCCGGAGAATTCTGAAAATAAATTGAACCTGACCTACATCTACACTTATTTCAACATTCTCTACACGCGGCTGAACCAAGCGGCGAAAGCCGAAGCGAGTTACGCGACAATGATGAAAATTTTCGACGACATTATCGCCCGCGACCCGGACAATCTCGATTATCGCCAGAAACGGCAACTTGCCGCTTATCTTTACGCCGACGAACTTTTAAGGACTGGAAAAATAGAAGCGACGCGGAAAATTTACACCGAAGAATATGCCGCCGCCGAAGCGACGGCGCGGAAAAAAATTCCGTCGTTCGCCGATTCGATGCGCGGTTTTATGTTTGAAAAATCCGGCGACTGCGATTACGCGCTCGTGAAACAAAACAATCTGACGGCGGCGAAAAGAAACGAACTTAAAGAAACGGCGCGGGTTAATTATGAACAAGCACTCCGAGTCTGGCGGCAAACCGGCGCGCAAATTGCGCCGGGCATCACCGACGCGGGCAGAATCAAAATAGTCGAGCGCAAACTCGCCTGGCTGCAAAACTGAACTTTCAGCCGCAAACAAAAAAGAGAAAATCAGCAGGGCAAAACTGTTTCTGACAGGAGTTACGCAGTTGAAGAAACCAATCACGAAATAACACGAACAGACACGCAACAAATCCAACGGATTTTTTGATTTGTTGCGTGTCTGTTCGTAGTTTCTTTTTCTCAACTGCGTAACTCTGATCTGATTTAATTTCGTTTTTGTTCGCGGCTAATTTTTCATCAAATTCAAACCTGTCCCGCGCGGGTATTTCGTTCCCAGCGAAATCGGCAGCTTGCCTTTGAAATCAATCTCGCCGGTCAGAGCGCGAGCCGTCGCCCGCTGAAGGCTCGACATATCGCCGTAAGCGACGATGTAGGTTTTCATTTCCGGGTAGTTATTCAACAAATACGGATTGCCGAAACTGATGTTGATAATTCGTTTATCGCTTTGCAAAAGCTCGCGCAGAACCGCCGCGCCAGCTTTCGGCAGCGCGCCCGAATTCGCCGCGCCGGTTCGCACGCGCCCGAAAAGTCCGGCTATAACCGTGTCTGCTTCGGCGGCTTTTTTTCTGGCGATGTTTGCCTCTTCTTCGGTCGAGCGTTCGTCTAAAATTACGGCTTCAAAATTTAAGCCCGCTGCCCTTAAAGTTCGCTGGAAAGTATTGGCGATAAAATTTCGGTCTTCTCCGTTGCTGATGCCGAGCAGGAAAATTCGTTTCGATTTGTCGAGCGGCAAAACGTCCGCTTCATTTTTGACTAAGGTAATTGCGTTGTCGGCGATTTCATTCGTCAGCCGCCTTGTTTCTTCGCCCGACACGATTTTATCAATCCAATCGAGCGGCGTGATTTTGTTTTCTATCAAATCCAGGTGATATTTCCACGCGAGAATTTTACGCGCCGATTCGTTGATGCGCCCTTCGCTGATTCTGCCTGCCGCGACCGCTTCTTTTAACCCTCGAATGGTTTGGTCGGCACTCGCCGGTTTGAGCAGCACATCCGCGCCCGCGAGAACGGCGCGAACCGCCGCTTCGTCCTGATTAAAATACAAAGTCAAGCCGCTCATATCCATCGCGTCCGTGACGATTAAGCCATCAAAATTCATTTCTTTTTTCAGAATCTGCGTGACGATTACCGGCGAAAGCGTCGCCGGAAGCGTCGTGTTTTCCGTGACCACTTCTGATTCGGAATACAAATTTTTTATCGGCTGTTTGAGTGGCTCGACTTTTGTCGAATCAATCTGCGGCATACTGATATGCGAAATCATAACCGACCCGACGCCGCCGTCAATCACGGCTTTAAACGGCGCGAATTCGATTTGATTGAGTCGTTCGCGCGACAAATCAATGACCGGCAAACCGCGATGCGAATCAACTGCCGTGTCGCCGTGTCCGGGAAAATGTTTGGCGGTCGCAATCACGTTTCCGCTCTGCAACCCTTGAGAAAAAGCGACGGCGAAACGCGCAACGTCAGCCGGATTTTCGCCGTAAGAGCGCACGTTGATAACCGGATTTGCGGCGTTATTATTTACGTCAACCGTCGGTGCAAAAGCCCACTGCACGCCGAGTGCGCGCGATTCACGCGCTGCCACCGCGCCCATTCGTCTGGCAAAATCAGGGTTGCCGGTTGCCGCCGTCGCCATATTCCATGGGAAATTCGTTGTGTCTTCAAAACGCATCGCCACGCCGGTTTCAAAGTCCGACGAAATTAAAAGCGGCACGTCGGCAAACGCCTGCATTCGGTTCATCAAATGAACGGTTTCGTAAACGCCGCCGACGAAAACGATAATGCCGCCGATTTTATTTTCGACGACCTGACGCTTTAGCTCTTTAAATTCAGCGCTGTCCTGATTTTGATAACGCGCGTTGACGCCGACGTGAACGAGCTGCCCGATGCGCTCGTCGAGCGACATTTTTTTCAGTTGTTTGTCAGCCCATTTATAAGCCCGCTCCGACGGTCGAAATTTCGTTTGAGTTTGAGAAAAAACCGGAACGGAATTTAGCCACAGATGAACACAGATAAGCACGGATAAAAACGCGCGGAGATGTGAAAATGATTTTTGAAATTGCATAAAACTAATCGTTGATAATTTCTTTTGGGAAAATAAAACTCGCCAGCCACGCGACCAGCAGCGTCGTTAAACTCCCGATTAAAACATACCAGGTCCACGCGAGCGGCGTAGCGAATTTGATATAGAGCATCAATAAAATGCTCGCCGTCATTCCGGTCAGAGCCGCCGCTTCATTCGCTCGTTTGATAAAAGTTCCGACGAGAAAAACGCCGAGAACCGGACCGTTGAAAAGCGAAGCGATGGACAACGCCTGGTCGAGTGCCGAGCGATTTTGTTTCATTACGACCAGCGCGACGACGATTTGTATGATGCCGATTATTAAAGTCAGCCAACCGGAAATTTTCAGCAGGTGTTTATCCGATTTGTCACGCGCAAACGGCTTGTACAAATCGTTGACGAACGTCGCGGCGATTGAATTTAAGGACGACGAAAGCGCCGCCGCGAAAATTGCCGCGATGACTAAACCGCTCAAACCCGACGGCATAGATTTCGTGATGAAGTCGGGAAAAACTTTGTCGCCGCCGGCGAACGGAAACGTCGCCGGAACGCCCGAATCCAAAACTCCTGCGCTTGAATACTCAGCCGCATTGAACGGCGCATAAAAGGCGAACAGCAGAACGCCGATGAACAGAAACCCGATGAATTGTCCGAGGACGACCGCGCCGCTCGACAGCAAAGCCAACGACGCGCGGCTCGGTTTGTCGGTGCAGAGATAACGCTGGACGAGATATTGGTCTGTTCCGTGCGTGGACATCGTTAAAAAACAGCCGCCGATTAAACCCGACCAGAACGTATATGTTTTCGTGAAATCAAGATTAAAATCGAAAATTTGAAATTTATTAAACTTCTGCCCAATTGCGACCGCGCCGGAAAATCCGCCGTCAATCTGCTGCGTGATGACGACTGCCGCCGCAATCGCGCCGCCGATGTAGATTCCCAACTGCACGACTTCGACCCAAATCACGGCTTCCATTCCGCCGTAAAACGTGAAAATAATCATCACCACGCCGAGCAGAACGATTGAGCCGACAATCACCGATTCGACCGAAGCCGTCGGCACGAACGCGACGTAAACGGCGGCAAGAACAATGGCGGTTAAAAGCAAGCGAATGCCGTCGGCGATGTTTCGCATCACGACAAACAAAGCCGACGCAAGCATCTTTACTTTTGAACCGAAACGAGTTCCCAAAAGCTGATAAACCGTCTGCAAATCGCCGGTGAAATACATCGGAATAAACAGCAGGGAAATAACGACGCGCCCGCACAGGTAACCGAAAACGATTTGCAGAAACTCGAAGTTGCCGCCTTTAGCAAACGCGATTCCGGGAACGGAAATAAACGTAATCGTCGAAGTTTCCGTCGCCACAATCGAAGCCGCAATCGCCCACCACGGCACGTTTCTATCGCCGACAAAATAATCTTCGGTCGTTTCCTGTTTTGACGAAAACCACACGCCGAACAAAGTTACGCCGATTAAATAACCGAAGATAATGATTAAATCCAAAGTTTGCATTTATCGAATTGTTTTTTCTATTACAAAATTATTTTCAGCCAGAGTATTCCGTGCGGATTCAAAATCCAGTCCGTTTTTATTCATCACAATCGCCACGCGCAAATCGTCGGTCGCTTCGTTCAATAATTTTCGCGCTGCCGATTCATCCAAATTGGTTTCCGCCATCAAAATTCTTATGGAACGTTCTTTTAATTTCTGGTTCGATGATTTGACGTTCGTCATCCGGTTGCCTTTGACATAGCCGAGCCTAATCATCGCGGCGGTGGAAATCATATTGAGAATCATCTTCTGCGCCGTTCCCGCCTTCATTCTGCTTGAGCCGGCGATGGCTTCCGCGCCGACGATTGGGACGATGGCGATTTCGACCGCTTTGGTAATCGCCGAATCGAGAACGCAAGAAATGCAAGCCGTAAAACAGCCGAGTGTTTTGGCGTATTCAACCGCACCGATGGTGTAAGGCGTTCTGCCCGACGCGGCGATGCCGACAACCGCATCGTTTTCTGTCACGCCGCGCGATTTCAAATCCGTCGCGCCCGCTTCTTTGTCGTCTTCCGAGCTTTCCGTCGCTTTATAAAGCGCGTCGTAACCGCCCGCGATGACGCCTTGAATCAAATCGTAAGACACGCCGAACGTCGGCGGAACTTCGCTCGCGTCAAGAACGCCGAGTCGCCCGCTTGTGCCGCTGCCAACGTAAAATAATCTTCCGCCTTTTTCAATTCGCTCGACGATTTTATCAATGCTCGCGGCAATGGAAGGCAAGATTTTTTCGACTGCTTCGGCGACGAATTTATCTTCATCGTTAATCAATCGAATCGCTTCGAGCGTCGGCAATTTATCAATCGTCGCCGTGCGCGGATTTTCCTGTTCGGTAATCGGAATCATAAATTGCGTGTTAATTTTGCCTTTGAAATTTTCAAACGTCAAGAAATTATAAATTCGACAAAAAGGAGCGAATTCGATTCGTCGCGCTTTTTTGAAACCGAAATTTTAATTCGGTTTCGGATATTCGAGCAATCGAGAATGCCGCAGTAAAAATCTTGCCTTGCGTTCGATTTGTGTGTAAGATGCAATAAAATTCTGCCAAGGAGATTCGATGCGATGAAATATACTTTGGATAATGTCACGGTTCCGAATCCGTGTCCGATTAGCTGGGAGCAAATGATCGGCGATGACGAAGTTCGCCATTGTGCCACTTGCCAGCATAAAGTTTATAACATCTCCGAAATGCCGAAACGCCGTGCCTTGAAAATTTTGAATCAACCGGAAAATACCGTCTGCATCAGTTATTATCGTGATGACCAAAACCAGGTCGTCACGCAAAATTATTACAGCGTTTTCAAGCGTAATTTTGCTAAAGTCTGCGCGGCGGTTCTGGCTGTCATTTTCAGTTTCAGCTCCATCTACGCCATACAGACGAGAACTTCAACGCCTAAGAAAAAGAAAGTCGTCAAGCATCGAAAACACAAGAAACAAGTTAAACCGCCGCCGCCGCGTCCGCGTCCGTTTATTGGCAAGCGGGTATTATCGAAAAAACCCGTTCCCAAAAACCCCGTTCCCAAAAAAACCGTCATCGGTTTGCTTCAATAATTTTACAAACAATTTATTATTTACGGTAATTATTCCAAGCCATCTGCGCCGCCGCGTTGCCCGGCTGTAAAAGCGGTTCGGCGAGATAGGCTTTCGGAGCGAACGGCTGAACTGTTTCGAGCAGCGAATCAGTAATCAATGCGCCCGCCCGAAAAATGCTGCCGACTCGCCCGATTGGAATTTTTTGAGCTTTCAACTTTAATTTTTCAATCACCGCGCCCGCCGCAAATCCCAGTTCGCGTCCGGCTTCGCGCAGAATCTCAACGGCGATTTTATCACCTGTCTGCGCGGTTTCCACAACGAGCCGTGCAAATCCGGCGATTTTCGCGTTGTCCATCTGCGGCGCGTAAATCGCAATCAATAAATTTTCCGGCGAAGCGGCGCGGAAATAATCCATTCCGGCTTCGCTCAGTTTCGTCGTTTCGCCGCGTCCGTCCAGTGCTCTGGCGATTGCCTGCAATCCGCGCCTGGCGATGTTCGAGCCGCCGCCTTCGTCGCCGGCAATCGGTCCCCAACCGCCCGCGATTGCCACTTCTCCAATCGCATTTTTCCCGTAACAAATCGAACCTGTTCCGGCGATGACGACCACGCCCGCCTTGCCGAGCGTCGTGCCGTAAAGCGCGATTTCCGCGTCGGTGACGACTTCAACCTGTTTGATTTTCAATTCCTGCGCCAGCCGCTCGCGGATGCGCTGCCGCAAATCCTGACGGCGCACGCCTGCCAAACCGAAAGTCGCCGCCGCGATGTCGCCGCGGCTTCGATTCGCCGTGTCGCACGCCGCCGTGATTGCTTGGAAAATTTTACCGACGGCTGTTTCCACGCCGACGCGCAGCGGATTTGATGCGCCCGCAAAGCCTTCGCCGATGACGTTCTTATTTTCATCAAACAAAACCGCCTGCGTTTTCGTGCCGCCGCCGTCAACGCCCAAAAATATGTTCAGAGATTTGCGCGGGCGAATTTTTCTAACTGAACTTGTCGGCATCTTTTTTGGAAAATTTCCAATCAAAAATTTGTTCTATTCTAGCCACACTTGACATATAATCAAAACTAAAAGATTTTATGTTAGCGATAATTTATTTTGATTAGTCAGTTGCCCGAATCAGTTGTTCGTTGCACTGTGTTAGCGAAGATTTGCGCTATAAGAAAAAGTTTCAAAGCGCAAAGCACAGCGGACAAATAACTACGGACGACGAATAAAATTTTTATGGAAATCAGACAATTAAAAGCCTTCTTAGCGATTGCCGAAGCGAAGACTTTCACCGCCGGAGCCAGGCAAGTGAACATTACGCAGGCGGCGATTTCGATGCAGATTCGGCAGCTTGAAGAATCGGTCGGACTGCCGCTTTTTACGCGCACACCGCGCCGGGTGATTTTGACCGAAGCGGGCGAAATGCTGCTTGGACGCGCCAGAAAAATTCTGCGCGAACACGATGCCGCACTTGCCGAGATTGCGGAAATAGCGGGCGCGGAACACGGTCGGTTAAGAATCGGTTCGGCATCGGCGATGTTTGCGACCGCGCAGCTTCCGGCGATTCTTGAGCGTTTGAAAACCGCTTTTCCGAACGCGGAAATCACCGTCAGTTCCGGCACGAGCCAAACGCTGGTTGATAAAATTCAGCACGGCGATATTGACATCGCGTTCGTTTCCTTGCCGGTGCAAACATCGAACGTGCAGACTGATTTATTGTTCAGCGACGAAATTGTGGCGATTGCCAGCCCGCAGCATACTCTGGCGAAAGAAAAATATATCAGCGCGGCGCAGCTTGCGGGCGAACAGCTAATTTTGGGCGAAAAGGGCGGCAATACGCGCCGAATGATTGACGATTTCTTCGCGGCGGCGAACGTCAAGCCGAATGTGATGATGGAACTCTCCAGACAGGAAGCCATCAACCGAATGGTCGAAAACCAGATGGGCGTCGGCATCGCGGGCGCGAAAAATGTTTCCAAAGAAATCCGCGAAAAACGTCTGATTTCGTGGCTGATTGAAGGCGCGGAAATTAAATGGGATTTGGGTTTAGCCAGACTGCGCGGCGGATATTTTTCGCCGATTGCCAAAGAGTTCGTCGAACTTTGCAAGGGAAGTTTCAAAGAACGCGAGAAAGAGTTAAAAGCGGCAAGATAATGAAATTACGAACGACGAATTGCGAATTGCAAATTGTAAAAATTTTCTGCGTTCTATGTGTTCTTTGCGGTTCAATCTACGCGCAAAGTTTGCCCGTTGCTGCGCCGAATACAGTCGGAATGTCGGCGGAAAAATTGAATCAAATAGACGCTTTGGTAGAAAAAGACATCGCCGATAAAAAACTTCCGGGCGCGGTGGTGTTAATCGGGCGCAAGGGAAAAATCGTTTATCGCAAAGCGTTCGGCAATCGCTCCGTTTTGCCGACCGTCGAGAAGATGACGGTTGATACGATTTTCGACGTGGCGAGTTTGACGAAACCGGTGGCGACGGCGACGAGCATTATGATTCTGGTCGAGCGCGGGCAGATTCGTCTGAACGACACCATCGGGAAATTCATTCCCGAAATCGAGGACGAGAACGCCAAGCGCGTGACGATTCAGCAGCTTCTGACGCACACATCGGGTTATCAGCCGGATTTTGATTTGCGGGAAAAATGGACGGGACGCGACGGAATGTTGCAGGCGCTTTATAAAGAGCGGCTGCGCCAACCGGCGGGAACGCGATTTGTTTATTCGGATATTGGTTTCATTGTGCTTGGCGAGATTTTACAGAGAATCAGTGACGAAGATGCGAATGTTTTTTCATCTCGTTGGTCAAAGTCATATAGAACGGGAGACGACACTACGTTTTTTCGTTTTGACCCAGTAGAGGACATCAAACGCAGTGCTTCATACAAAGTCACTTTAGTCCTCGGAGGCAGATTTCCCAGAATCGCACCGACCGAAAATGTCAGAGGACAAAATAATTATCTTGGAGCGACATTCGACGGCGAGGAAACCGCAGGAAGTGAAATCATAAGAGGAAGAGTTCACGACCCGACGGCTTTCCGAATGGGCGGCGTTGCCGGACACGCCGGACTTTTTTCGACCGCCGACGATTTGGCGCGTTACTGTCAGATGCTTTTGAACGGCGGCACGCTTGACGGCAAAAGAATTTTGTCGGCGCAGACGATTGCGAAAATGACTGCGCCCGTCGTCGTGTCGGAAACCGGCGCGACGCGCGGACTCGGTTGGGATATGAACACGGCTT
>CBDUBY010000030.1:0-27067 GCA_965365505.1 uncultured Pyrinomonadaceae bacterium | reverse complement strand
GGCGCGATTTTCCGCGCCGTCGAAACGAATCGTCCGGTTTTGCGCGCGACGAACGTCGGCATCACAGCTTACATTAACGTGCGCGGTAAAGTTTTAGACGCGGCGGACGTTTATACAGAAGCGACCAGAATCTGGACGGTTGCGAAATCCGACGGCAACCAAACTTTGTATGTCAGATATGGCGATTGGTTCGCGTGGCTTTGTTTGGTTTTAAGTTCAGGATTATTATTTTACGGTTTTTGGAAGAGAAGAAATTCAGCCATAGATTTAGGCAGTTAAGGTCGAATCAAAAAATGAAAACAAAGCGCATAATTACAATTGTCTTAATCGCAATTATGCTTTACGCGGTAAGTTACATTTGGTTTCGGCAGACGCGCAGGGAAATTTGGGAAAAACACGGTAACGTTTACGTGATTTTTCCCGCTGACAAAGTTTATTTTTATTATTTTTTCCGTCCGCTCAGTTATGTTGACGGCGCAGCGACCGAAATGAAATTTCATATCGGACAACACAGATAATCAAAATGGAATTAGCAGATTTGCAGACAAAATACGAAACAATAAAAGTTAAAGTTACCCAACTTGGGAGGTTTCTTTGACAAAGATGCCAAGCAAAAGGAACTGGAAAATTTAGAAGCGCAAATCTCCGCACCCGAATTCTGGAACGATTCCGCGGCGGCACAGAAAATCGTGCAGCAGCGTAGCCGAATCGAAAAGGCTTTGACGCAACAGGCGAATTTTGAAACGGCGATTTCCGACGCTGAAGTGTTGTTTGAATTTGCCGAAAGCGATGAAAATTCTTTGAATGAATTACAGGCTTTGATTGAAAAATTAGAAATCGAAACTGACGAAGCCGAAACGCAGAGTCTGCTGTCGGGCGAAACTGACGCGAACAATGCGATTTGCTCGGTGCAATCGGGCGCGGGCGGCACGGATGCGCAGGATTGGGCGCAGATGCTTCTCAGAATGTATCTGCGCTGGGCAGAAAGAAAAGGTTTCAAAGTCGAAGTGATTGACGAGCAATCGGGCAGTGAAGCCGGAATCAAATCAGCCACATTTCGCGTCGAAGGCGATTACGCTTACGGCTTGCTGTCGGCGGAAGC
Organism: uncultured Pyrinomonadaceae bacterium; assembly: GCA_965365505.1. Classification (GTDB taxonomy): domain Bacteria; phylum Acidobacteriota; class Blastocatellia; order Pyrinomonadales; family Pyrinomonadaceae. The sequence goes on along the minus strand of CBDUBY010000030.1, from coordinate 25,965 downwards.
GGGCGTTCATCGCCTTGTCAGAATCTCGCCGTTTAATTCGGGCGGCAGCCGCGAAACTTCATTCGCTTCGATGTTCGTTTCGCCGGAAATTGATGAGAACATCGAGGTTGATATTCAGGACAAAGATTTGCGCGTTGACACTTATCGGTCGTCGGGCGCGGGCGGTCAGCACGTCAACGTGACGGACAGCGCGGTGAGGATTACGCATCTGCCGACAGGCATCGTCGTCACCTGTCAGAATCAGCGTTCGCAGATTCAAAACCGCGCGGTGGCGATGCAGGTTTTGCGGTCGAAACTCTACGAGCTGGAACTCGAAAAACGAATGGCTGATTCGGCTGAACTCGAAGCGACCAAACAGGACATTTCTTTCGGTTCGCAGATTCGTAATTACGTTTTGCATCCGTATCAATTAGTAAAAGACACGCGCACAAAATTTGAAAAATCCGATGTCGAAGCGGTTCTCGACGGCGATATTGACCAGTTTATTAAAGAGTTTTTGTTATTCAAGAAAGGTGTCTAAGATTCCGGCATCCGGAATCGAGTGAAAATGGCGACTGAAGCAGATAAAAAACAATTAGCCTCAAACATATCTTCGAGAGGAACCGACATTGCCGCCGTCGTTTTGCTGGCGTTGGCGGTACTGGTTTTCCTGTGCCTTGTGACCAGCAGTTGGGATGATTGGTCTTGGAATTCTACGGGTCGGACGTTCGATGTCAAAAATAATTGGATCGGACTCGTCGGTTCGATAGTCGCCGACGGACTGTTTCAATCCGTCGGTTTGACGGCTTACTTTTTGCCCGCGCTGATGGCGTTGATCGCCTGGCGTTTCTATCGTTATCACGACGGTTACACTTCGTTTAGTCGGGTGGTCGGTTATTTTCTGTTTGTCGCTTCGACCGCTAGTTTGTTCGAGCTTTTCGGATTGCGCGGCGGAATCGTCGGGACTTTTTTTTACGACAGTTTCGCCTGGCTGTTCAGCAATATCGGCGCGGGAATTTTGCTCGTTGCAATTTTCGCCGCGTCCGTTTTGATGATAACGAAATTGTCCTTTGTATCATTGTCCGACCGTTTCGAGATGCCGCTGGAAAACTTAAAAATTCGGCTTAACGATTTGCTTGCCCGTCGCCGTCTTACCAGAGAAAGGCGAAAGAAGGAAAGGGAAGAAGCGAAAAAATTGGCGGCGAAAAAACCGGCGAAAATGCCGACTATTTCAGCGGGCGATGCGGCAGCGAATCTCAAAGCAAAGCCGACTGAAGCGGCGGAGAAAACGCCTTCAATTCTCGAACGTCTAAAAAAACAGGCGCAGTTTCAGGAATTAGAGAAGACCGCTGTCGCGGAAGGAATCGAAACGCCAATCATCGAAGAACCGGAGAAAGCATTTCCGACAATTTCCGTTTCCGAAGAAGCCGAAAAGTTGGTTGATTTGGATCACGAAACAGATCAAATTCCGATTACGCCGATTCGTGAAACCGGCGAATTGGACGAGGAAATTTTGGAAGAGTTGGAGGAAACGGAAGAACCGGCGCAGCCGCGCAAGCCGCAAAATTTCGACGAATATGTTTTGCCGACGACCGAATTTTTAACTCTTCAGCCGCCGCGCATCGAGCAGAAGGACGAAGAACTTTTAGCCATCGCGCAGGAACTTACCGACAAAACAAAAGAATTCAACGTCACGGGGCGCGTGATGCACATCTGTCAGGGTCCGGTGGTCACGACTTACGAATTTAAGCCTGATCCGGGCGTTAAATACTCGCGTGTAACAGGTTTGTCCGATGATTTGTGTTTAGCCTTGAAAGCCGAATCAATTCGCATTGACCGCATTCCCGGCAAAGCGTTTGTCGGCATCGAAGTTCCCAATCACCAGCGCGAAACCATCTTTCTGCGCGAAGTTATCGAATCGAAAAAATTCCGCGAATCGAAGTCAAAATTGACCATCGCGCTCGGAAAAACCATTGACGGATTAAATTACGTTTCCGACCTCGCCAAAATGCCGCATCTTTTAATCGCGGGCGCGACCGGCGCGGGCAAATCCGTCGGCGTGAATACGCTTGTTGTTTCGATTCTTTATAAAGCTCGACCCGACGAAGTGAAGTTTATAATGGTTGACCCGAAACGGCTTGAACTGGGTCTTTACGCCGACATTCCGCATCTCGCCACGCCGATTATTACCGATCCGAAACGCGCGGCGATTTCCTTGAAATGGGCGGTTTCGGAAATGGAGAAACGCTACAAAGATTTGGCGGGTTGGGGCGTTCGTAACATTGACGGCTTCAACACGGAAGTCGAAAAACGAACCGCCGGCGGTCAGCTCGACGACAACGGCGAACCGTATAAAAAACTTCCGTATATCGTGATTATCATTGACGAATTGGCGGATTTGATGATGGTATCGAGCAAAGAAGTCGAAGAATCAATTACGCGCCTCGCGCAGATGGCTCGCGCGGTCGGCATTCATCTGGTGCTGGCAACGCAAAGACCGTCGGTTGATGTTATTACCGGCTTAATTAAAGCGAATTTTCCCGCCAGAATTTCCTTTCGCGTTTCGTCCAAAGTTGACTCGCGGACTATTATAGACTCGAATGGTTCAGAGCAGCTTCTCGGCAAAGGCGATATGCTTTTTTTGCCGCCGGGAACATCGCAAATCATCCGCGTTCACGGCGCGTTTGTTGACGAAAAAGAAATTAATCGGATCGTCGCGCACATCAACGCGCAGGGCAGACCCGAATACGATACGACCATCACGAAGACCGAGGAAGAAATGGACGACAGCGGCGATTTGCCGGGCAGACGCGATCCGCTTTTCGTTGACGCGCTCCGCACCGTCGTTAGTAATAAAAGTGCCTCAACATCGCTGCTGCAACGTCATTTAAGAATCGGCTATGGGCGCGCCGCCGCGATTCTCGACGCGATGGTACGCGAAGGCTATATCGGCGAAATGGACGGCAGCAAACGCGCCCGTCCGATTCTTCAAAAGGCATTCGATGATTTGCAGGAAGCTGAAGAAGGAAGAGAGTTGTGAAAATCAAAAGTAAAAAGATAAAAGGCAATAGTGAAAAAATGATCGGTTTTATCTTCTGTCTTTCTTTTCATCTTTGCGTTATCGATTGATATTTTCTTAAAATTCTTAGCCGAAAGTTTTCCACAGAATCTGTGGAAAATTGCTGTGGAAAACCCACCTTTTATCCGCTCAAACGATTGATTTTCAAAAGACTTTTAGCACTTTGCACATTCAGGTTGCATCGAAAAATGAAAACTTTTAAGTCGAATTATTTCAGCATTTGCAAATCTCATATTAAACTCTTGCCGCTGTTGATTTTTTGTTTTTTGTCTGCCTGCAACCAGCAAAATAATACAAAACAAATTTTATCAACGGAAAATCAAATTCAAATCTCTGCATCAGCCGTAAATATCAATACGGCTTCCGCCGCCGAACTCGAAAAGCTCCCGCACGTCGGTCGGCAGACGGCGCAGGAGATTATCGAATACCGCGAAAAATTCGGGCGGTTTCGCAAGCCTGAATATCTGATGTTCGTACGCGGAATCAGTGACCGACGTTATCGTGATTTGAGAAATTTGATTAAAGTTGAATGATTTTATGCTCGATTCCACGCCCGCCAATTTTACGCTTTATCCGCTTTTGCGGCTGGCGATCTGCTTTGCGGGCGGAATTACGATAGCGAATTTCCTCTTCATTGATTGGAAAATATATTTCGCCGTTTCTCTAATTTTCGCGATTCTCGTCGTCGTTTTTATCAAACATAAACTCGCCTTGATTCTTCTTTCCGCCGCGTTTTTCGCCGTCGGCGGTCTTTACATACAAATCGAAAAACAGACGATTGCGGAAAACAGCATTAAAAAAATCTACGACGAAAATCAAATAAATTCCGGCGACCCGATTGAAATTGAAGGCGTTCTGCAGACGCAGCCCGAACTTGCCGTCGGCGGATTTTTTCTGACATTAAAGGCAGAAAAGGCAATTTATAAAGAATCGGAGATTGCGGTTTCGGGAAACGTCAGACTTTTCGCCGCCGTGCCGAACGAGCAAAGCAAGAGCGAATACGACCGTTTGAAGTTAAACTACGGCTCGCGGATTCGCGTCGCCTGCAATCTGCGTCGCGAAGATAATTATCTAAACGCGGGCGTAATGCCGCACAAGAGAATTCTGGACCAAAAGGGAATTGATGCGACAGCGGTCATTAAAAGTCCGCTGCTCGTTGAACAAATCGGCGAGGAAACGGTTTTCGCGCCGATTCGTTGGATCTACGAACGCCGCCAAAATCTAATCGTTGATTTTCGGAACAACTTCAGCGTTTCGACGGCGGGCGTTTTAATCGCTTCTTTGCTCGGCAACGAACATTTTCTTGACCGGCAAACGGCAGAAGTCTTTCGCGCAGGCGGCACGTTTCACGTTCTGGTTATTTCCGGCTTGCACATTACGTTTATCGGCGGCTTGACGTTGTTGTTTATTCAGTTTTTTACGAACAAGAAATTCTGGCAATTTTTGATTGCAACGACTTTTTTGTGGGCTTATGCACTTTCTGTCGGCGCAAACGTGCCAGTCGTGCGGGCGACGGTGATGTTCACGATTTTGCTTTTCTCGCAGGTGATTTACCGGAGCGGAACGTTGCTTAATTCCCTGGGGTTTTGCGCTCTTATTTTGCTCGTATGGCGACCGACTGACATTTTTACTTCGTCTTTTCAATTGACTTTTGCCAGCGTCGGCGCGATTGTGGCAATCGGTTTTCCATTAATTGAAAAACTGCGCTCAATCGGCAATTGGTCGCCGTCCGCCGACACGCCGTTTCCGCCGCGTGTTCCCGTTTGGCTGAAACGATTTTGCGAAACGCTTTACTGGCGCGAAGATGTTTGGGAAAAAGAATCGTCGCGCCAACTGTGGTCGGCGAATGTTTTCAAATCGCCGCATTTGAAATGGTTCAGGGCGCGGAATCTGCAAACCGTCGGCGGTTATATTTTTGAGGCGATTTTGGTTTCGCTGATTTTTCAGATTTGCCTGCTGCCCTTGATGGCAGTTTATTTTCACCGCTTTCCTGTTCTGAGCATCTTTCTAAATCTCTGGGTCGGAGTCTTTATCGCGCTTGAAAGTTTTGCGGCAGTCTTCGCCGTGATGCTTGCCAATATCAGCGGTGCGCTCGCTTTGCCGGTTATCAATTTAACTGAAATGTTAAACTGGCTGCTTATTTCCGTCCCGCATTTTTTTACCGATAACGATTGGTCGAATTTGAGATTGCCTCTTTATTCGAGCGTGATGCGGGCGATTTACGTTTTATATTTCGTGCCGGTAATTTTTTTGATCATCGCTTTGAACAAATGGAATCCATTCGCTTTAGTTTCAGGTTTCAATTATCAGGTTTCAAATCTAAAAATTCCCGCGTCGCCGTGTCTGATGGTTGCCGCGTCGGTTTTGTCGCTGCTTTTCGCCCTTATCATTTTCCATCCGTTTAGCTCGCCGCAACCGGACGGCAGGCTGCGGGTTGATTTTCTCGATGTCGGGCAGGGCGACGCGGCTTTGATTCGATTTCCGAGCGGTGAAACAATGTTGATTGACGGCGGCGGCAAGACGAATTTCAGCCGCGTTAATTTGGGAACTGAAGACGAATCGGAGGTTTTTGAACCGGATGTTCAAACAGTCGGCGAAGCGGTCGTTTCTGAATTTTTGTGGGAAAACGGCTATTCGCAAATTGATTATATCCTGGCGACGCACACCGACGCCGATCATATTCAAGGCTTGTCGGACGCGGCGAAAAATTTTAGCGTGCGGGCGGCGATTTTCGGCAGAACACCGATGAAAAACGCAAATTTCGCCGAACTGTTTAATGTTTTGCAGAAACGCGAAATTGAATTAGTAAAAGTTTCGCGCGGCGATATTTTGGTTTTTGACGACGTGAAAATTGAAATTCTTTATCCGACCAAAGACGAAAATGCCGAAGCGGTTTCTGACAATAATCATTCGCTGGTTTTGCGCTTAATCTACGGCGAGAGAAAAATTTTGCTGACGGGCGACATCGAAAAAGAAACGGAAAGCGAGTTGATAAACGCGCCGGAATTTTTGCAGACTGACATAATAAAAGTCGCGCATCACGGCAGCCGAACATCATCAACTCAAGAATTCGTCGGCGCGGCGAAAGCGAAGGTCGCCGTTATTTCCGCCCCAAGAGAATCGCCATTTGGACATCCGCATAAAGAAGTCGTCGAGCGATGGAAAAATTCGGGAGCGAAAGTTTTAACGACCGGTGAGAATGGAACGATTTCGATTTCAACCGACGGGCGCGATTTGCAGTTGAAAACTTTTGATGGGAAAACAATTTATCGCTAAAAAAACAAAACGAACGTGAATTCTTTTTGAGAAGAAAACCGTCCGAGCGTTCCGACATAAAGCTTATGAACTAAGTTTTACTCGAATTCAACTGAAAAGTCAAATGTTTTTTTACAAGCAAGATCGCTCAAGCCGGTTTGACGCGAAAAGTTTGGTTGTCTTCTTCAACACCGACAAGTTGAAAGTAAAGCTCGTTTTCCAGATTGTTGCGATACGGAAAGTGAATCGTGCCGAACATAAACAGCGACGGATGCCAGCGATCTTTTTTGAACGAAATCAATTTGTTCAGATTGTCTTCAGCATCAACGTGCCACAGAGCGGCGACGTTTTCCAGTTGGCTCGGCGCATTTTCGGCGGTTGTGGTGAAAAACAAATCTTCTCCGATTTGTTTGGAATAAAAAACCGTTCCGTTGACTTCGCCCAGAGATTTTCTCTCCAAACTCGCACGCTCGACTTTGTAAATGTGATTGGTGCGATATTCCGCGTCCATTCCGTAAAAGAAGAAATGTTTTTTGAACAGAACGCTGACCGCGCGCCAGGTTTCATCGCCTTCGCCGACAATGTTTATTGTTTTAAAGCCGTCGGCTGATTGCCAGAAGCGGCACTCTTTGTCATCATCGCCGGTCAGACAAAAAAGCGAATCAGAAAATTTATCAAAGTAAATTCCGTGAATATGGCGAATCGAGTTCGGCGGGAAAACGTGAGCGATTTCTAATTTATCCGCGTCCGGCGTGTATCTGAAAATCCGCATCTCACCGCGCGCCGCGTTGTCAATATATTCCCCGAAAAAAAGGTCGCCGTTTTTATCAACCGCGCAACCGAAGCGCAGAACGCGAAACGGTCTGTCCATTCCTTTGAGCGGCTGGTATTTGCCGCCGCGGACAATGCCGACCGATTTATCGAACGTCACAAACAAATCGCCGTTCGCCAGCGGCACGACGTTCGTCACCATAAACCGCAAAACTCTTTGCGCCAGACGGAAATTGCTCGCGGATGTTTTCCAGAAAGGCGCGTCAATTGTGACGAGCGGTTCAAAAGGCGGTTTGAGCGTTTCCGAATGAAAAAGCTGATTGCGGCGCGACAAATAAAAATTATTCGGTTCAGCCCATTCGACCGCGTAACCGCGCAACTCTGGAACTGGTTCGATTGTCCATTTCATTTTCATTTCTCCAAAAGAATAAATTTTGCCACAGAGGACACCGAGAAACACAGAGTTCTTTAAGAATTCTCTCTGTATTTCTCGGTGTCCTCTGTGGCTCAATCATTTTTCTTACAAAAGAACGACCCGATGACCAGCACGTCCATTTTCGTTCTGGAGAAACATTCGATTGCTTGAAACGGTTGGCAGACAATCGGCTCGTTTTCGTTGAAGCTCGTATTTAAAATAATCGGAATGCCGGTTTTCGATTCAAAGTTTTTTATCAAATCGTAATACAGCGGATTTTCGTCGCGGGCGACGGTTTGCAGTCTGCCGGTGTTGTCAACGTGGTTGACGGCGGACAGACGCTCGCGCCATTCGGGACGGATTTTATAAACGTGCAGCATAAACGGCGACGGATGATCCTGCTCGAAAACGTCGTTTTGGCGTTCCTGCAAAATTGATGGCGCGAACGGGCGAAACCATTCGCGGTGTTTAATGCGGGCGTTAAGAATATCCTTCATATTCGGAAAGCCCGGATGTGCCAGAATCGAGCGATTGCCCAACGCTCGCGGTCCCCATTCCATTCGACCTTGAAACCAGCCGATGACGTTGCCGTTTTTAATTTCTTCGGTCGTGCGGTCAATCAAAGTTTCACGGTCGAGTTCTTCGTAGGAAATTTTGTATCGTTCGAGTTCCGATTTGATGACCGAATCCGAATACTCGTCGCCGAGATATGAATTTTTCATCACCCAGCGTTTGCCTTCTTTGAGAATTGAATTGCTGACATACAAAGCCGCGCCGAGCGCGAGACCATCGTCGCCAGCGGCAGGCTGAATGCAGGTTTCGCGGAACGGCGTTTCGATTAACATTTTCCCGTTCGCCACGCTGTTCAGAGCGCAGCCGCCTGCCATTGAAATTCTCTCGCCCGGAACTTTTTCGTGCAGCACGTTAAGAATGTGCATATAGTATTTCTCAAAAATTCTCTGCAAACCGAACGAAACGTCTTCGTCGCGCTGCGTAATTTCGCCGTGCTTTTCGCGCGGCTCGCCCAATTCTTTGACGAACAAATCCGAGTAGAGCCGGTGCACGATCATCTCGCCCGCGTCGTTAATTTCCATTCCCTGATTCGCACCGAACGGCAGAAAATAATCGGGATTTAATTTGAAACCGTCTTTCGTCGGCTGAAGCATTTTCTCGAAAAAATCGTGATAAACGTCTGTTCCGAGCGGCGCGAGTCCCATTACTTTTCCTTCGTCGCCGTATTTCGGATAACCGATAAACTGGCAAACCGCCGTGTAAAGCGTTCCCAGAGAATGCGGCACGAAAATTCTCTGTACGGGGCGAATTTCGTCGCCTTCGCATTCGCTTAACAGGCAGGAAACAAAATCGCCCGAACCGTCAACCGTGATGCCCGCGCTTTTGTCCCATTCGCTGGCGAAATACGCGCTCGCCGTGTGCGCCAAATGGTGCTCGACGTTATATGTTTTGAAATTTAATTTCTCTGCATCAACTTCGCACTCGGATGCAATGAGCGATTTCAAATCGTCGAAGGTTTTGCTTTTGCTGCGGATTCGCGCCAGGTTGAGAAGTTTCGCGGGATTGCGAATCGCAAATTCCAACTTTTTATGCAGATTGGCTGACGAATCACGCCCGACGGCAACCGCATCAACGTCCGAGAAATTCAAATTGGCAATTTCCAGACATCTTAAAATTGAAAGTTTTGGAAAGCCCGCGAAATACTTGACGCGGTTCAATCTTTCTTCGGCTAAGGCAACGACGGGCTGACCGTCAACGATAAGTGCGGCGGACGAACCCGCGTGAAATGTGTTGATTCCTAAAATAACGCTCATTAGATAAACAAATTGCTGTCAAAACCGACTGCGCGTGCGGGCGGCTTTCTCTTAGTCTATAATTTTTTCCGGTTAACCGATTCGAGATAAACGCTGTCGGCGATGTTGATTAGCCACGGCAGCTTTACGCTGGCGCGGCGCATAAATTCTGATGAATGAATCACCGCTTTAAATCGGTTCGGCAGTAAATCAAGGTCGTTTTTTTGCAGTCCGAGACCGAAAAAACAATCTGCCGAAATTTTCGTTTCGCCGAAATTTTCCTTGAAGGTTTTCTTCAACTCGGACGGTGACCAATATCTGATGTCGAACTTTTCGCCTTCACTGAAACCGCGCCGCGCCTGTTGATAAAAGGAACGCGCGCCGAATTTGTTCGGCATTTGAATTAAAATTTTTCCTTCCGTTTTCACCGCTCGCGCGATTTCTTTGAGCGATATTTTTGCGTTTTCCTTGCTGAAACTTTGCAGCACCAGATAAGAAAAAGCGACATCGAAACAACCGTCGGCAAACGGCAGGTGACGAGTGTCGGCGACGACGAAATCAGTTTTGGCGTTCATTTGTCTGGAAACTTTTCGCGCCGCGAAAACCGCATTCAAACACGGGTCAATGCCAATCGGCTGATAACCTTTTAGCGCGGCGGCAACCGTCCAGCGTCCCCAATTACAGCCGACATCGAGCAGCCGTTCGCCGTTGCCGTCGGGCAGGCGCAGTTCGGGAATCGGGTAACGATTCAATTTATACCGAATCGGAAAATACAGGTTGCCGCAGGTGTGCGGAACTTCGTCCTGCACGAACGCATCAATCGAGTTTTCTTCAATTGATGCGCCGGTCTCCGATGCCGGAAAATTATCATCGCCGACGGCGGCAAGCGTTTCGGTAATATAATGATGATTCGCTTCAACCTCGTCCAACAGCATTACCGGAATATCGTCAACCACCGGGTAAACGTGATTTTCAGAGCAAATTAAGCGCTTTTTTCCCTCTTCGTGTAATTTACGTTTATCACGCGGACAAACGAGATTTTTTCGCAACCATTCGTTCATAAAATCTCCTCGTCTTGAATTGAAATTAACCCGTTTGTTGGTTTGTTGATTCGAGATAAACGCTGTCGGCGACGTTAACCAGCCACGGTATTTTCACGCTCGCGCGACGCAAAAATTCCGACGAGCGGACAACCGCTTTATAACGTGCCGGAAACAAATCTATATCATTATTTTGAATATTTAAACCGAAATAGCAATCCGCCGACATTTTCGTTGCGCCGAATTTTTCATTGAAAGTTTTCATCAATTCCGAAGGCGACCAATATCTGACATCAAAATTTTCGCCTTCGCTAAAATTGCGCCGCGCGTTTTGATAAAAGCAACGCAAGCCGAATTTGTTCGGCATCTGCACGAGAATTTTACCGTCTTTTTTCACCGTTCGCGCTATTTCATCCAGAGAAATTTTGGCGTTCGGCTTGCTGAAATGCTGAAGAACCGAATAAGAGAACCCGACATCGAAACAGCCGTCCGCGAAAGGTAAATATCTGGCATCGCCGACGACGAAATCAGTCGCAACGCCGAGCTGCCTGGAGATTCGGCGCGCGGCGAATACGCCTCTTAAACTTGGGTCAATGCCGATTGGCTGATAACCGTTTTGCGCGGCGGCAATCGTCCAGCGTCCCCAATTACAGCCGACATCGAGCAGCCGTCCGCCGCTGCCTTGCGGCAAACGAAGTTCGGGAATCGGATAACGGGTGAGTTTTCGCTGAAGCCCCATATAAAGGTTTCCGCAGGTCAGAGGAATTTCCAACTGCACATATTCATCAACCTCGTTATCACCAACCGAATTCTTTTCATCATTCGCTGATAATTCCACATCTTCCGGTAATTTTGAGGATTGAATTTCGCCGACCGTTTCCAGAGTTTCGGTGATGTAATTATGAATCTGCTCTTCTTCTTTAACGAGCATTACCGGAATGTCGTCAACTATCGGGTAGATGTGATTTTCCGAACAAATTAAATTGTTTCCTTCCGTTTTCAGTTTTTGCTTGTCGCGCGGGCAGACGAGGTTTTCACGTAACCAATCGTTCATAAAATTTATCGGGAAATATGAAGTTAATTTACTACACAATCAGGAGATTTTCCATTTTCCGTTTGTCATTTATCGTTTGACGTTAATTGCCGCGACTGTCTTTTGATGACAAACGGAAAATGTTAATGTTTGAAGTGCCGAACGCCGGTAAAGACCATCGCCAAGCCGTGTTCGTTCGCCGCTTCGATAACTTCATTGTCTTTGACCGAGCCGCCCGGCTGGATAATCGCCGAGATACCGAATTTCGCGGCTTCGTCCACATTGTCGCGGAACGGGAAAAAAGCGTCGGAAGCGAGAACCGTATTTTTCATTTCCAGGTTAAATCGTTCGGCTCGCATCGCGGCGATTCTGACCGAATCAACGCGGTTCATTTGTCCTGCGCCGACTCCGACGGTTTGCGAATCATTAGCAAAAACAATTGCGTTAGATTTGACGTGCTTGCAGACTTTCCACGCGAACAGCAGCGCGCGAATTTCTTTTTCGGTCGGCTGTTTCTCCGAAACTATCTTTAACTCGTTCGCGGAAACGATTAAATCGTCTCGGTCTTGCACGAGCATTCCGCCGGAAATTTGTTTGTATTCCAAATCGCTGAAACCGGTGAGTTTTTTGACTCGCAAAACTCGCAGATTTTTCTTTTGCCGGAAAATTTCCAGTGCCGCTTCGTCGAAATCGGGCGCGAGAACGACTTCAGTAAAAATTTCATTGACCGATGCGGCGACCTGCGCGTCAACGGTTTGATTAAACGCGACGATGCCGCCGAAAGCCGAAACCGGGTCGGTCGAAAGAGCGCGGCGATAGGCTTCTTCGTTGCTTGCGCCGACCGCTGCGCCTGACGGATTCGTATGTTTGATAATGGCGCAAGCCCGCTCGTCGAATTCGCAAATCAGATTCCAGGCAGCATCCGCATCCACATAATTATTGAACGACATTTCCTTGCCGTGCAACAGCTCGGCGCGTGCGATGCCGCCTTCGTCGGTAAACGAATTATATAGCGCGGCTTGCTGGTGCGGGTTTTCGCCGTAACGCAAATCACGGATTTTCTCTATCTCGAAATCGTCATATTGCGCGAATTTTTCCTCGCCGAAAGCGTTGCCGTTTTGCTTGAAAGCATCGTCTTCGATTTCGTCGTCTTCAAAGTCGTCGTCAAAATCTTCGTCCGCAAATTCATCGTCATCTTCAATGCCGAAAAGTCCGTTAGTTTCGTCGAGCATTTGCAAAATCGGGTCGTCGGCGAGCGGGTGAAATTCTTCGACGAATTCGTATTCTTCTTCGGAAAGCTGCTCAATAAGGTATTCGGAAATTATCGCGTCGTAGTTGGCGGTGTGCGAGAAGGCGAGCGCGGCGAATTTGCGCCGCGTCGAAAGCGATGTTGCGCCGCCCGTATCATTTAATTCCGCAAGAACCGTTTCGTAAAGCCGCGCGTCGGTGACTACTAAAACGTCGCGCCAGTTTTTCGATGCGGAGCGAATCATCGCCGGACCGCCGATGTCTATCTGCTCGACGGCTTGCTCAAGCGTCGTCGTTTCATCGTCAATCGTTTCCTCAAACGGATAAAGATTGACGACGACTAAATCAATCGGCTCGATGTCGTGCTTTGCCATTGCCGCCGTGTGCTGCTCATTATCACGAAGCGCGAGAAACGCGCCGTGAATTTTCGGATGCAGCGTTTTCACGCGCCCGTCCATCATTTCTGGAAATCCGGTCACGTCGGAAACTTCCGTCACCGGAATTTCATTTTCGCGCAATATCCGCGCCGTGCCGCCGGTTGAAATGATTTCCACGCCCAAGCCATTTAGTGCGCGAGCAAATTCGGCGATGCCGTCTTTGTCGGAAACGCTGATTAAAGCGCGTTTGATTTGTCTTGATTCGCTCATAAAAAAAGTTTTGTAAAATAAAATAGCGGTCAGCATTTGACCGCTAAACTCGTTGAAATTTTGTGCGTATATAAATCGAAGAACTTTGCGTCTTCGTTAAAAACAATTTCGGGATAATGCCTATTCGTCTAAAAGAAAAAGCGTCCCAGAAACAGCAAGCTCAACAAAAATGCTAATGTATATATGACTATTTTAATAAGACTCATAATTTTTTATCCTAACTTTGAGAGTCTGTAAAGCGAAAGATTATTTTAATTCCGCAATGGTTTCGATGTCAATAATAGAGCAAAGGTTTTCGGCGGCGGCGATTGTTCTGGCGGAGATTTTGCTGCTAACATTTTTTTTGTCAGCACAGGAAATTGAAGTCGCGATTAAGATTTCGCTGCCCGATTCGGTAAGTGTCGAAGGGAAATTTATCAAAGAAAATTCAAATCAATCGAATCTTAACTGGTCGTTTTTGAACTCAATCGCAGGCGCGGAAAATCTCGCCGCGAGAATTGCAGATTTTAATCTATCAGGCGAAAAAGGTCGTGTCGTTGCGTTCAGGAAGTTGGCTGACGGCGAATATCTGGCGAACGAAGCCGCAATGAATTTCAATTACCGGACGAACCTGAAAACTCCGCCGAACGTCGCGTGGATGGCTCACGTTTCGTGGCTCGCGGACGAACAGGGAATTTTGATGCTCGGCGATTTGCTGCCGCAGTTTGCCGTGGCTAATCAAAGAACTTCAGCGCTAATTAAATTCGAATTGCCAACTGATTGGAAAGTGATTTCCGGCGAGGAAAAGTTGGGCGAAAACAGTTTTTTGGTTAAAGATATTGATAAGGCGATTTTTCTCGTCGGCAAGAATTGGCGCGAGCAGAAAGCGGGAAATCTGAGTCTAACGATTACGGGCGAATGGCACTTTTTCGATGCGGAAGCGTTAGCGATGGCAAGCGAAATACACGAGGAATTTCGAAAACTTTTCGGTGAAACTTCCGCTGGTAAAGCACAGATTTTTTTATTCCGCTTTCCGCAAGCGGTGAAGTTCGGACGCTGGTCGGCGGAAACGCGCGGCTCAACTTTGACTATTGCTTCCGCTGATATGCCTTTCAAATCGCAATCCGCACAGCGTCTTCACGAACAGTTGCGGCACGAACTTTTTCATTTATGGCTGCCGAATCGTCTGGCTTTGACCGGCAATTACGATTGGTTTTACGAAGGCTTTACGGTTTATCAGGCGTTGCGGACGGGCATTCGGATGAATCGCATCAGGTTTGAAGATTTTCTCGACACGCTGGCGCAGGCGTATAATTTCGATAATCTGCAAAGCCGAAAATTTTCATTGATTGAATCATCGAAAAACCGTTGGAGCGGCGAAAATAACCAAGTTTATGCGCGTGGAATGCTGGCGGCTTTTTTAACCGATGTCGCTCTTCTGCGCGAAAGCCGAGGCAAACGCTCGATTGCGACAATTTTTCGAGAAGTCTATCAAAAGCATCGCACACCGAACGAACCGACGGACGGCAGCGCGGCGATTATAAAAATCCTGAGAAGTTATCCTGAACTAAATTCAATCGTCGAAAAATACATTGCGGGAACAGAGCGCGTAGACTGGAAAACCGATTTAGACACAATTGGCATCGAAGCTGTGGCAGAAAATCAAATTGTTCGTTTAGCGGTCAAGTCAAAACCGAGTGGTCGGCAGAAAGATTTATTAAACGAATTGGGTTATAATAACTGGCGGAAACACTCGGAAAAACGAAAATGAAGTTAAGAAAATTATTTGTTTTATTTGCAATTTTAGCCGTCGGCGTAGCATCGGGCGGCTGCGGCGTGGTCAACAGCGCAGTCGAGAATGTAACAGGGTTGGTCGGTTTAAACGAAACCGGTACGGTCATCGCTAATCGCGCCCAGATTCGCAGTTCTTATGCGGTCGTGGCGGCTGACCTTTTGGAAGTCAAACGCGGCGAGCGGCTCGATGTGATTGACGAGGTTGATTTTGAAAAAGTGCACTGGTATCGCGTGCGGGCGCACGATGAAGACAAAACCGAAGGCTGGATTGAAGCGCAGAATATCATTACCGCCGCGCTGCTCGAAAAATCAATAGCCCTCGCCGCCGAAGATAAAGATTTGCCGCAGCAGGCGCGCGGGCAGCTTCGCGCCGCGACCAATCTGCGGCTCTCGCCCGAACAGCGCGACGACAACATTCTCGTCAAACTGGATAATCTTTCCAATTTTGAAATAACTTCATTTCGATTCGTGCCGAAATCGCAGGACGCGCTCGATGTTGATAACGCCCGCAAAGGCGAGCAGAAACAGACAAAGGGCAAAACGCGCAATGCCGAACTTGAAGCAGCAAAAGAGGCGAACGAGCCGGAAAAGACTGACGAAAAATATGACATCTGGTATAAAGTGCGGCTTGACCCGTCGGTTTCGCCCGCGCCCGCCGGTTGGATTTTTGGCAGACAGGTCGAACTTCAAGTTCCGAACGACATTGTTTTCTACCAGCAAAATAACAAAAAATTCGTCACCTGGCAGCGGCTCGATAATGTCGAAGCGAATGATAAAGGGGCGAAAGAGAAAGACGGAATCAAAGTTTCAAAACCTGGCAGTTGGGTGATTTTGACGCGCACCAATCTGGTCAAAGCGCAGGACGGCATCGAGCCGGATTTTGACGGGATTTTGGTGATGGGTTATGACAAATATCGAGAGGAGCATTTCACGGCGTATCGCAGCGGCGACGTTTGGGGCTTGCTGCCGCTGAAAACTGAAGGCACGGGCGATAATAAAACATTCGTCGTCAAACTCCGAAACACCGCCGGACTTGTCGAAGAAAAACGCTTTGTGACGTTCAAAGACTCGAAAGGACATCTGAAAGTTACCGTGCCGCAAGGCATTGCCACCACGAAATAGTCGAAAGTCTGAAGCTCAAATTCGAAAACTTTCTTGACATTGGACTCATAAAAATATGAATGAAACCCTCGATAATCCGTTTCCAGAACCGTTTGAGTTAGAAATCACCGACACGCTCGACCTGCACGCTTTTGCGCCGCGTGATGTGAAAGCGGTGACAGAAACTTATCTGGCGGAAGCCCGCCAAAAAGGTTTTCGGATTGTGCGGATAATTCACGGCAAGGGAATCGGCGTGCAGCGAGATACGGTCAGGCGAGTTTTAGCGGAAACCGAGTTTGTCAAATCGTTCAAGAATGCGCCGGAATTTTCCGGCAATTCGGGCGCGACGATTGCCGAATTCAAATAAATCAGCCGGAAAATTTACTGCTCTCAAAAATTGCGCCGACGCTCGAAATAATTCTGTTAATCGCGGCTCACGCGAATTTACGCGACTAAAAATAAACACGCGACACGAATTCAGTTCGTGTCGCGTGTTTATTTAGTAGTTCAAATCTATTTTGCCAGATTTACAGAGTTTACGGTTTCGGCGCAGGCTCCGCACCGCCGCTGACAGTGAATTTTATATCGTTGCCGGTTTCGGCGAGCTTGCTGTCGTTGGCGTTGTATGATTCGACGCGCAGACGATATTTGCCGTTCATCAGCGGTTCGCTGACCGCATAAGTCGGGTCGTCAACTCGTTCGGCATTGACCGGCGGCGTTCCGCCGGCGTCAGGATAAAGGCTGACTTTGTAATATGCCGCGTCAGGGTATGCTTCCCATTTTAATTCCAAGCCCTGCGCTTCGACTTTCGAGCCGACTTTCGGACTGGTGATTTTGATGTCATTTTTGAACAAACTGATGTCGTTGGCGAAAATGGTTTTGTCCGCCTCAACCGTGAACTGCTGCGCCGACATTGCCGTCAAGCCCTTGTAAGGATAAATGTAATAATTCGATTTAAAGACCTTTGCCGTTAAACCGCCATAGGTCATCGGGTCGAGGTCGGCGATAACGTAAACGCCGTCCGCGCCGGTTTTGGTCATGCGCGTTTTACCGCTGCAATTGATGCCCATAATCGTGCTGAAATTTTCGCAAATTTTAACTTCGATTCCCTCAACCGGCGCATCGTTAAACAAAACTTTGCCCTGCACGTTGCCCTTGCCCGCCGCCGGTTTCTGCCGCTCGTCGCCGCTGGTTGATTCGGCTTTGCTTTCGGTCGTTGAAGGCGGCGGTGTCGTTCTGGTTCGGGTGCCGGTGTTCGACGTGGTAATCAGCGAATTTGTGTTCTCCGTCACCTGTCTATTGTTCTTGCTGAATCTGCTGCACGCCAGCGAAACGAAAACGAGAACGGCGACGGCGAGCAGAAAATTGACTTTTGCTTTGGTCATAAAAGGCTCCTTTTTGAAATATGGATAATGAAAAATCACGTTATCTTAGCACAAAACGACAAATCAAAAGTAATTGTTTCCGCTAAAAAGCGGCGTGTTAAAATAACCTGCAATGACGAAATGGATAATGAGTTTAATCGGTTCGGCGGGTTATTTCGGCATCGTTTTTTTGATGTTCGTCGAAAACGTCTTTCCGCCGATTCCGTCGGAATTCATAATGCCGCTCGCGGGATTTATGGCGGGCGAAGATAAATTTTCTTTAATCGGCGTGATCATCGCGGGAACTTTAGGGTCGGTTCTGGGCGCGCTGCCGCTTTATTATTTGGGCGCGAAATTAGGCGAAGAAAAATTGAAAAAATTTGCTGCGCGACACGGCAGATGGCTGACCTTAACGCCTGAAGATATTGACCGCGCCGACGACTGGTTCGACCGGCACGGCGCGAAAGCCGTTTTATTTTGCCGACTCGTTCCCGGAATTCGTTCCTTCGTTTCGATTCCGGCTGGTTTCAATCGAATGAATTTAGCTTCGTTTCTATTTTTCACATTTCTCGGTTCGGCGGTTTGGACGAGCTTTTTGGCTTATGCGGGTTATTTTCTGGGAACGAATTTCAGGCAGATTGGCGAGTATCTCGACGTAGCGACCTATATCGTTTTCGGCTTGGTGATTGCACTTTATCTGTGGCGCGTGTTCAATTATAAAAAGCGAGATTGATAATTCTTGTAAAAATTCAAACGGTTGTTTAGAATCAATTCAATTTTTAAAAGCGGAAAAAATTATGCGGCGTTTCTCTCTCGTGCTTATTAAGCCTTCGCATTACGACGATGACGGATATGTAATTCAATGGTTTCGGTCGGCGATTCCGGCAAATTCGCTGGCGTGTCTTTACGGATTGGCTTTGGAGTGCGCCGAACAGAAAGTTTTAGGCGCGGACGTTGAACTTGAAATTCACGCTTTTGACGAAACGAATTCTCACATCAATCCGAAACGAATAATTTCCTTAATCGAAAAAGCAGACGACGGAATGGTGATGCTCGTCGGCGTGCAGTCGAACCAGTTTCCGCGCGCTCTTGATATTGCGAAACCGCTGCGCGAGCGAAATATCAAAACGGCAATCGGCGGCTTTCACGTTTCGGGAACGATGGCGATGTTGAAAGAACGTGACGCGCATGTCGAGCAAGCGATTGAGATGGGCGTGAGTTTATTTGCCGGTGAAGCCGAAGGTCGGCTCGGGCAAGTTTTAATTGACGCGGCGGAAAATAAACTCCAATCCATTTACAATTATATGGACGATTTGCCGAACATCGAAAACGTCGCTACGCCTTTGCTGCCCGCTGAAAGAGTTCATTTAACGGCGGGCGCGACGACGAGTTTCGATGCCGGTCGCGGCTGTCCTTTTTCGTGTTCGTTCTGCACGATAATCAATGTGCAGGGCAGAAAGTCGCGCCGCCGCTCGCCCGAAGACATCGAGCGAATCGTTCGCGCCAACGTCGCGCAAGGTCTGCATTCGTTTTTCATCACCGACGACAATTTCGCGCGCAATAAAGATTGGGAAATTATTTTAGATAAGCTGATTGATTTGCGCGAGAACGAAAAACTGAAAATCAGCTTTATCATTCAGGTTGATACGCTCTGCCACAAGCTGCCGAACTTTATCGAAAAATCGAAACGCGCCGGTGTCAAAAGAGTTTTCATCGGCTTGGAAAACATCAATCCCGATTCGCTTTTGGGAGCGAGCAAACGCCAAAACAAAATCACCGATTACCGCGAAATGCTGCTCGCGTGGAAGAAGGCGGGAATCGTGACTTACTGCGGCTACATTCTCGGATTTCCGACCGACACGCAGGAATCAATTTTGCGCGACATCGAAATTATTAAAAAAGAACTGCCCGTTGACCTGCTCGAATTTTTCTATCTGACGCCGTTGCCCGGTTCGGCTGACCACAAAAAACTGCACGAGAGCGGCGTAGCGATGGACGCGGATTTGAACCGATACGATTTGAATCACGCCGTCACCGCGCACCCGAAAATGTCGCAGGAAAATTGGGAAGAAACTTATCAAAAGGCGTGGAAAACTTATTACACTGACGAGCATATCGAAACCGTTTTACGCCGCGCGATTGCGACGGGAACTTCTCCGGGCAAGACGATGTTTTTTATCACGTGGTTTAACGGTTGCATTGATATTGAGAAAATTCACCCGCTCGAAGGCGGATTTTTGCGAATGAAACGCCGCACGTCGCGCCGCTCGACTCTGCCGCTCGAAAATCCGTTGGTTTTTTATCCGAAAACTTTTCTCGAAATTTTTTGGAAACAGATTCAATGGATTTGGCTTTACACGCGCCTGCGTTTGATTTACCGAAAGGTAAGAAGCGATCCGAAGAAACTTGAATATATGGATTTGGCTTTAGAACCCGTAACGGCTGACGAAACGGAAACGCGAGAACTGTTTCAAACCGAAGCGGCGCATAATTATCTGGATAAAATTCATCGCAATGAAAAACTCAGACATAGCGAAACGGTTTGATTTTTTCAAAAATGTAAATATGTCAAATAAAAACAATCGCCGCGATTTTTTAAAAATTCTGGGCGCGACTTCGCTTGGCATCGCGCTTGCGCCGCAAAGTGTTTTCGCCCAACGCCGCCGTAATTCGTGCGTCATTATCGGTGCGGGATTTTCCGGTTTAGCCGCCGCTTATAAATTAAAAAACGCCAATTGGAACGTGACGATTCTAGAAGCGCGCAGCAGAATCGGCGGGCGCGTCTTCTCGCAAACTTTCGCGCAGAATCCGAATCTGGTTTTCGAACTCGGCGCGGAATGGGTCGGCGAAAGCCATGAGCGCGTCAAGGCTTTGTGCAAAGATTTTGCGATACCTTTACAGAAGCATCAGTTTGAAGATTATCTGCTGCAAAACGGTCAGGTTTCGCGTCCCGGACAATGGGGTTTTTCGCCGCCAGCCAAAGCCGCATTTGAAAAATTAATCAAAAGCTACGACAAATTTACGCCCGCGCAAAAAACGAATCTCGACCGTTACGATTGGTGGACATACCTCGAAAAAATCGGTTTCTCGGAAGACGATTTACGCCTTCGCGATTTGATGGACAGCACCGATTTCGGCGAATCAATTCGCCATGTCTCGGCTTTTGCGGCGGCGGCGGAATACGCCGAATCGAGTCCGAAAAACGAGATGGATTATAAAATGACCGGCGGCAATTCAAGGTTGGCTGAGGAATTTGCCAGACGAATCGGCGCGGAAAATATTCGGCTGAACACGCTCGTTAACGAAGTCAATCAATCGAGAGGAATCGTCACCGTCAAAACCGACGCGGAAAATTTTAAAGCCGATGCCGTGATTTGCACCGTGCCGACAAACAGTTTGCTGAAAATAAAATTTGCTCCGGCTTTGCCTGTCGCGCAATCAGAAGCGGCGCAGCGTTTGATTTACGCGCGCATCTGCAAAAACAGCGTTTTATACGAAAAGCGTTTTTGGAAAGACGAAAATTTCTCGATGGTTTCCGACACGACCGCGCATTTTTATTTTCACAGCACGCAGAATCAAGCGGGAAAAGAAGGCATTTTGACGAGCTACGCGGTCGGCGAAAAAGCTGACGTTCTCGCTTCGCAATCGGACGAACGACGAATGCGAATCATCACTCGCGATTTGATTGATTTCGATGAAGACGCGCCGAAACTGGCAAAAGCAATTTCCTCTTACGCCTGGCAGCGCGACCAATATACCGACGGCGCCTACGCGCTTTATCGTCCCGGTCAATGGTTCGGCATTCGCCCGATTCTTCAGCGTCCGCATATCAAAGTTCTTTTCGCAGGCGAACATCTCGCCGATTGGCAGGGCTTTATGGAAGGCGCGATTGAAACCGGCGAAGCGGCGGCGCAGAGTTTGATAGGATAATTTTATTGCCCACGAAGAACACGAAAGGAACGAAAAAAATACGATTTAAATTTTTCGTTCCTTTCGTGTGTTTCGTGGGCAAAATCATAAAGGCTTTTCGTAATCCGCTTTCCCGCCAGTTTTTGATTCGAGTTGAATTTCCGTAATCTGAATGTCTTTCTGCACTGCTTTGCACATATCGTAAATCGTCAGCGCGGCGACGCTCGCGGCGGTTAACGCTTCCATCTCAACGCCCGTTTGCGCGCTTGTTTTCGCCTCGGTTTCAAGACGAACGCCGTAATCGGTTATCTCGATTCGGACATCAACTTTTGAAAGATTTATTTGGTGACACAGCGGAATTAAATTCGCGGTCTGTTTCGCCGCCATAATTCCGGCGATGCGGGCAATTTCGAGCGGATTGCCCTTTGGATTTTGGTTCGACTGCAAAATTTCAATAGTCGCTTTCGACAGCAAAACTTTCGCCGACGCGACGGCGACTCTGGCGGTCGCCGATTTCTCGCTCACGTCAACCATTTTAATTTTTCCCTGCGCGTCGAAATGCGAAAGTTTAGCCATAGATTTTCGATTAGAAGTTTAACTTGCGAACTTGATTTTACGGCAAATGTAAAATCTCCGCGACATCGCCGGGTTGAAACGAAATGCCTTGCGGAACGACGACGAGCGAATCGGCGCGCGCAAATTCGATAAAATTCGACGAACCGGAAAAGCGTAGCGATTCAATCGTCAATTGACCTTTCTCGTTCGTCCGCAGCGAAACCGGCAGAATCGAATCGCGTTCCTTCGCGCCTTTGATGCGATTGTTGACAACGGCAAAGCCTCGTTTTAGATCGCAATTTGCCGCGCCCTGCATCTGTAAAATCGCCCGACGAGCAAACAACATAAACGTCACCACCGCCGAAACCGGATTGCCGGGCAAACCGAAAATCAAACAATCATTCAGCTTGGCGAAAACCGTCGGCTTGCCGGGTTTTAATGAAATGCGTTCAAAAAAAATCGTCGCGCCCAACTCTTTTAATGCCGGTTTCGTGTAATCATAATCGCCGACCGAAACGCCGCCGGTGATGATCAGGATTTGCGATTTACGATTTACGATTTGCGATTTTGTATCCGCAACTTTTTCCTTTTTCCTTTTTCCTTTTTCCTTCATTCCGACCGCTTCGGCAATTTGAGTTTTCAGAGTCTCGTAATCGTCGCGGACAATCGGCAAAATCGTCGCGTCCGCGCCCGTTTGTTCGGCGAAGACTTTCAGCATTATCGAATTCGAGTTGCGAATCTGATCTTTTTGCGGCTGCTCGTTTATCTCGACGATCTCGCTGCCTGTCGAAAGAATCGAAACTCGCGGCTGACGAAAAACTTTTATCCGTGCGTAACCGAACGAAGCAATCGCGGCAATCATTCGCTCATTAATCGTTTCGCCTTTGCTGAAAATCTTCGCGCCGGTTTCGATTTCCGATGCGAGCAAATTAATGTTTTGCCCAACTTTCGCCGTTTCTAAAATTTCGATGAAGTCATTTTCTTCGCTGGTCAATTCAACCTTCTGCACCGCGTCCGCGCCAACCGGCAGTCTCGCGCCGGTCATAATTCTAACCGCTTCGCCCGACTTTAATTGTCCATCAAACCCTTTTCCCGCCGCCGATTCGCCGACGATTTTCAACCGCACCGGCGCGCTTTTTGTGTCCTTCGATTTAACCGCAAAACCGTCCATCTGCGAACGGTCGAACGGCGGCAAATCCATATCGGCTTTCACATTTTCCGCCAACACTCGATTGATTGAATTTTCCAATTCAATCGTTTCAACGCCGAGCGAATGAGTTTCACGCTCGATAATTTTTAAGGCTTCATAAATCAAAATCATAAAAGTGATACCGTCAGGATGACGGCAAACGGAACGCCGTCATCCTGACGGCAATAAGCGCAAGGCGCGAAAACGTTTCGGCACACAGACGAATGCCGTCAGGATGACGGCGTTCCTTAACGGATTAAATAAAATTCCGTCTGTCGCGGGCGAATGAATTCAAAACCTTTTTCGGTCATTACCGCGTCGTCTTCCGCCATAATCGTCACCTTTTGGTTGTTCCATTCGGGAACGATGGTTGAAGTATTGAGTTCAATCGAAGTGTAAGAACCGAGCCGGAAGCGTTCTTCCCAAGCGCCGCTGATTGAACGGCGAAAATCAATCGCCGCGCCGAGTCCGTGACCCTGTGTGCCAATCGGGTGCGAGTAAATCATCGCTTCGATGTTCGCCTTTCGCATATATTCCATCGTGCTGTCATAAACCTGCGCGCCGGTCATTCCGACGCGGGCGAATTTGAAAAGCGCGTCCTGCAAAATGTTTGTATTTTTTAGCGCAAGTTTCAAACCCTGCGGCGCGTCGGTTTCGCCCTTCTTTAAAATATACCCGTGCTTCTGCCAGTCGGTCGAAAGTCCCATATAATTCAAACCGAAATCAACGTGAATCAAATCGCCCGGTTCCAACACAACCGATTCATCGGCAACCGATAAAAATTGCTGCGAATTCGTATTAGCCTTTGCTTGCCTTTGCATTCGTAAATCCGGCTGAAACCAAACGGTCAAACCGAGATTGTTGACCTGTTGCAAAAGCCACCAGCGCACATCGCCAACCGTCGTCGTGCCGGGCTTGATAACTTCATTTGAAAACGCGCGGCGCGTCAAAATATCTGTCACAGTTACCGCCGCTCGATAATGTTCGAGTTCTTCGGGCAGGCGTGTGTCGAGATAATCGGCGATAAATTTGCCGCCCGAAACAAAGCGTGATTCGTAATCTTTGCCAAGAGTTTCGGCAAGAAATTTATAAGCGTCGTGCGTGATGCCGTCGGACTGTCCGCGACCGCCGCCCATATTTAAGGCGATAGTTTTCGGATTTCTTTCTTCGACGAGTTTTTTGATCGTCTCGCCGATTTTGTCGCGCGGCGGAAGCAGCAAAGTATAAAACTTTTTCAGTTGTTCTTCTTCATAACGCACGACGGCAAAGCGTTCGAGCGTTTTCCCGTTATCGTAGAAAATAAAAAAATCGCGCCTGCCGACCATCGGAACGGGCGGCACGATTTGGTCGGTCACGGCATCCGAATGAAATTCCTCGTTCGTCACAATCCACATCGAAACATTGTGCCGCCGCATCATCGGCAAAAGCAGCGTGTCGAACCGCTTTTGCAGCCACGCCGAACGAACGCTCATCTGCTTGCGCAGAGAAAGCAGCTTCGGCAGCGGCAGAATTTTTTCATCGTTTTTGTTTTGAGCGAACGCGTCACTCGATTGCAGAAAACAAAAAATCAACAGGGCAATCGTTAGTCTGGCAAAAAGAATTTTAATTTTCATAAGTCGCATTTGAAAAAGTGAAAAAAGATAAAATTCATCTTAGCAGATTGAAAATTCATAATCACTTTTACCTCAATTCAACAAAGCTAAAATCTCGGGAATTATTGTTGGCAATCTCAGGTTGTATCCATTCATTTTTCGGCTTATGATAGCTGAGAATTAAGGAGGAAAATATGCGAAAAATTGTCAAACTGTTTCTCGGTTTCGGATTGATGTTTTGTTTGGCGCAAGCGGGGTTTGCGGCGACTTTTACGGTGACGAAAATTGCCGATACGAATGACGGAATGTGCGACTCGGATTGTTCGCTGCGTGAAGCGGTCGCGGCGGCGATTGCGGCGGCAAGCGATGATGTGATTGAGTTTTCTACGCTGTTTTCAACTGCACAGACGATTATTTTGTCGGGAACGGATATTATTATTACCGGCAACGGGACGCTGACGATTAACGGTCCGGGCGCGAATCTTTTGACCGTCAGCGGCAACAGTCAGAGCCGCGTTTTTACCAATCAGATTATCAGCACCGTGCAGGCAGTGACGACCATTAACAATTTGCGCGTGACGGGCGGCAACGGCGTGAGTTCGGTCAACACCGGGCGCGCGGGCGGCATTTACAACAACGGTTCGGTTTTGCGTTTGAATAATGTCGTCGTCACGGGCAACACGGCGGCGAACGGCGGCGGTTTGAATAACGCGACCGGCGCGGCGAATATGACTTTAGATAATTGCACGGTTTCAAATAACAATTCAACCAGCTCGGGCGGCGGAATGCAGAATTTTTCGACCTCGACGATGACGATTTTGAATTCGACCGTTTCGGGAAACACTTCAAACGGCACGGGCATCGCGGGCGGCGCGATGCAGGCAAACGGAACGGTTTTTATTGCCAATTCGACCTTCTCCGGCAACAACGCGCCGGCGGGGACGGGCGGCGGTATTTATTACAACGGATCAGGACTGATGATAAACAACGTCACGATTACGAACAACACGACCAACACCGGCGCGGGCGGTTTGCACAAGGCGACCGCCAATTTGACTGCTAGCGTCCGCAGTTCGATTATCGCGGGCAACACGGGCGCGGCGGCAACGCCCGACGTTTTGGGCGCGATAACTTCGCGCGGCAATAATTTGATCAGCGTGGTCGGCACCAGCACCGGCTGGGTCGCTTCGGATTTGCTGAATCGTCCGGC
>CBDUBY010000029.1:0-27427 GCA_965365505.1 uncultured Pyrinomonadaceae bacterium | reverse complement strand
CCGACAGCAGATAATCGCGCATCTGTTCGGCGACGGTTAAAGCCACGCCTTCCTGTGCTTCGGTCGTTGACGCGCCCAAATGCGGTGTGGTGATAATGCGCGGATTATTCAAAAGCGGCGAATCGTTTGAAAGCGGTTCGGTCGAAAATACGTCGAGCGCGGCGGCGGCGACCGTACCGTTTTCAATCGCTTTGAGCAAAGCCATTTCGTCAACCAGTCCGCCGCGAGCGCAATTGACGATTCGCACGCCGGATTTCATTTTCGCAAAAGCGTCCGCGCCGATAATGTTGCGCGTTTCATCCGTGACCGGCGTGTGAATCGTCAGAAAATCGGCGTTCGCAAAAACATCGTCCAAACTACCAACTTCAAATCCCGAATCTTTTGCCTGTTCGGGCGAAACGAACGGGTCGTAGGCGAAAATGTTCATCCCGAAACCTTTCGCAATTTTGGCGACGTGCCTGCCGATTCTGCCCAAGCCGATAACGCCCAAAGTTTTTCCGTTGAGTTCCACGCCGACGAATTTCTTTTTATCCCAAGTTCCGCTTTGAAGGAGCGCGTGTGCCTGCGGCACGTTGCGCGCCATCGAAACTAATAACGCAATCGTGTGTTCGGCGGTCGTAATCGTGTTGCCGTCGGGCGCATTCATTACGACGATACCGCGACTCGTCGCGCCTTTGACATCAATGTTGTCAACGCCGACACCGGCGCGTCCGATGACGCGAAGTTTCGGAAGCGCGTCCATCAAATCTGCGCGAACCTTTGTTTCGCTGCGGACGATTAAGCCGTCCGAATCCTGCAACGCTTCGGCTAATTCTTCGGGCGATAATTTGATGCGTTTTTCGACCGTAAATCCGGCTTCGCGCAGCGGCGCGAGTTTCGATTCGTTCACGTCGTCGGCGACGAAGACTTTGATATTTGTCATAATTTTTGGCGGTCAGTTGTCAGCGATTATTTATTAGTGGTAAAACCTAAATTACTAAATCCGAATGCGGTTATCTTAACATCAGAAGAAATCGTTCACAAAGTTTGTCCTTCTAATTGATTATTGATTGACAACGGTTGATTTATGGAAATTTTTGCGTATCGAAACAAATCGGAAGCGGTCGAAGAAAATTTTACGGTCAAAGATTTGCCCGCTCTGCTGGCGGACGAATCGAATGTCGTTTGGGTTGATTTTCTCGCCGAAACCGAAGCGGAAATCGAGTTGGCGAAAGGTGTTATGTTGAATGTTTTCAAATTTCACCCGCTGACAATCGAAGATTGCCTGGAAACGCGCAATCAGCCGAAGGTCGAAGGCTTTAGCGATTATCTTTATTTTATACTGCACGGCATTAAGCCCGAAGAAACCAACACGACGAATTTCGTTACCAAAGAACTCGACGGCTTTTTGGGGAAAAACTTCGTCGTCACATTTCACACCGAACGTTTTCAAAGTGTCAAGAACGTCAAAAAGCAGATACGCACCAACCCGTTTGCGTGTCGGCGCGGCGCGGCTTATCTGCTGCATCAGATTTTCGACCAGCTGGTTGATTTGTATATGCCGATCGTTGATGATTTCGACGTTGTGATCAACGAACTCGAAGACCGCGTTTTTTCAATGGGAAGTTCCGACAATTTAATTCTCGAAGAAATTATGGATTTGCGGCGCAGCGTCGCGCGGCTGAAACGCATTTCGTCGCGCCAGCTCGACACGCTTTACCGCATTTCGCACGGCGAATTTCCGCAGATTCCCGAAAACATTCTGCCGTTTTACCGCGACGTTTATGACCATCTTTTGCGAATTTCGGACTTATCGGAAAACTACCGCGATTTGGTCGCCAGTCTGTTCGACATTCATTTTTCGGTCGTCGCCAACAAAACGAACGACATCATCAAATTCCTGACCATCTTTTCGGCAATCTGGCTGCCGCTCTCGTTTATCGCGGGCGTTTATGGAATGAATTTCGAGAATATGCCCGAATTGAAAACCCGTCACGGTTACTTTTTAACGCTCGGCGTGATGGTTCTCGTCGCCTCGATTCTCTTATTTTATTTTTGGCGGAAAGGCTGGATATTAGAGAAAAAGAAAGACGATTCCGACGAATAAAATTCGGCGGGCGTTTCGGAGATTTTCATTATGAACAAAAACTCGAAGGATTTTGCAGAGAAATTTTTTAACCACGCGCCCGACGCGCTCGACGAACCGGAGCGGCGAATCGTCGAACATTTCGGAGACCGCAAATATATCAGCCACGATACGAACAAAGAATTTGATACGAAGCAGACTTTCGGGCAGAAAGTCGCCGATCAAGTTGCAACGTTCGGCGGTTCGTGGACGTTTATTATCATTTTTATTTCCGCGCTTGTTTTGTGGGTGCTGCTCAACTCGTTTATTCTCGCCCGCCGCAACGACGCATTCGACCCTTACCCGTATATTTTATTAAACCTTTTTCTTTCGATGCTCGCTGCCATTCAAGCTCCGATTATCCTGATGTCGCAAAACCGTCAGGCGGTCAAAGACCGTTTCGATGCGGCGCACGATTACGAAGTAAATCTCAAAGCCGAACTGGAAATTCTCAGCCTGCACCAAAAGCTGGACGATTTGCGCGAAATGAAATGGGACGAGTTAATTGAGATGCAGCAGGAGCAAATTAAAATACTGACGTTCATTTTGCAGAAACGCGAAACAAAGATTGCCGAATAAATTTCGCTTGTGACGCTCTTAGCGGCGAATCTTTTCGAAACGCGCGTCAACTGCCGCGAATTGAAAATTGTTCGCGCGCGATTTTTCGGCGACTTTCAGCCATTCGGTCGCCCGTTCCTTTTCGCCCAAAAGCGCGTAAGCGGCGGCGATTTCATACGAATAAGCAACCGGGTAATTTTTCACCGACGGCTCGCTTGTCGCGCGATTCAAACTTTTCAACGCCTCATCCGTCTTGCCGCCGACGGCTTCGACCTGCGCTCTTATCATCGCCCAATTCGGATTCGCCTCGTTTGTGTCGTCGCTGTAAAGCCGCTCGTTTTTATACGCTTCGAGCGCGTTTTCATAATCGCCGAGTCCCGAATAAATCACGCGCAGATTTTTGTATGCCGGAACAAATTTCGGGTTTAGCTCAAGCGATTTTTGACAGGCGTTAATCGCTTCCTGATAACTCTGCGCGTAAAAATAAACGAGCGCGGCGGCGGCGTGAACGATTGCTGATTTGGGCGCGAGCCGCTGCGCCGTCTTGATTTTTTCTATTGCTTCTTCGTGTTTTCCCGTCGCCGAAAGCATCAGCGCGAACCAGTGAAACGAACGCGGATACGACGGATTCAATTCGATGGCGCGGCGATAATTAGTTTCGGCGGCGATGAAATTTCCTTCGTGATTGAACAAAACATACGCCAAAGAAGCGTGCGTTTCGGCGAGCGTGCTGTCAATCGTCAACGCTTGTAAGGCGTTTTCTTTGGCTTTGTCGTAAGCGTCGGCAGGCGGCGGAATTTCATACAAATTCAGCAGCGCGTAAGCGTCGGCGAGTCCGGCGTAGGCGAGCGCGAAATTCGGGTCTTTGTCGCGCGAAGTCGTAAAAGTTTTAATCGCCTGCCGCATACTTTCCGCCGTTCGCCACGTCATTTGATAACGCCCGTCGAGGTAAAGCCGATACGCTTCGCCGTCGGTCGTGTAAGTTTTTTCAATCTGCCGCCGCTCGTCCGGCGACAATTCGATTGCCAGAACCTCTAAAACTTTTCCCGGAATCGAAATTTGCAGTTTCGGCAAATCGGCGAGCGATTCGTCGAAATTTTCTTCCCACCAAACTTTTCCGTCAGCCGCGCTGACCAGAGCGGCGGCGATTTGAATTCGGTCTGCCTGTTGTTTCAATGAACCGTGCAAAACGAAATCCGTGCCGAGTTCTCTGCCCGCTTCGAGCGCGGCATTCGGAGATTTGTTCACGTTTGCCGCCGCGCTGCCGGGAACGACCGACAGCCGCCGAATTTGTCCGAGTTTGTCGGTCAAAACCTGCGCCAGACTGACGCTCAAAGATTCTTCGCGCTCGCCCGTTTCTTCCGGCGAAAACGGCAAAATCGCCAGACTTTTCGGACTGCTTTTCGTAACGGTCTGGCGAGTTAAATGTTTATCGTCGTAATTTACCGAAGCGGAAATCCAACCGAGTTTGTTCGCGGCGAAAAGCGCGATTATCAGCAAGAGCGGAATGCCGACACCGGCATATAGCCGAGCGCGGCGGCGCGGCGGCGCGGCGATTTCCATCGCTTTCACTTCAACTTTCTCTGCCATCAATTTCGGCGTTTCCGCTTCGACGTGCAGAATTTTCGTGGCGATGTGCGATTGGTGAATCGCTTCGTCTTCGCGCTCAATCGGCTGGATTTTTTTAATCGTTTCCTGATAACGCGCGTCAGCTTTAAATTGGTCGAAACGCGAGTCAACCGGCAACCAGACTATCCAAAAATCGCGCTCCGCAATGGCTTGCGCGAGCCAGCCAAATGTTTCCTCCGCGTCGCCGAGCGCGCTGTAAATCCACGCCAGATACATACTCGACACATATAATTTTTCTCTGCGCTCTTTTAACTCTTCGGCGATTCGGAGCGATTCGTCCGGCTTGCCGCCGACCGCCAAAATGTAGGCGTGATTGTAAAGCGAGAGATTCTGCCGCCCGGTTATTTCCAGCGCCTTCAAACTGGCGGCTTCAGCTTCCCGGTAATTTTTGAGCGGCACGACGAACCAACTGTAGGCTTGCAGCGCAGTCGGGTAATTCGGCTGCAAAACGAGCGCGCGCCGCAATTTTTCCATTCCTTCTTCATAACGCTGAGCGTTTCGCAGGCAAAGCGCAAACGAAGTCAGCACCGAAACCGACTGCGGGCTGAGTCGTTCGGCGCGGCGCATTGATTTGACGGCAGCGTCGTGCTGCCCGCGCGCGCCGAGCAGATGCCCATACCAAACGTGCGCTTCGGCGTAGTTCGGATTTAAATCCAGAGCGCGTTTCAAGTATTTTTCGGCAAGTTCAAAATCCCAATCGTAACCGAAAGTAGCAATGGCAAGCGACGTATAAGCCTCAGCCGAATTATCATCTAACTCGACTGCTTTGCTCGCCGCTTCTTTCGCCGCCGGAAAACTCTCGTGCGGCGACATCACGCCGAACACGCTCAGGAAATTATAATAATCAGCCACGCCCGAATACGGCAGCGCGAAATTCGGATCGAGTGCAATCGCTTCGTAAAACGCGACTAAAGCCTTTGCCAAACCTTCGACCGTATAGCTGTGCCAATGAACGCGCCCGCGCAAATAAGCCTCATAAGCCTTCGGGTCATTCGTGCCGCGATTCTCGATTTGCTCGCGTTCTTCGCCGGTTAATTCTTTGACCAGAGCCTGCGCGACCTGCGCGGAAATCGAATCCTGCAAAATCAAAATGTCTTCGCTTTCCTCATCAAATTGCCCCGCCCAGACCGTTTCGTTATTACTGATTTTGACGAGCTGCGCCGTCAGCCGAACGCGCCTTCCGACCTGTTGAATGCGTCCGTCGAGAATGTGCGTCACGCGCAATTCGCGTCCCGCTTCGTTCGGTTCTATCGAATCGTGATTTGAATAACGCAAAACTGAACTCGTCGGGCGCACGGAAATAGTTTTCAGACGACTCAGGCGGGTAATCAGCGAATCGGTCAAACCGAGCGAAAGATAATCGCCCGATTCGCCCGTGTTTCTGATTTGCAGCGTGCGGAACGGCAGCACGGCTAACGATTCGGTTTGAACAAACGAATTTTCAAATCGCTCGTCGGTATCGTGAATGACAGCGGGCGCGGAAACCGGCAAGCCGTCGAGGTATTTGCCGATGTCGTCGGCGAACGCCTCGGCGGTCGCGTAACGATTTTGCGGCAATTTACTTAAAGATTTGAGAATGATGTTTTCCAAATCTTCGCAGATTCCGTCTTGGGTCTTTGGTTTCGAGTCTTTGTTTTGTAATCCGAAATCTTCAACTCCGAAACCTAAATCGTTAAGTCTGCGCGGCGCGTCTTCACAAATCACCCGCGCTATTTCGTGCGGCGAGCGACTCGACAATTTATACGGTCGCTCGCCGGTCAGAATTTCAAAAAGTAAAACGCCGAGAGTATAAATATCGCTCGCCGTCGTCAATTTATCGCCGCGAATTTGTTCGGGGCTGGCGTATTCGGGCGTCATCAGGCGCATTCCCGTCTGCGTCGGCGCGAGCGTGTCGCCCGCGAAATCAGGATTCAAAATTTTGGCGATGCCGAAATCGAGCAGCTTCGGCGTGCCGTCTTTGGTAACGAGAATGTTGTTCGGCTTTAAATCGCGGTGGATAATTTGATTTTGATGCGCGTAGCCGACCGCCGCGCAAATTGACTGAAAAAGCGCGAGCCGCTCGTTAATCGAAAGATCGTGAACTTCGCAGTATTTATGAACCGGCAAGCCTTCGACGTATTCCATCACGAAATACGGCAAGCCGTCTTCGGAAGTGCCGCCGTCGAGCAAACGCGCCACATTCGGGTGGTCGAGATGAGCCAAAATCTGTCGCTCGTTGCGAAAGCGTTTCAGGATAAAATCCGTGTCCATTCCGCGCTTGACGAGCTTGATGGCGACTTCTTTGCGAAATTCCGCATCGGCGCGACTCGCCAGAAAAACCGCGCCCATTCCGCCGCGCCCAAGCTCGCGGACGAGTTGGTATGCGCCGACGCGCTTGCCCAAAAAATGCGGCGCGACCGAATCTTCAATGTTGTTCGGCAAAAGACCCGCGAGCGTGTTCGAGGCGATGATCGGCGATTCGATAAAATCGTCCGACTGTTCATCGGCGGCAAGCAGAGCTTCGACCTCGCGGCGCAAATCCTCATCGCCGTCACACGCTTCGTCTAAAAAAAACTCGCGCTCCGCTCGCGGAAGCTCAGCGGCTTCGTCGAAAATTTCCTCAACTTTTTGCCAGTTACTGCTCGACATTACTTAAAAGTAGAAAAGTAGAAAAATGACAAAGCGAAAAATGGAAAGACAACCCGGTCATCGTTCAGCAAACTTTTTCACCTTTTCACTTTTCCACTTTCAATTTGAGATTTCTTTATACAGCCACGCTTTCGCCAAACGCCATTGACGGTTGACGGTGGCGATGCTTACGCCTAAAACTTCCGCCGTTTCTTCAATTGATAAGCCGCCGAAATAACGCAGTTCGACCATTCGGCTTTTCTGCTCGTCAATCTCGGCAAGTCTTTTTAGAGCCGCGTCGAGTTCGATCAGGTTGCTCGCTTTTTCATCGGAAACGTCAATTGTGCCTTCGTCAAGCTCGACTTTTTCCGCGTGTCCGCCGCGCTTGTCAGCGAGTTTCTGGCGGGCGTGGTCAACCAGAATTCGCCGCATCGCTTGAGCCGCGATGCCGAAAAAATGCGCGCGATTCTGCCACTGAACGCGCGTCTGGTCAATCAATTTGAGAAACGCTTCGTGAACTAGTGCGGTCGTCTGCAAAGTGTTGGAATTGCGTTCGCGTCCCAGATAACGATGCGCGATTTTTTGCAGCTCGCGGTAAACCAGCGGCAGCAATTCTTCCATTGCGTCGCGGTTGCCTTTGCTCCATTCGAGCAGTAATTTGGTTACGTCGTGCGATGTCGGCATTCGATAAAAAGAAGCGGAAATTTAATTTCAGATTTCTGTAAAAATATAGCATTAACGAAGCGGTTAAAACAAAAACAGCCGCGAACGAATCTTCATCCGTTCGCGGCTGTTTTGCCGAAATTGTTCATTGCCTTTTAAGAACAGGAACTTTCCGGCGAAACAATCAACAATGAACAATGCGCTTTACTCGAAACTGATTCGCATTGCCCGAAAGTCGAGCGTCAATCGCGCGAATTGTTTTATCAAATCCTGTCCGATGTTGCCGTAAAAATACCGACTGTCCTCGTTGGTCTGAACGGGCAAAACGCGCGTCTTGGCGAGCCGCGCGGTTTTGCCGCCGACGGTCAAATCCAAATCTTTGACCGTGTAGGCATCAACTTCTGTAAAACCGCCCGCGCCGCCGACCTTCATTTTTTGCGCCGTCGAATTTTTGGTAATTTCCGCTTCGTTCTCTTTGAAAAACGCCGGATAAAAATCGGTCGAAGTTGCGCCGGTGTCGAAGGCGAAAATCATTCGCCGGTTTTTATAAGTCGCCGCGACCATCGGCATTAAACCGTCCAGACACATATTCGGCTCAAAATTATTCTTCTCTTTTTTCGCCGCGATCAAAATTTTATCGTCGCGCCCGATTGAAACTCGCCTAAACGCTTCGATTACCGGAAAACCGATGATGCCGCCGATTTGATAATTGATTTGCGGAAACGACAAAGCGTCGTCGTCAAGGACTAAAAACACGGCGTGGCGAACAATCGCGTTTCCGATTCGCATTTGCGGCGCAACGGCGAGTTTCGATTTTACTTTTTTATCGGTTGATGAACCGACTGAAACGTCTGACTCGATTATTTTCAAGCCGAGCTTCTGCGCGGTCGCAGCCGAAACGGTCGAGATGTTCGCGCCCGTATCGAACACGAAATCCATTTTTTGATTGTTAATTTCAACATTCAAATTCAATAATTTCGCTTTGTCGCGCGTTCCTTGAATCGTCGAATCAGCATCGAGCGTTACGATTTGGCGCGGCTCGTTTCGCAGAGCATTCCATAAACCGTAAACATTTTCAAAATTTTTGATTCGTTCCGCGTCGAGTTTATTTCTGAACTTTTCGGACAGCAATTTATAAACGTCGGCGGCTCGTCCGTATTCGTAATTTTTCGTGTAACTGTCGGCTAAAGTTTCATAAGCGTCCGGCAAATGCTCGGCATTTGCCTTGCCGATGTATTTCCGCAGCAGCGCAATGGATTTTTCCGTATCGTTAAAACGGTTAGCGACGACTCCGCGATAAAAAAGAATTTCCGTAGATTTATCTTTCTCCTGTTTCGCAACCGCATCGCGCAAATCGAAATACTGCCGTTTGTCAAACAAATCTTTCAGCGCGTCAGTCTGCGCGTAAATCGAAACTTGCGCCAGCAAGACGATTAGAAATAGAAATTTTATCGAATAATTTTTCATTTGAACCTCGCTTTGAAACGCAGTCGCCGACATTTTAGTTTCAAACACTTTTCGTTACGCCGTCTTTTGCGCTGACGGCGCAAAATTTAATTCACAGCTGTTTTCGCGTATTACCGCAAATCGGACGATAAGCGCAATCAAGAATGGAAAGCCGCCCGTGTAACTCGCCCGCAATTCGTCGTGTTGATTTTTTCCCATAATTTTTCTTTTTCCCCGTTTCCTAAATTACGGCTTCAATCTTTAACGCGGCGAGTAGAAGCAAAACGTATCAAATGCCGCGCGAGAAAAATTTCGCCGCTCGTTTTTTATGTCTAAATAGTCGTGATACTTTTCGTCGGAATTTTTCGCCTATTGAGTTGCAAAGCTAAATCGCGTTTGAAAAATCGGCGCGGGAAATAATAAATTACAGGAGAAATAATAAATAATTATGAAACACATTACAGGATTTTTTTTGACCCTATTCGTGTTCGCTTCTTCAGCGGCAGCGCAACAAGCAGTGCCGAGTAAATTAGTCGGCAGTTGGTTTGAAGGCAGCACTTCGATTTTGCAGGAAAAAAATATGACAACCGGCGCGGTCGCTTCGCGTTACGGCAGTTCAATCGGTTACGTCATCAACGCGGACGGAACTTTCCGATACGCCGCGCTGATGAAATCAACGATGTATGGCTGCACGACGACACTCTGGAACGACCAGCGCGGCAAAATCTCAATCGAAGGCGATGTGATAACTTTTTCGCCCAGTAAAGATTACTGGCTGAACACGAACAGTTGTTACCCTTCCGCCAACAAAGAACAAAATAAAGCATTAAAGGCGAGAACCTTTAATTTTGAAGTGGGAAAAAAAGAGGGCAAAGAATGGCTTTGTATGCGCGAAGTCGGCAAAACCGAGGTGAAAGATATTTTATGCTTTCCGCGCACCGAAGATTAATCGTTTCAATTTCAATTCAAAACGATTTTCGCGCGGCGGCAAATTTTTAATCGCCGCCGCGCGACGAGATCCGGCGGTTTTTTCGCTTGAGCGACCCGAACCCGTTCGGAATTTGCGAAGTCTGTCTAATGTCAATCAACGAATAAAATTTAACCGTCGGGCGCAAGCGATCAATGCGCCGCGCCTGCCCGGAACAATATGAACCGTCGGATTTCTTATCAATTTGGAGCGCACGGCAAAGATATTTTGTCGGTCGGAAACTTTTCGGTTAAAAATTCGAGATGGACTCTTCGGTGTCTGTCTTTTTTCTTTTTCTGGGAGTTACGCACAATCGCCAGCGATGAAAAATCAAATTCCTCGCTGCTAAATTTAATGCAGCTCCCAACGTTCAAATTCATATTCGAGAAAACCGCCGCGCCGTGCGAACTGATGTTTTCGGTTTTGGTTTTTTCGAGCACGGTCGCGTTGCCGTTCACATCAACAAGCTCTAAAGAAACCTTGACCGAAACCCAGATGCGCCGCGCTTTTCGCGCGACGAACGGCGTTGGAACTGCCGTCACCGTCCAGAATCCGTTTTCGTTCATTCCGCAAATTCTGTAAGATTGCGACGGATTGGCTCGGTGTCCGGGCGGTGCGAACTTGCCGGTAAAGGCAACGCCGATGTAATAAACCGCATTTCCGTCGAGCGAAGTCTGGTAATAATGCTGCACCAAACCCCAAACGCGATACAATTTTTTTTGAAAATCGTACCGGCGCATTTCCGGCGACGGCGACATCAGCAGCGACACCATCTGTCCGACTTCGCGTTTCCTCTCCAGATAAAAACTCGCTCCGTTCGGAGAAATGTTGATTAACTCAACCTCTTGCTGCCAACAGAAGGCATCTTTATCTTCCTTTACTTTGACAATCGCTGACAGGTTGGTCAGCAGACGCCTGGTTTGGCGTTGTTCTAGTTTTAACGAAACTGACATAAAATTCTCCTAAATAATTTGTCTGATATGCGGAAAATTTCGAGACGGCAAAAATTCGTTCAGCCGTTTATGAAAATCATCACGCCCGAAAATTCCGTTACCCGCACAAGCGGATTTTTAGATCTTAAAACCGTGCCTGATAGTTTTCTCCCCTAGTTTTACCGTGATGTAAAAACCTCGTCGTGCGAGTCCAAAATTTGGACAAGTCAGTCCTGGATAAGAAAGTAGAGAATTTATATTGTGGAAGTGATTGAATGAGAGCAGCTAAATAATAATAAATGAATAATTATTTTATAGTCAAGATAATTTTTTTACACGCGAGCCGTTTCAATAATCAAGTTGCAATCGGCTTCATCTGAAAGCATCTGTCCTGACCGTCGGAAGCGTAAAATTGATAAACCCGGCGAAGTTTTTTATACTGAAAACATATTTCAGACAGCATAATCGAAAGGATTTATCCAACTGTTCTAATCGTTTCTCAGTCTAATTTCAGTAGCCAGATGTCATTCAACCGCCCGCTCGATAATGAAAATTTCTCAGCCGCCGAACCGAACAGCGATGCGGAAATTGATTCGTATCTCGGCAGGCGCGTCGGCATTTACCGGCTCGAAAAACGCATCGGCAAAGGCGGTATGGGCGCGGTTTATCTGGCGAGCCGCGATGACGGCGAATTTCATCAGCAGGTTGCCGTCAAACTTATCAAACGCGGGATGGACACGGATTTTGTTCTCAACCGTTTTCGTCACGAACGCCAGATTTTAGCGTCTCTGGAACATCCGTTTATCGCCAGACTGCTCGACGGCGGCACTTCGGAAGACGGCTTGCCGTATTTCGTGATGGATTTTATCAAAGGCGAACCGCTCGTCGAATTTGCTGAAAAAAGCCGACTCGATTTGCGCGGGCGACTCGAATTATTTCGCCGCGTCTGCGAAGCCGTCGAGTTCGCTCACCAAAAGAAAATCGTTCATCGCGACTTAAAACCGTCAAACATTTTAGTCACGGCGAACGGCACGCCGAAGCTGCTCGACTTCGGCATCGCCAAACTTTTGAACCCCGAAGAAGCCGACGAAACTGTAATGCCGACGCAGACGCAGATGCGCCTGATGACGGCAGAATACGCCGCGCCAGAACAAATTCACGGTGAACCGATTACGCCGATGACCGACGTTTACAGTCTCGGCGTTCTGCTTTACGAATTGATTACGGGCGCGCGACCGTATAAATTTCCGAGCCGCGCGCCGCACGAAATCGCGCGGGTAATTTGTGAGGATGGTCCTTCGTCATTAGTCATTAGTCGGCTGCTAAAAAATCAAATTCCGCCGGATAACGTAAAGGACAGAGAACAAAAAACTAATAACGATTTAGAAAACATCGTTCTTAAATCCTTACAGAAAAATCCGTCCGACCGTTACATTTCCGTCAAAGAATTTGCCGCCGACATCGAGCGTTTTTTAACCGGAAAGGCAGTGACGGCTAAACCGCCCGCCGCAAAATTAAAACCTGTATCTCAGCCGAGTTTTTCCGACAATACACCGACCGGCAGCCGTTCGATTGCCGTTTTACCGCTGAAGTTTTTCGGTGCCGGCGACGATCCCGACACGGACGACCGATTTTTGAGTTTGGGTTTGGCTGACGCGCTGATCGCTAAATTGTCGAGTGTTCGCCGTTTCATTTTGCGCCCGACCAGTTCGGTTTTGCGCTATGGCGAAGCCGGCGCGGATTCGTTTGCGGCGGGCGAAGATTTGGGCGTGGAATTTATCGTTGACGGGCATATTCAAAAAGCGGGCGAAACGATTCGCGTTTCGATTCAGCTTTTAAATGTCAGCGAGCGGATGACCGTTTGGGCGGAGCGTTTCGATGAAAAATTCGCCGACGTTTTGGAACTTGAAGACCGTATTTCCAAGCGCGTTGCCGAATCTTTAATTCCGCGTCTGACCACCGATGAGCGTGAACATCTTGAGCGGCGCGGCACAAATTCGCCCGCCGCTTACAAAGCCTACCTGCGCGGACGTTTTCACTGGAACCAATTCACGCCCGAATCGCTCGCCAAAGCCATCGAATCTTTTGAGACCGCAATCCGGCTCGATCCCGATTACGCGCTGGCGCACGTCGGAATCGCCGATTTTTATGCGTGGGCGAATATCTACGGACTGATTCCTTCCGCCGCCGCGCTTGACGAAGCCGAACGCGCTGCCCGCCGCGCCATCGAAATTGACGAGCGATTGGGCGAAGCCTACACCTCGCTCGGTCTGGTCATCCAAAACCGGAGACGCTGGGCGGAAGCCGAAAAAATCAAACGGCAAGCACTCAAACTCAATCCGAATTATTCTCACGCTCACGAAACGTGGGGCGCGCAGCTCGTCGGTTTGGGCGTAACCGACGAAGGCGTAAAGGAAATGCGGATTGCCGAAAGCCTCGACCCGCTCTCCTTGCGGACGAAAACGCTGGTTGCGTGGACGATTTACCAGGCGCATCAATACGACGACGCGCTCGCCATCGCCCGGCAAATCATCGAACTCGACAAAAATTATCCACAAGGTTATTCGCAAGCCGGATTCGCTCTCTGGGCGATGGGACGCTACGAAGAAGCTCTGCCGAATTTTCGTAAATTCGACGAAATGATTCCCAATTTCGCGCTGGCGAAATATCAGCTTTGCTTCGGATTGGCGGCGGTCAACCGGCAGACCGAAGCCCGCGCGGTTTTAAGCGAAATGAAGCTGCTCGCCGAACGCGGTCACGTTAAGCCGTATTTTCTGGCGATGGCGCATACCGCGCTGGGCGAGCTTGACGAGGCTTTCGTTTATTTTGAACAGTCATTCGCCGAAAGCGAGCCGTGGATGCTCTGGTTCGGAACCGACCCGATGATAGATGCGCTGCGCGGCGACGAGCGTTATTTCGATTTACTGCGCCGGATGAATAATCCGATTGGCAATAATCAGAGAAAATCGAAACAGCCCGACACGAGCAGCGAAAAATCAATCGCCGTTCTGCCGCTGAAAATCTTCGGCGCGAACACGCTCGACGATGACGAATACTTGAGCATCGGTTTGGCAGACGCGCTGATAACGCGCCTCTCGAACGTGCGCCGCTTCGTCGTGCGCCCGACCAGTTCGGTCTTACAATTTTCGGGCGACGACACGGATTCTTTCGACGCCGGACGAAAGCTCGGCGTTGATTATGTCGTCGAAGGAAACATTCGCCGCGGCGGTGATCGCATTCGCATTTCAATTCAGCTTTTAAGCGTGCGTGACAATTCGGCGCGCTGGGCGGAGAAATTTGACGAGCTTTTCACCGACGTTCTGGAACTCGAAGATTCGATTTCAGTGCGCGTAGTCAGGTCTTTGGTGCCGCAGTTGAGCGGCGAAGAAGAGCAGTTGCTTTCCAAACGCGGCACGAACAACAGCGAGGCTTACGAAGCGTATCTGCGCGGGCGTTTTTACTGGAGCCTGCAATCGGAAGAGAGTTTTGCCAAAGCGATTACATTTTTTGAACGCGCCGTGGAACTCGACCCGACTTACGCGCTCGCTTACACAGCGATTGCCGAATACTATATTTTTCTCGGAATTCACTGCGTCGTGCCGTTCACTGAAAAAGCGCGGGACGCGAAAGATTCGGTTGGAAAAGCCGTCAGCCTCGATCCGTCGCTTGCCGCCGCCCGCGCGATACTCGGATTTATCGAGGTTTGTTACAACCGGGACTGGACAACGGCAGAGAAACATCTGCGCCACGCTCTCCGACTTAACCCGAATTCGATAACGGCGCACAATTGGTTAAGCACCGTCTTACTGCAAACCGGACGCTTCGACGAAGCGGTCGGCGAAACCGATTGCATAATTGAGATTGACCCCAATTCGATTGTCAGTTTGCACCTCAAGGCGTGGACTTTATATCATTCGCGCCGCTTTGAAGAATCAATCGAATATCATCAAAAGTTACTCAAAAACGCGCCGAATTACGCCTGGGGTTTACAGAGTTATAGTTGGGCATTGCGGCGCGTCGGGCGATTTGCGGAAGCCGTCGCTCCGGCAGAACTTTCGGTTCAGTTAACCGGCAAAAATCCGTTTTACCTGCCGCATCTGGCATCGGCTTACGCTGACGCGGGAATGCGCGACCGCGCTGAAGATGTTTTGGCGCAACTTGAGGAGATTTCTAAAACCAGATTCGTTTCCGAATATATGCTCGCGCTCGCGTATTGCGCTCTGGGCGACAAAGACCGCGTGTTTGAGAACCTCGAAAAGTCGTTCGCCGCGCGTGACGGCTGGCTCAATTGGCTGGCGATTGACCCGCAATTTGATGTGCTGCGCGGAGATAATCGTTATCAGGATTTGCTGCGGCGGATGAACCATCCATTAGCGAAATCGAAAGCGACAGGCGACACTGAAGCAACCACAAAAAACGAAAAATCAATCGCCGTTCTGCCGCTGAAAATCTTCGGCGCGAACACGCTCGACGATGACGAATACTTGAGCATCGGTTTGGCAGACGCGCTGATAACGCGCCTCTCGAACGTGCGCCGCTTCGTCGTGCGCCCGACCAGTTCGGTCTTACAATTTTCGGGCGACGACACGGATTCTTTCGACGCCGGACGAAAGCTCGGCGTTGATTATGTCGTCGAAGGAAACATTCGCCGCGGCGGTGATCGCATTCGCATTTCAATTCAGCTTTTAAGCGTGCGTGACAATTCGGCGCGCTGGGCGGAGAAATTTGACGAGCTTTTCACCGACGTTCTGGAACTCGAAGATTCGATTTCAGTGCGCGTCGCCAAATCGCTTTTGCCGCAACTGACCGGCGAAGAAGCGAAACAGATTTCCAAACGCGGCACTAACAACAGCGAGGCTTACGAAGCGTATCTGCGCGGTCGCTTTAATTGGAATCTGCACACCGAAGCGGGTTTCGCCAAAGCCATCGGTTTTTACAATCGCGCCATCGAACTCGACCCGACTTACGCGCTCGCTCATACGGCGATTGCCGAATACTATATTTTTCTCGGAATTCACTGCGTCATTCCTTTCGCCGCCGGTTCAAAAGCCGCGCTCGACGCGGCGGAAACCGCGATTTGCCTTGACCCGACGCTTGCCGAAGGTTACGCCGTTCGCGGGTTTGTCGCCATCAGTTACGATTTCGATTGGAAAACGGCGGAAGAATATGTCGTTCGCGCCATCGCTCTGAATCCGAATTCGCTGGCGGCGCACAGTTGGTATAACACAATTCTTCTTCATTCAGGACGGTTCGACGAAGCGATGCGCGAAATTGACCGCGTTCTGGAACTCGACCCGGATTCGCTTTTAGGATTACACTTTCGGGCGTGGGCTTTTTATCATTCGCGCCGCTACGTCGAATCAATTCGTGTGCATCAGCAAATACTGGCGAGCGACCCGAATTACGCCTGGGGTTTACAGACTTACAGTTGGGTGTTGCGCCGCGTCGGACGATTCGATGAAGCCGTCGCGCAAGCCCGCACAGCCGTTGAGTTAACCGGCGAAAATCCGTTTTATTTGATGGCACTCGCCGCCGCTTACGCCAATGCGGGAATGCAGTCGGAAGCAAAAGCGATTCTGGCGCGGCTCGAAGAGATTTCCAAAACGCGCTTCGTGTCCGAATATATGCTCGCGCTGGTTTACTGCGCTCTTAACGACAAAGAAAAAGCATTTGAAAATCTGGAAAAAGCGTTCGTCGCCAGAGACGGCTGGATTGTCTGGATCGGCGTTGAACCGCAGTTCGACCTGTTGCGCGACGACGCGCGTTTTGATGAATTATTTCGACGAGTGAATCATCCGCTCGCCAAATGATTTTATTTCACCGCATTTTTCCAGGTTGTCAAAATTGCCTCTAATTCCCTGTCTGAAGCGTTTTCCAATTGCAATTTCCACGTTCCGCCAGTCACGTTTTTGTCCACGAAAATCGAACGAAACCAGACATTTGCTTCGGGCGTTTTCGTTAAATTCTTTCCGACAATCACGTTTTTATCGTCAAACAGCGTCGCCGAAATTTGAGCGTCAGCCATGAACGTCACGCCGAAATTCGTCGCCGCTTCGACGGGAATTTCGATTTCGATTTTTTGCTTCGGCGCGAGTTTCACAGCTTTGGCAAAGTCGGGTTTGAATGTTTCACCCGCACGATTTTCAACGGTTTCGACCGGCGGTTTGTAAGCCGCGTTGACGAACATCGCTCCGAATGCGCTGCGATTCGTTTCGCCGGTTTGATTCGGCATCTGCGGCATTTCCGGCAGATGATTGCCTTTCGGTCCGATTGCCAGACGCGGTTTGACGAACGATGAAAAATCCGCTGTGCCGGTCAATTCCGTGTGGACGTTTTTCGATTCGGCGTTGTCGCTTATCTGCCATTTCGCCGACGGCACGGGAACTACACCGTCATTCCAGACGACTTCTTTGCACATCGTCGGCAAAGGATTTCCGGCGAGAACCGAAAATTTCACGCCTTTGCGATTCGTGTTGACGCGGTTAAAATCGGCGGCGACATCTTGCCGCAACTGCCTGACGGCTTCGACGTTTTTGCCCAAAAATTCAAACGTCGAATTCATCACATCGGCGCAAGGCGAACCCATATTCGGCGTGCCGAGCATCACTAGATGCGCGATTTGCGGTTTGCCGTCCTGATAATTGGCGGGCA
This sequence comes from uncultured Pyrinomonadaceae bacterium, assembly GCA_965365505.1. Classification (GTDB taxonomy): domain Bacteria; phylum Acidobacteriota; class Blastocatellia; order Pyrinomonadales; family Pyrinomonadaceae. The sequence goes on along the minus strand of CBDUBY010000029.1, from coordinate 9,870 downwards.
TAAATTGATGAATGTAATGCCGCGAAATCAAGCCGCCCATCGAATGCGCCACGATGTCAACGTGCCACGCATTACGATCTTCCTGCGCGTAACGGATATATTTTCCAAGCTGCTGAGAATTCTCGAAAATCGAATTCGTCGGATCGGTCGAAAGAAACGCGCCGCCGGTGTTCATCACGCCTTTTTCCGGTTTTTCGCCGACCGGAAACGCCTTCCAATCGTAAGAATGCGAAGTCGTCAATATATTTTGCCACGGTTCCCAAGCCTTCCAGTTGCTCCAAAGTCCGTGAACGAGAACAACGGGCTTCGGCGCGACTTTTAAGTTTTTCGTTTGCTCGTCAATTTTTTTGCCGTTTTCTTCGAGTTCGGCTTTAATGCGCTGAACGAGACGCGGGCGACCGTCATCGAACCACGCATAGCCGCTCGAATCCCAAACCATTTCGACTTCTTTTTCTTCGCCCGCGTCGAGCCGCACGGAAACTTCGCCGTTTTCCAATAAACCATCGGGTCGCGCGCCGTCCCATTTGTCGCCTTTGTAAGTTTCCTTGAATTTCACGTCGGCGTATTTCGTTTCCGGCGAAGCGTTCAAAATCTTCGCCTTGATTTTCACGAGATTGCCGTCAATCGTTCCTTTTTGCTCGGAAACTTCCTGCCATTCGTTCCAGTTCGGGAACTTCATATCTTCAAACTGCACATCAACGAGGCGCAGCGGCGCGCCGCATTTTTGCAAGTTCCACGTAATCGTTTCGGTCACGTTCTGCCACGTTTTTGAATAACTGCCCGAAATGCGGTTCGGGTCGGAAGGGTTGATGCGGTCGTTGCCTTCGCTCGTCAAAGAATTACCGTCAATCGTCGTTTGCGTCGGCGGCATCGTAAAATTTTTTCCTTCTTTCGGCGTGCATTGTCCGCTGTATGTGGAAGTTTGTTTTCCGGTTGTTTCGCCCTGAATCTGCGGAATGGCGACGCTGACCGTGTAAGTTCCATCGGCATTAACGCCGACGTGGACGTTCGACTCTAAGCCGGTCGCGCTGCCTTTGGTTTCAGTTTTTGAGGTTGATTCGCCGCGCATATCGCGCCACGTTTTTCCTCGGTCGCACGAATTTTTCTCGATTGCCGAAACCGTTTCGATTGAAGAAAATTTATGCTCGACCGTCGCTCTGCCCGCGCTCGAACCGTTTTTTTCCGGCGATTCGATGACGGAAACCTGCGCCTTGTAATCGTATTTCATCTCCCAATCGGTCGTGTCCTCGCCGCGACCGGAAACGCGCGGTTCGGTTTTATTGTTCGTCATCGTCTGCGTTCTCGTATAACGAATCGTTCCCGTCCACGCGCCCGAACATTTCTGCGGCGCGGTCTGTTTCGCATTGTTGGCGGCGGTTTGATTGCCGCGCCTCTGTGTCTGCGCAAAAGCAGAGAAGTTATGACTGTAGATAAAGACCAGAATTAAAAAGGCGGTTGCTTTGCGGAATGTATAACTATATGAATTTGACATGATAACTTCTCTGTTTTCGACCAGACAAAAGAGAATCGAAAATCGCTCTCATTTATTAACGCGAAAAAAAATCAAAAAAAGTATCACCGGAAATAAAAAATTCAGGCATCAAATTCCAATTAACCTGAAGTTTGATGCCTGAATTTGAAATTCTGTTATGCCTTGACCGCTTCGATAACGCTGAACGGCGATTTCGTCGGCACGATTCGCGTTAATCGGAATCCAGCGTCTTCTAAAAGCTCGCGATATTCTGCCGCCGTGCGCTCCATTCCGCCGGGCGAAATAAGCATTTCAAGGTCGAGCAGTTTACTGTAATGCGGTTCGTTGCCTTCGGGAACGACAGCTTCGACGATTAAAAGTTTGCCGTCGCCTTTCATCGCCGCGCGAATGTTTTTCAAAATCGTCACGCAGCGTTCGTCGTCCCAATCGTGGATGATGTGCTTCATAATATAAGCGTCGGCAGTTGGAACGGACGCGAAGAAATCACCGGCTACTGTTTCGACGCGAGCCGCGACATTTTCTCTTTCGAGCAATGCTGATGCGCCTTCGATAACTTGCGGCGTATCAAACAAAACGCCCTTTAAATTTTCATTCGCCTTCAAAATCTGCGCCAGCAAATATCCGTGACCGCCCGCGATGTCCGCGAGCGTTTCGACGCCGGAAAAGTCGTAAGCCTCGACGACCGGCGCGGCGGTTGCCGTTGACATATCGGTCATCGCATCGTTAAAAATTCGGGCGTGTTCCGGGTGCTTCGTAAAATAATCGAAAACTTCTCCGTCTTCGCCGTGAATATGTTTCCAAGCCGGTTTGCCGGTTCGCACGCTGTAGAGCGCGTCGCCCCAAACTTTCCAGTGCCAATCGGCGCCCATAAAAATCGCGCCGTTCCGCATCGAATTCGGCGCGTCCGAACGCAGCGGTTCCGAATAAACTGTGTTGGCAAAAACTTTCGGTTCAATTTCCTGAAAAATCCCGTTGCCCGCCAAACTCCGCAGAACGCGGTAAAGTGCGCCTTCGTGCGCGTCGGTCGCGCGGGCAAGTTCGGCGACGGATTTCGGATTTTCAGCCAGCAAATCGGCGATTTTTAATTCGGCGGCGACGGCTAAGGCTTGCGTCATCAACGCGCCGAAAACGATGTTGGACAAAAATGCTTCGGGCGGCATCATTGCCTGCGCCGGAGCGACTGCGGTTGCGTTATTTTGCGTGTTCATTTTGTTATCTCCTTTTTGAAAAAATTATTTGATAGTAACTTCGAGCGTGTAATTCGCGGTCGCGTCGGTGCCGATTTGAATTGCATACTCGCCCGTTTCCGGCAGCTCGACGAGCGTTTGCTGCACGCCGTCCGCGCCTTCTAAAATTCCCGCGCGGCGGGCAGAAATGGTGAACGAAGTTCTGTTGCCGGTCTTTATAACAACCGCCATCTGCTGCCCCGCACGCGCTCGAACGCGGTAGATATGCGACGTTCCGCGCAGAACGCGCCCGCTCGTTGTCGCCGAAATCTTTCCGCGCTGAAACCGTATCGCCCGGTCAACCGTCACGCGATCTTGCGCCTCGACGGTTGCGAAATTGGCGAAAGTTAAAATCAGTAATGTGTAAACGGTAATTTGTCGAATAATTTTAATCATTGCTTTCTCCTTGTATACAAAAGCTATTTGCCTACATTTATTAACGCGGTAAATTCGCCGAAAAAATATCAATCAAATAGCGAAAGTTTGTTGTTAAATGAAAAAAGACTGGCGGGTCAATTTGAGAATTTTAGTTGCGGGTCAGTTTGAAAGAGCGAATGAGTCGCCAAAGGCGGTTGACATTATAGCCCGGCGAGCATCGCCGGTAAACAGTCCGCCCAGGTTTCCAACGCTGAAGGCGTCGAACAGCATTTTGTGTTGCTCGCTTTCAGCGAGCGGTTAATGGCTTGGCTTGATTCCCGGCGATGCTTGTCGGGCTATAATGTTCGTCATCTTTGATGACGGTGAAGGATATTCGATATCTTTGATGACAAAAGTTATAAATTTTCAAACTGACCCACAACCGAAAAAAGACGGTCTTTGACAACCGCCTTTTTCCTGCCCAATTTTCTACCTGCTGTTATTTTTTCGCCACTGCATCGAGAATCGCCTGCGCTGCTTGTTCGACGATTGGCGAGATAATATCGTCGCCGTCGGATTTGGCTTTGGCTTTGTATTGTTTAGCGAAAACCGCGCTGCCCGTCGCTGTTTGAACTTTAACGTCGAGTGTCATTTCGTCTTTTGATTTGACATTTGCCGCCATTCCCGCCGCCGTGTAGACCAAAGTCGAGGCGACTTGACCGGCGACCGCGCCCGCAACGTTGCCGCTTAATCCTGCTACCGGCACGACATTGCCGAAAGCCGGCGCGATTTTCTTGAACATTCCGAAACCGCCGCCGCCTTTTTTATGCGAAACGGTCGCGTAAATGACGACATCACAGTCAATTGATTTGGCTTCGGCATCAATCGCTGACGGCAGTTTGGCTTCGAGTTGAAACATTTCGACCTGCGGACTGTCGAGATACTCGCCCAAAGTATTTTTAATCGTCGCCGCCAATTCCAACGCGTTAATGCCTTCGCCGACTGCGCCGGTTTTAATGTGCGCGATGCCGATGCGAACTACGCCCGCTTTTTTCTCGCCGGGATTGCTCGATGATTTTATCGCGCTGGTCGCCGCAGCGGGTTGATCGGGGTTTAATCCGGCATTCGATGAACTGTTTTTCGGATTGTAATCGTTTTTCGTCTTGATGCTCGCCGAAGAACTATTCGACATCGAAGCGTAAAGTTCGGTCGCGTCTTTGACTTCGCGGTAGTTGCCCGGAACGTCGAACAAAGCTGCGTCGAGCGTCGTGTTGGAAATTTCCAAAACTTCATTCATCATCGTGAAACTTTCCTTGCCGCTTTGGTCGAACATCGTAATTTTTTCTAAAACCGGATAGCCGGTTTTGCCTTTGCCGACGTTTTTGTAAACGTGACGATCCTGACAGCCGCCGCCATTTTGGTTTGAGTAATATCCGCCGTATTGGTCTGTTTGACAGTTCAGCGCGAACGCCGCGTCAATATACCAACCGTCGGTTTCCATTTTCGTTTTGTTCTGATTGCAGGCATCGGGCGACGAAACCGATTCCATCGTCGTGATGATGCGCCGCGCCGTGTAGCCGAACATCTGCTTGCGCTCGCCCGTGTCTTTGGTCGTGACGGTCATCGTGATAACGCCGCCTTTTTCCGTGACCGCTTGAGTTTTTTCAACCGTGGTCGTCGGCGCGACATTCTGCGCCGGCAGCCACGCATCAATCATATAAGTCTGCGATGCAGGCATTACGCGGACGCTGCGTTTTAAGTCGCACTGCGTCAAGTTAATCGTTTCCATTCCGCCCGCGTTTTGTTCTGAACGCATACGTTTGCCTTTAATATAAACGGTGCTTTCCGAAGTCTGTCCGCTCACAGTTTGGCGGGCTTTGATTTTCACGTCGGCGAAAGTTGTCTGGGTTAAAATTAAAGTGATGAGTAAAATTGCGAATCCGAAAATATTATTTTTCATTGTCTTGCCATTCCTTGTTTGGTAATAATTTTGGCTGTGTTTTCAGCCCTCGATTATTAACGCGCAAAGTTTCGGCAAAACGTATCAGCGGTATGAAATTTTTTTAGAACGAAAGGCTGACCGCGTAAATCAACGCCAGACAAGTTCCGGCATATACGCCCGCGAGAATGTCGTCGGCACACACGCCGATTCCGGCGGGCAGATTCTGCAGGGAATCAATCGGGTAAGGCTTCCAAATATCAAACAGGCGAAACAGCAGAAATCCGGCGAGAATGAAATGCCACGACACGAGAAAAGGAACGAACAAAAAAGTTATGAGCTGCCCGATAACTTCATCAACGACGGCTTGCTGCGGGTCTTTATTTTTGAAAAGAATCGTTGCGCGATTCGCCGCCCAAATTCCGAGCAGACAGAAAAGCAAAAACAAAATCAAGTTACCGGCGTGGAGCCAGGCAGTAATTTGCGCGTCGGTGCCGCCGTCCAAACCGTAGCGCGTATAGATATACTTTTCCGAGTGGGCAAATAAAAGATAAACTCCGACTCCGACCGCCGACCCGTATGTTCCGGGCATCAGCGGCAAATAGCCAACGCCGAACGTCGTCACGCCGAGCGCAAAATAATCGAGCGGCGTTTTCGGCTTGGATTTTTCCCTAGCTAGTTTTTCAATTTCAGCGGCGGCGGAAACGTGAATAATTTCGTCGTAACTCGGCATTTGATTAAGATTGATTTTGGTGCTGCTTCGTGATTTGTTTTTCTCTTATGCCCGATTAATAATCTCTCCAATCAAATCGTAATTGTGTGCTTGGGAAACGCGGACATTGTAAAATTCACCGATTTTCGGCTCAAGATTTTCCGGCATATCGTTGATTAAAATATAACCGTCAATTTCCTGTGCCTGACCTTCGAGGCGACCTTGAAAAAGCAAATCGGATTCTTGCGATAAGCCTTCAAAAAGAACTTTGTAAGTGTTGCCGATTTTACCCTGATTTTTTCGTTTGCTGATTTTCGCCTGCTCTTTCATCAAAGCCGTACGGCGGCGTTTAGCTGTTTTCGCGTCAACTTTATTCGGTAAATCAAAAGCCGCTGTTCCTTCTTCGTCCGAATATGTGAACACACCGACGTTATCAAATTCGCAGTTTCGCACGAACGCCATCAACTCTTCAAAATCCGTTTCGGTTTCGCCGGGAAAACCGGTGATAAAAGTCGTGCGGATTGTAATGCCGGGAACTTTTTCTCTGACGCGGCGAATTAATTTTTCCAAACTCTCACGAGTTCCGCCGCGCTTCATCAATTTCAAAACGTTGCGCGAGCCGTGCTGCAAAGGCATATCGAGATATTTAACGGCTTTGGTGGTTTCCGCAATCGCTTCGAGAAAAGCGTCGGAGATATGCGTCGGGTAAGCATACATCACGCGAATCCATTCTAAATCCTGAATCTCGCCGAGTGCGCGAATTAATTTTGCCAACGCGTCAACTTCGCCCAAATCTTCGCCGAAACGCGAAGAATCCTGCGCGATTAAAACGATTTCCTTCACGCCTTGCTTTGCCAAATCTTCGGCTTCTTTCAAAATCGAACCGAAACGACGCGAGCGAAACGAACCGCGCATTCCGGGAATCGAGCAAAACGCGCACGGTCGGTCGCAGCCTTCGGCGATTTTGATAAATGCCGTGTGCAATTCGGTAGCGCGATGGCGCGGCGTGTCGAAATCGTAAAGATACGTCGCGGTTTTGTTGCCGATTTGCATCAGCGGCAATTCTTTAAAATTCTTAGTTTCGTCTGCCGCTTCCAGAATTCTGCCGATTTCATTCGTGCCGATAAACGCATCAACTTCGGGCAATTCTTTTATCAAATCGTCGCGGTAACGCTCGACCAGACAACCAGCGACGACAACGCGCTTGGTGATGCCGTTCGCTTTCGCGCCGGTCGCTTCGAGAATTGCTTCAACCGATTCGGCTTTCGCCGATTCGATAAAACCGCAAGTGTTCACCACGACGGTTTCCGCTTCCTCGGCGTTATTTGTAATTTCATAGCCAGCCGCTTTCAACTGCCCCATCATCACTTCCGAATCAACCAGATTCTTCGGGCAGCCGAGGCTGACAAATCCAACTTTTTTCATTTTTATGATAAATTTTATTTTTCGACACTCTTTTGCGACGATTAGTTATATGCAAAATACACTCAAATATCTATTGAGGATTATACTATCAATTTTTATTAATATAATTCTTGTCTTTCTAACTTTTTTATTGATTTACTCCTTTTATGCCAACCAAATGACATTTGGATTTTCTAGCTTTTTAGTTGTAATCCTTTTTGGGTTTTGGAATGGTCTAACAATAGGTTTGATTCCATTCAAATTTGTTCGAACATTCCGTGGGGTGTTAACTTTTAGTTTTTTACTCTCATTTATTAATTCTGTCTTTTGGGTTCTTTTTATTATTAGTATTAATAAGATTACAGGAGCTACAAATTATTCCTTTGATTCATTTATTATTTTAATGGTTATATTTTTTGGTATTGTTTGCGCCGTACCTAATTTATTTTCGCTATTTATACTGAATAAAATTCCTTTCACGAAACATTCAAGTTAATTGTTATTTATCAATTATTTGCCCTTTCCAAACTAAGCAACCAATTTTCAATTTCCTGCGACTCAACATTCGACAGATTTTTCTCACCGAAACGCACGCGGTTATATTTTTCCGTTATCGAAACAGCTTCGGGCATATTTAAGGCAAAAGCGAATTCTAAAGGCGTTTGATGCGCGGCGCGGGTGAAACCTTTGCTTGCCAAAACCCGTTGCATTCGCTCGTAAAATTCGACAATAGACTTTTGATTCCTCGATTTCAGCCAGACGGAAATTTTTTGCCAAACGTCGAGTCGTCTGATTTTCCGGTAAAGCCAGACGATTAAGATTATTCCGAAAATTGCCGCCAACAAATATCCGACGCCGAACGCGACGGCTCGCGCGCTTGCCTGCAAACCTTTGTCGCCGCGCACTTCACGCCACCAATCTGACAAACGATACTGCATATCGTTGAGCCAAACGGAGGTTTTCGCTTGATACTCGGCGAAGCTGTTTTTGACTGAGCGCATCAAGGATTTTTGTTCCTGATTATCGTAAGAGACGAAATATTGTATCCAAAAAGTTTCGAGCGCGACGAGGTAACTATTGAATTTTCCGAAAATGCCGCTCGCCGCTGTCGAGTCGTCAAAGCGTCCGGCAGAAGGTGTCGGGTCAAACGGAACCCAGGCGTTTTCACGCGGGAAATAAACTTCGACCCAAGAGTGCGCGTCTTTCTGTTTGACGACAAAAACGTTCGCCGTTTCGTTATATTCACCTCGCTGAAAACCGTTGACAATGCGCGTGGCAATTCCCTGCGTTCTAAGCATAATCGCCATCGCCGTCGCAAAATACTCGCAATGACCTTCGCGAACGTTGAATAGAAAATCGGCGAGCGGCTCGTCGCCTTTAGCTTTCATTTCCAAAGTGTAGCCGAACTCGGTTTGCAGATAATTTTCAATCGCTCTCGCTTTATCATAACGATTTGTTTGTTTCGCGGTGGTTTGCGCGGCGAGTGCAGCAATGCGCTCGTCAAATTGATCGGGAAGCTGCAAATAACGTTTCGCTTCCGGCTCATAATCTCCATTGTCTGACTTTAGCAGACTCGCGGCAGGCAAAGAACGGTCGGAATTTACTTTATAGCTAATCCGCTCGGAATTGCCGCGCTGGAAAGTTATCGCGCCTTCCGAATCTTTATAAAGCTCGGACTGAAAACTTCCTTCAATTGCCAAAGGACGCGACAGCGCGAATAAAACCGGCGTATCAATCGGTTCGAGATAAATAGTCTGAATCGTCGAGGCGGCGTTTGCCTGCGGATAATCAATCAGAAAAAATCCGCGTTCGAGTTTGACGAAGGATTCGCGAAAATTTTTATTCGATTTACTCCAACGCTTATTATCAAACGTATCAAGCGCGACGCCGCGCCAATGCAATGCGCCGAGATTTTGCTCGTCAGTTTTATCAATTCGCGCCCGCATTACAATTTGATCATTCTGCAAAAGATTTCCGATTTCTCCTAAATTCACCGAATCGGAAAAACCCGTGACGTTCGACAATCCTTTTGAACTACTTCCAAATCCCGCGCTGCCAACTCGCGGCAGAGCAAAAAACAAAGGCGCGGCAAAAGCGACGACTAAAATCAATAGTATTATCGCCGTCAGCGGAAGTCGGGCAAGCGAAATCTTCCTGAAAAGTTTTTCTTTGTCATCAGTTTTTTTGTAATTTGAATCGCGGCTGATGGCGGCAGAAGTTTTTCTAATTTCAAAAGTAACAATCGCGCAAATCGTCACTAGCATATATAAAATTAAAGAAGCCAGATAGAGCGGGCTAATGCTCAAGCCCGCTGCCAGCAAGACTTCAAAAAATGCCATAAGATAAAGAAATAACCAATCACGTTCAGCTTTTCTTTGCAAAAGTTTTATTGCAGCAAGCACCAAAATCAATTGAGCAAGCATCGCCGCAAGATCAGCCATATTCGCTCCAAAGCCGAGTATTTGATATTTTCGTCCAATATAAAAAAGCGGCACAACGACGAAGATAGAAGCAGTTCCAAGCCGTTCGGAAATCTGCCAGCGCGAACCCTCCAAAAACCAGGCGGCTATTAAAACAGAAATGAAAAGCGCGGTTGGAACTGCGCCGATACCTCCCGAAACAAACAATGAAAAAAAGCCGCAAAAAACGACGGTGTAAGAAATAAGCCTAAAAAATCGGTCAAAATTCATTGATCTTGAATAAAACTTACAAACTTCGATTATAGTCCTTGTGAAGTATG
>CBDUBY010000028.1:0-27898 GCA_965365505.1 uncultured Pyrinomonadaceae bacterium | reverse complement strand
GTGAACGCGATTGACGGCAGCGACCGCGACGGCAAACCGACGGGGCAAGATCATTCGCTCGAAAATTACGAAGATTCGATGCCGCGCGAAGGTGTCGGCGCGATTCAGGACGCGAATTTAATCAAGGAAAACATCGCGCATATCGAAGACGAATAAACGGAACACTGTTAGGATGACGGCATTGTAAAGGAACGCTGTCATCCTGACGGCATTGAGCGCGTGAGCGCGAATGTTTTACGTCGCCGCCGCGCCGTTTGCCGTCAAGATGACGGCGTTCCTTTCAAGGAGAAATTTATGGAATTTAGAGATACCGAATCGCAACTCGAAGGCATCAGGGAAATTTTCAACCAGGCGAAATCCGAAGACAATTGGGACCTGAGCGAAGAAATGCTTTACAGCTATTATTTCGTGGACAAAAGCGTTGATAATCTGGAAAAACTCGGTTTGAAATTAGAAGCCGACGGCTATGATTTCGTTGACATTTTTGAACTCGGCGACGAGCAAACCGACGAATCAACCGGCGAATACCTGCTGCACATTGATAAAGTCGAAACGCACACGCCCGAATCTTTGGCGACGCGCAACGTCGAGTTTCAAAAGCTCGCCGACGAATACGAAATCGCTACCTACGACGGCTGGGAATTCGGCGAAGTCGGCGGCGATGAAGACGAAGACGACGAAGATTTTGAAGACGAGGAAAAATAAAAATTCGGCACGGATTTTCACAGACGAATGAATAAATCTGTGAAAATCCGTGCCGAATTATCGCAAGCCTAGTTTTTGCTGACCACGAAATAGCAGTTTTGAAAATCGTGTTCGAGCCGGTGAGCGGAAACGCTTGCAAAACCCGCTTCCTTCAACATCTCCTGCGCCTTTTCCTCGCCCCACATCGTTCCGAGTCCGTCGCCGCCGAGCGCGAGCGAAACCGTCATACAGTGCATATAGGAAATCGTGTAGCCATACGGTCCGAACAGATGTTCCATATTATTGTGAACGTGGCTCGAACCGGCGATGTCCTGCATCAGAAACGTTCCGTCCGGCTTTAAAGCGTTATAAATTTCGCGCAAAACGACTGCCGGTTTCGCCTGGTCGTGAATCGCATCAAAAGCCGTGATGATGTCGTATCGCTCGATTTCGTTGATTGAAGCGACATCCCGATTCTCGAAACACAGGTTTTTCAGATTCAATCTTTCCGCCTCAGCGCGGGCTTTGCCGATTCCTTCCGGCGAAAAATCGTAACCCGTAAAACGGCTGTTCGGAAAATTGACTGCCATCAAAATTAACGCCTTGCCGCTGCCGCAGCCGACATCCAACACATCAATGCCCGATTGAAGTTTTTCGATAGCGTCGGGAACGAGCGGCAAAATCGCGTCAATCAGCGCGGGCAAAGTCGTCTGACCGCTTTCTTCCGCCATCACCGCTTGAAAACGCGAAAAATCCGAATAAGGAACGCCGCCGCCGCTGCGAAAACATTCGATGACTTTATCCTCGACCGAACCGAGCAGCGGAATAAACTGCATCGTCGCCGCGATGTTGTTCGGCGCGGCTTGGCGCGTCAGAAACGCGGCGTGTTCGTCGGGCAAACGATAGGTTTTGGCTTCCGCGTCGTAAAAAATCACGCGCCCCGTGACCATCGCGCCCAACCATTCGCGCACGTATCTTTCGTCCAAATTCGCAGCGTCGGCAATCTGCGCGGATGTCGAATAAGGCAGATTCCGCATCGCGTCAAACAAACCCACGCGGTGTCCGAGACTGATTGACAGCGCGACCGCGCTTTTGTTCAAAGTGTCAATTAAACTCGCCGAAAACGCTTCGGCTTTTTTCTGATTATAAGTAGTATCTAACATAATTTCTCCGTAAAAATTTATAAATTTGCCCGCCTAAAAAGTCGGGCATAGCTACAAGGTATTTCAATTGTTTGTCGAAAGTCTTGAAAAAAATCTGAGATTTTTCTGAGATTTTTCTGAAATCGCCCCTTTGCAAAAATAACGAGTGATAAAATCTAACCTCTGAACTTTGCTGAAACAATGAAAGTTTTTCTTTATACGATTTTCGCTCTGGTCGCTTTTGCCTTTAACTCGATTCTATGTCGGCTCGCTCTGCAATCGGACGAAATTGACGCGGCGGGTTTTACGTTGATTCGTTTGGTTTCCGGCGCGGTGACGCTCATCGGAATTTATTTATTAGTCGGAAAAAAAGAAATGGATACAAAACGCGGAAGCTGGCTTTCCGCGTTTTTTCTTTTCGCCTATGCCGTGTGTTTTTCGTTTGCCTATATCAGTTTGACGACCGCGACGGGCGCGTTAATTTTGTTCGGCTCGGTGCAGGCGACGATGATTATTCTCGCGCTGATAAACGGCGAGCGACCGAAAATCGTCGAATGGATCGGTTTGCTCATCGCGCTCGGCGGTTTGATTTATCTGGTGTTTCCCGGTTTGACCGCGCCGCCGATTTTGAGTTCCGCGCTGATGATGATTGCCGGAATCAGTTGGGGATTTTACACGCTGCGCGGAAAGGGAAGCGTCAATCCGTTGGCGGACACGACCGGCAATTTCGTTCGCGCCGTGCCGCTGATGATATTGACCGCGCTGCCGTTTCTTCACCAAATTCACTCGTCGGCAAAAGGAATTTTATTCGCCGTTTTGTCAGGCGCGATTGCGTCGGGCGTCGGTTATTCCGTCTGGTATGCCGCGCTGAAATTTCACACGGCGACGCGGGCGGCAATTTTGCAGCTTTCTGTTCCCGTTTTGGCGGGCTTCGGCGGCGCGATTTTGTTGGCGGAAACGATTTCCTCCCGATTGGTAACGGCGACAATTTTAATCATCGGCGGCATTGCGCTGGCGATTCTCGCTCGCGGATATGGTAAAAATAAAGTGTGAATCAAGAGCCGCGTAAATCCTCTGAAATTACGGGAAAGATTAAAACTCTGCGCTTGTGGCAGATGATTTTCCTCGGTAAAGGTGCGACGCTCACGCGCCAACTGATTCACGCGATTATCAGCATCGCGCTTCGTTTATTTTTTCGCCGCATCGAAGCGGTCAACGTCGAAAACGTGCCGGAAACGGGAGCGATTATTTTCGTTCTCAATCACCCAAACGGCTTGGTTGACCCGGCATTAGTTTTCGTGTCGCTGTCGCGCCGCGTTTCGTTTCTCGCCAAATCCACGCTTTTCGACAATCCAATCGGCGCGTTTCTCTTGCGAACATTCGAGATTTTGCCCGTCTACCGGCGCATTGACACGGATGCCAAATCGCAATCCAACACTTCGACATTTGAAAATTGTTTCGAGCTTTTGCATCGCGGACGCTGCATCGCCATTTTCCCCGAAGGCATTTCGCACGATGCGACGAAACTCCAGCCGATAAAAACCGGCGCGGCGCGAATTGCGCTCGGCGCGGTCGGAGGAATGAGGGATGAGGGCAAAGTGATGAATAAAACCGAAGCCGATGAGTCTTCTTATTCATCCCTCATCCTTCATCCCTCATCCATCAAAATTATGGCGGTCGGGCTTTATTACACATCAAAAACCGCGTTTCGCAGCGAGGCTTTGATTCGTTACGGCAAGGCTTTCGCGGTTGAGCCGGTCGCGCTTGACGAGAACGGCGAGCCGCCGCGCGAGGCGGTTTTGGCGTTGACGGCGAAAATTGAAGACGCGCTCCGCAGTGTGACTTTGAATCTTGAAACCGAATCCGACCTCGATGCGATTCTGAAAGCCGAAGCCCTTTTTTCATCGGTTTATGAAAATCTGATTTTTAAGGAAACGCTGGAAAAATCTTTTCAAAGATTGCAGGATTTGGCGGCGCGATACAAACTTCTGGAAAAAAACGACCCGCAAAGAATGCGCGAGTTGAACGAGCGAATTTCCGGTTACGAAAACAGTTTGAAAGAGAGCGGCATCACGGGCGAAAGTTTATCGGTTTTGCAGCACCCGACTGCTTATGTTTTTCGTTACCTGATTTTGCGCGTCCTGCTTTTGATCGCGCTCGCGCCGCTCGCCATTGTGGGCGCAATCATTCATTCGCCCGCTTATTTATTCTCGAATCTCATCGGGCAAATGGTCAAAACCCACGACGCGGATGCCGCCGGTTCAAGCTCAAAAATCATCGCCGCCATTCTGCTGATGCCGCTGACGTGGCTGATTACGTCAGCGGCATTTTTGTGTTTTTTCAACTGGCAAATCGCGCTCGTTTCGATTCCGATTGTAATTTTATGCGGCTACATCGCACTGCGCTCAAGTGAAACGCTGGTTGATATGCGCGTCTGGATAAAATCGGCGTGGCTGCTCGTTCGTCAACGCGCTTTATTTTTGCGCCTGCTTGTCCAGCGCAAAAATCTGCAAAGGGAAATCGGCAAAATGGTCGAAAGCGAAAAATAAAAGATTAAATTTGCTGCCGCTAATTTGTTTTTCCGTTAAAAGCCGCCAGCGCGACGACAATTTCATCAATCGCGGCTTGTCTGGCGCGAACGGCGTTCACGCCGTTCACGAGAATCGAAAAAACCAGCCGCTCGCCGGAAGCGGTCGTCACATAACCCGAAAGCGCAGAAACCTGGTCAATCGTGCCGGTTTTGCCGCGCACATTTCCGGCGGCAACGGTGTCTTTGAAGCGATTTCGCAAAGTTCCGTCAATCGCGCCGATGGTCAAAGAATCGCGCCACGCGGCGGCATAACGGCTTTTCGACATAAATGTATAAAGCTGAACAGCCGAAGCGGGCGTGATTAAATTGTGCCGCGAAAGCCCTGAGCCGTCCCATTGAATAACGCTGTCGGGCGCGACGCCGATTTCTGCCAAAAATTTCTGCACGGTTTTTACACCGAGTTCCGCGCTCGAAGTTCTCGCCAATTTTATAACCGACACTGCATCAGGCGCGGCTGATTCCTGCTGTCTGCCGATTTGTTCGCCGAGCGTCCAGAGAACTGTTTCGGTGTAAGTGTTCTGGCTCGGTTTCATCGTTTTCGCGGCGATTGTGCTGAACGGCGGCGATTCGATTTCCGTGATTTTAACGGGTGCGGGCATCGTGGCGACTGCCGAAAGTGCTTTATCTTTTGGTTCAAGAACTATGTTTTGCCCCGTAATCGTCACGCCTTTTTTGATGAGCAAACCGCGCAGCATTTCGATAAAAAGCTGCGCGGGACGCGACACGGCGACGAAACCTTGAAAACCCTTCTCGTCATCAATCGGCATCGTGCCGGTAATCTCCAAATAATTCCCGTCAAGTTTTTTGACAATTTGCAAATCGCTTTTCGCGCCTGCCGCCGAAGTTACACAGCGATTGAGAATTCTCATTATCGTGTTCGCCGGTAAAATCTGAACCGCGCACGGCGAGTTTATTTGGCTCGGCTTGACCGACAAATCAACCGCGTTGTCGTTGACCGCCAGAGCCGAAATTTCTGCGCCGTAATACCATTGCAAATCGTCCCATTCCCAGCCGCCGGGAATCGGATTGCCCGTGAAAAAACTCGCGTCGCCGATTAGATTGCCTTCGATTCGTTTCACGCCCGCCTGCACGATTTTTTCTGCCAGCGCGTCCAAACCTTTGTAATAATCGCCGTCGTGAAACGCGGTCGAAAACGAAACGTCGCCGCGCCCGTAAATCCTCAGACCGCGAATTGTTCCGCTCGCGTCAGGCTTTGAATCGGCGAAAACGCTCGTCACAAATTTGAAATCGGGCGAGAGTTTTTCCAACGCCGCAGCGATTGTATAGCTTTTCATATTCGAAGCGGGCATAAAATACTTTTCGGCGTTTTCTTCGTAAATCGTTTTGCCCGTATCGAGCGACGCGATTTTTACACCGACGCTGCCGCGCCGCAATTCGGGACGTGACAGAACCGTGCGAATTTTCGACTGCAAATCGGCGACGGTTTGAATCGGAACCGGCGTTGATATTAAAGTTGGAGTCGCCGTCGGCGAAGCGGTCGGCTGCGGCGTCGGCGTTGGAGTCGCCGTCGGTTTGGCGATAACCCGTTCGCGGTTCGCGTTCTGGGCTTCGGCAATATCGAAATTAAACGCGCCGCAAAAGGCGGCGAAAGTTAGAAAAGCGGCGATTTGCAAATGAAATTTTTTCATCGAAATAATCTTACGGGAAATTGTGATTTCTTGGAAACGACGGGCAAAAAAATGGCTGCCGGAAACCGTTCCGACAGCCGAGTTTTCGAGGAGAGAAATGAAAAAAAACTATTTTACACCGGCGAGCAAAATGTTGATGTCGCTCTGCGGCACTTGCACGTCGAGCGTGACTTCCGACTGGCTGCGCGTAATTCGGGCGGCATCAATCAACCTCAAATAAACTTTTTTCTCTTCGGTTTTACCGCTGATAAATGCTTTGCCGAGCATCTGCAAACCTTCCAAAGTTTCGTGCAGACTTTGCGCTTGTTCGGCAGTCAAAGTTTTCGCCGTCACCGAAACCGTCGTATTGTTGGCGTTGACTTCGACCGCGCCGGACATTTGCCGAACCGAGTCTAAAGTTTCTCCGAGTTCATCGTTGCCCAGCTCAATAAAGCTCGACAAACCTTTCGGCAATTTCGCGCCGAAACTCACAACCGCGTTCGGCTTTCTAGTTATCAAACTTAAAACTTCATTGCTTACACGCGCCTTTGATTCAAAAGTTTCACGAAGTCGCGTCAAAGAACCGAAAGCCAATGTATTCGCGTCGAGCGATGTCACGGCGATTTCTCTGGTTAGACCGTTAACCATTCGGTCAATCGCTTTATCGAGCCACGAATTCTTTGTCTGCGGCTTGTTTTGCGCGATGATTTCCTTGCCCGTGAAAACGTAAACCGTGCGAGTGCCGATTTTTTCTTCACGATATTTTCCGTTTGAAGCGAGCTTGGCAACGGCAATCAGCGCGCTGGCGTTAAATTTGCCGCGAGCCAGAAACACCGGCTCTAAATCAACTTCGCTGGCGGAAATTTCCTTCATCGTCACGCCGACGACGAGTTGCTCGAACTGTCTGGCATCGAGTCCGGTTTTCTCGCGGATTTGGTCAATTGATTTGTTGATGTCGGCGAGTATTTCCGGTCTGCCCGACAAAATCTGCGGCGCAGTTTCGTTTAGAATGCGTTGCGTATCAATCGTTACCACGCCATCGGAAGCGGGAAGCTGGGCGGCGAGTTGGTTTTTAACTTTCGTCTGCGCCGAAACCGCGCCGATGCCGCTTAATATGAAAGCAAAGACGAGAAGCGCGAAAATTTTATTTTTCATAAACGGGAAACCTCTTTTAATTTTATTCATTTAATCTGTTTCTAAACTTTAAAGATGATTTATAATCGGTGAACGGTTGGCTGTGATTATAAATTTTACAGCCGCGAGAAGCAAAACGACTCGACCGGCAAATATGTTCCTGATAGATTTTCCGAATCCTCGCCATCACACATTTACCGAATGGGTTTCGTTCGGCGAATACTTTTACAACGCCCGCGACATCATCGGCTTCGGCGGCGAAATGTCGGTGGGAAATCTGCGAAACGCTTACCGGCGCGGCATTTTCCCGTGGGCGATTGAAGGCTTGCCGCTGCCCTGGTTTTGTCCCGAACGCCGCGCCGTTCTCGAATTTTCAGATTTGCACGTTCCTAAATCTCTGCGAAAGGAATGGCAGAAAACTGATTTTACTTTTACGATTGATAAAGATTTTCGCCGCGTTATGGAGAATTGCTCGCGGGTCGCCCGCGCTCACGAAAGCGGAACGTGGATTACGAAAGATTTTATTGAAAGCTATACAAAGTTTCACGAATTCGGCGACGCGCACAGCGTCGAAGTTTGGGATGCGCGCGGCGATTTAGTCGGCGGACTTTACGGCGTTGACGCGGGCGGTGCTTTTTGCGGCGAAAGTATGTTTTACCGCAAATCGAACGCTTCAAAACTCGCGCTGCTGTTTTTGATTGAACATTTTAAGACGCGCGGCGCAACGTGGCTCGACGTACAGGTGATGACTCCGCATTTTGAAGTTTTGGGCGCGAAGGAAATTGACCGCGCGGAGTTTTTGGATAAACTTGAAACAACTCAAAAACGAGGACTGAAATTGTTTTGAAGATTTTTCGGGAGCAAAATTTTTATGCCGCATCGTGAAAGAAAAAACGTCCGCGCCGGACTAAAAGTCGCCATCGTTCTAAAGCAAGACCAGCGCACCGGCAAACAAACCGTCGGTATCGTAAAAGATTTATTGACCAATTCAAATTTTCACCCGCACGGCATAAAGGTGCGCCTGACGAGCGGGCAAGTCGGGCGCGTGCAGGAAATTTTGGCGGACGAAAAGTAATCTTATGAGCAAATTCCTAATCTACGGCGCAAGCGGCTACACAGGCGAATTGATCGCGCGTGAAGCCGCTCGGCGCGGGATGAAACCGATTCTTTCCGGCAGAAGCCAGAACCGAGTCGAGCCGTTAGCAAAAGAATTAAACTTAACCTGCCGGACGTTTGCGCTCGAAGATAAAAAATCGCTCGAATACACTTTGAAGGAAGTTGATTTCGTCATTCACTGCGCCGGACCGTTTTCTTTGACTTCAAGTTTAATGGTTGAAGCGTGTCTGCGGACGGGCAAACATTACCTCGATATTACCGGCGAAATTTCCGTGTTCGAGCAAATGGCGCGGCGCGACGCGGCGGCAAAAGAAGCCGGAATAATGATTATGCCCGGCGTTGGTTTCGATGTCGTGCCATCGGATTGTTTAGCCGCGCATCTGAAAAATCTTTTGCCGTCGGCGACGAATCTGACGCTCGCTTTTTACGGAATGGGAAAAATTTCGCACGGCACGCAGGCGACGATGACGATGAACGTCGGCAACGGCGGCGCGATTCGCCGCGACGGGAAAATCGTTCGCGTTCCCGCCGCTTATAAAACACGCGAGATTGATTTCGGCGAAGTCAGAAAAAACGCCGTCACGATTCCGTGGGGCGATGTTTCGACCGCGTATTATTCAACCGAAATTCCAAACATTGAGGTTTATACGGTTGTGCCGGAAGCGAATTTGAAAATGCTCAAACTCAGTCGTTATCTCGGTTGGCTCCTCAAAACCAAATTCGTCCAAAATTACCTGCAAAAACAAATTCCCGAGGGCGGACCTGATGAGGAAGAACGCGCGAAGGGGAAAACTTATCTGTGGGGCGAAGCGAGCGATGACGAGGGAAATCGGGTCGAAGCGCGGCTCGTTTGTCCCGAAGGTTATACAACAACCGTGTTGACCGCTTTGAAAATCGGCGAGAAAATTTCGGAAGGAAATTTTCAGACAGGATTCCAAACGCCCGCCAAATGTTACGGCGCGGATTTAATTTTGGAAATCGAGGGAACGAA
Source organism: uncultured Pyrinomonadaceae bacterium (assembly GCA_965365505.1). Classification (GTDB taxonomy): domain Bacteria; phylum Acidobacteriota; class Blastocatellia; order Pyrinomonadales; family Pyrinomonadaceae. The sequence goes on along the minus strand of CBDUBY010000028.1, from coordinate 18,613 downwards.
GAGAAGTGAGAGGTGAAAAATGAAATCCATATTTTGATTTACTTCTCATTTATCACTTAAATCAAATCGGCGAAATCGTCTTCCATTCGCTTAAATACGAACAGCGAGAATAAAGCCAGAATAAAAATCAAAACTACCGAAACCGAAACGGCGAACCAATCGAACTCGCTGCCGAACAGCGCGGCGCGAAAGCCTTCAAGAATTCCGGTCAGCGGGTTAAAGGCGAAAACGACGCGCCATTTTTCCGATAAAATACTCGCCGGATAAAATATCGGCGACACGAACATCCAAATCTGCAAAGCGAACGGCAGCGCAAATTTCACATCGCGGAAACGCACATTCAAAGCAGCGAAAAGCGTCCCGAAACTAAGGGCGAGAATAATTGTCAGTGCAATAAAAATCGGCGCGAAAACAATCTGCCAGGTCAGCCCGATGCCGTAAAAAATCATCAGTCCGACGAGCAGCACAAGTCCCAAAACAAAATCAATCAACCCGGAAAGCGTCGCGGCAAGCGGCACAATCAGACGCGGAAAATAAATTTTCGTGACCAGATTCGTGTTGCTGATTAAACTGTTGCTCGCTGTCGTGATTGAACTGTTGACGAACAGCCACAACAGCAAGCCGCTGAGAGCGAACAGCGGATACGGAATTGTTAAAGAATCAAACCGCGCAAACTGGCTAAAGATGACGGTGAAAATCGCGGTCGTCAAAATCGGCTGAAGAATCGCCCAGAGAACGCCGATTGCCGTTTGTTTGTAACGAACTTTGATGTCGCGCAGCGTGAGAAAATAAAGCAGTTCGCGGTAAATCCACAAATCTTTAAGGTCGAGATTGAACCACGCGCTGCCCGGTTTTATTTTTACGATTGGGGTTTCCTGCATTGGTCAGGCGAGTCGAAATAATTTTACGATTTATTCTCCTTGTCGGTTTGAGAAGTTTCTTTCACGATGATGTCGCCGTTCGGCATTTCGTAGACGATTCTGCCGTTGCGCGAATAGATATTCGGTAATCCGAAACGATGATTTTCCGCTTGGGCTTGGCGAACGGCGCGGTTGCCGATGCGCTGATATTCCAGTGCCTTTTCGTAAGTTTCAGGTTTTAGTTTTGTTTTCTGTTCCATTCTAAATCTCACTGAATTTACCAAATAAATCTTCGTCAATAATAATTAAATTATTTTTTTCACCTAACGCAATAAGTTGAAAATTATCTTCCATATTGTAATATAAATGCCATTTATCAACTAAAATTTTGTAAATCTCCCAAAAGTTTCTTTTGCCGCGCACAAAGCGTCTTTGCACATCTTTGTCGGGAACATAATGTCCGCCTTTCTTTACTCTCTCGGCAATTCTCTCTATTAAAACCTCGGACGATTCGGCGAAAAGAAAAATGATTGTAATTCTATAATTTCGCTTTTTGACGCTTTCAATAAATTTCTGCAAATAGCGACCCGAAAGCGTGCTTTCAATCAGTAGAGATTTGTTTTGTTCGACAGCTTCATTCAATTTTTGAAAAAACAATTTGCCCGCGCTGATTTTCTTTTCGCCCGGATTTTTTGCTGAAAGACTTCTTGCAATTTCATCGGCGTTTAAAAATTCATAATCGTATTCCTGCAAAAAAGCGCGGGCGAAAGTCGTTTTTCCAACGCCGTTGCCGCCCGCGATAATCACAATTTCTTTTTTCATTGATTATGAACTTTTCACAATCCAGCCGCCGCCGACCACTTCTTCTCCGTCATAAAAACAAGTCGCCTGTCCGGGCGTGATGGCGCGCTGCGGCTCGTCGAAAACGATGCGAGCGCGGTTGTCGGGCAAAGCGTAAATCGTCGCGGGTGCAGGTTCGTGGCGATAACGCACCTTTACCGACGCGCGGACAGATTCGCTCGGTTCTTCGAACGCAACCCAATTTACGCCTTTCGCGGTGAATTCCAGACAGTCTAATTCTTCGGCTTCGCCCGCGATGATTTGATTTTTGGCGCGTTCGATTTGCACGACGTAAAGCGGTTTTTCGTGTGCGATGCCTAAGCCGCGCCGCTGTCCGACGGTGTAGCGATGAATTCCCGTGTGTTCGCCAATTTGTTCGCCGCGCGTGTTGACGATTTCGCCTTTTTCGGGCAGTTCATCCAAACGGTTTTCGTGCGTTAAATAGCGGTCAATAAACTCGGAATACTTGCCGTCGGGAACAAAGCAGATTTCCTGCGATTCCTGTTTTTCGGCGACGTATAAATTCGCGTCGCGCGCAATGTCACGGACTTCCGATTTCAACATTTCGCCCAAAGGGAAATAGGCGCGGGAAAGTTGGTCTTGATTGAGTTCCCACAAAAAATAGCTTTGGTCTTTCCAATGATTTTTGCCGCGAAACAGGCGATAGCGATTTGCCGTTCTGTCATATTCAACGCGCGCGTAATGTCCGGTCGCCACTTTGTCGCAGCCCAGACTCACGGCGAGTTTATCGAGCGATGCGAATTTAAGGCGCGAATTACAAGCGACGCATGGAATCGGCGTTTCGCCGTCCAAGTAACTTTGCACGAACGGTTCGACGACCGACGCTTCAAAATCTTTCTCGAGATTCAAAACATAAAACGGCATTCCCAAACTTTCCGCAACGCGCCGCGCGTCGTAAACGTCGTCGAGCGAACAGCAGCGCGACGGCAAAGGATCGCCGTTTTCGTCAACCGAGATGCCGCGCCGCTGATTCCATAACTGCATCGTAAAGCCGACGAGTTCGTGTCCTTGTTCTTTGAGCAGAGCCGCCGCGCTTGAAGAATCTACGCCGCCGCTCATTGCTACTGCTATTTTCATAACTTAAGGTGCATTGTGATTTATTAGCGACCTATCACAATCAAACAGTATAGCTCTTTGGATGGTGAAAAATAAACTAACCGACGTTTTTAGACTTAGTAAAGAAATCGAAAACTATGGTTTCAATCAGAATCAGAAACGGCAGAGCCATCAATAGAAACGGAAATCTAAATAGTATGAAGGCAAAGAATTGAAATCCGGCTGAATCAGCGTAAGCGTCCATCGGTTGAGCGAGAGCCGAAGCGATATACCAATAACAATACAAAGCACAGCCAATTAACCAAAGAAAAAAAGTCAAAACGATTATCTTAGCTTTCCCCATACAGCTAATTTTACCTAGGTACTTCGACGGTTTTGAGAATATCGGAAATCACCGCGTCGGTCGTCGCGCCGTCGAGTTCGGCTTCGGCTCGCAACGAAAGACGATGACGCAGAACAGGCGGCGCAACGTCGCGCACGTCGTCGGGCGTCGGGAAATCGCGCCCGCGAATGGCGGCGAGAGCTTTTGAACAGAGAAGCAGAGCAACCGAGGCGCGCGGGCTTGCGCCATAAAGAATCGTCGGATGCGTTCGGGATTTTCTGACAATTTCGACGATGTATTTCTGAACGCCCGCTTCCATTCGCATTGCTTTGACCTCATTGCGGCAGTTTTGGATTGACAACTCCGCGCTCAAAGGCGCGATTTCGACTTGCTCTAATTGACGGGCGTTAAAGCCTGCGTCCCAGCGCGAAACGATTTCGAGTTCAGCGTCTGCCGCCGGATAATCAATCAGAATTTTCAGCAAAAATCTGTCGAGCTGCGCTTCGGGCAAAGGGTAAGTTCCTTCATATTCAATCGGGTTTTCCGTCGCCAAAACCGTGAACAGCGTGGAGAGTTTATAGCGGTCGCCGTCAATCGTCGTTTGGCGTTCTTCCATCGCTTCGAGCAGCGCGGCTTGCGTTTTCGGCGGCGTGCGGTTGATTTCATCAGCCAATAAAATGTCGGTGAAAATTGGACCTTGTCGCAGGGAAAATTCCGACGACTGCATATTAAAAACATTCGTTCCGGTAATGTCGGACGGCATTAAATCGGGCGTGAATTGAATGCGCGAAAAATTCGCATTAGCAATTCGCGCCAGCGTTTTAACGATTAAAGTTTTCGCTGTGCCGGGAACGCCTTCTAAAAGCGCGTGTCCTTCGGCGAGAACGGCGACGAGAATTTGTTCGATAACCTCGTTCTGCCCGACGATGATTTTGCCGAGTTCATTTTTAATATGCGCGATGGTTCTTGGCGTATAAACGAGCATTTGTCTGGCTTGAATCTCGGGCTCAGAGTCGTTTGGAATTGTGAATTCTTCTGTTGCGTCTGTTGGTATCATCTTAAATTAAATAAAATCAAAAATCGTTTTTACCGCTAAAATCAAAACCGTTCCGATAAAAATTCGCTTGAGCCAAACGTCGCTTAACTTCGTCGCCGTGTGCGCGCCGACGTATGCGCCGGCAAACATTACAACGGCTAAAATCGCGCCGAGTTTATAATCTACTAAACCTTGCCACATAAAAATCAGCGAGGCAATCAAAGAGGAAAAAACGTTAATAAGTTTTGTCGAAGCGACCGATTCGCTAAATGTCATTCCGAAAAATGCGACAAAAGTCGCGGTCAATATCGTCACATAACCGCCGCTGTAAAGCCCGCCGTAAATTCCGAGCAGAAAGGTCAGAGCGTAAGTGATTATCAAAAACCGGCGCGAAACAATTTCTGTCTTGCTTACTCCTGCGTCGCGTTTCAGCAAAGTGAAAATCGTAACGATTATCATTGAAACCGAAACGATTACCGGCATCGTTTTGTCGGAAATAAAACTGACAAGGCTCGCGCCGATTGCCGAGCCGATTACAGTTAAAATTACCAGCGGCGAAACTCTTCTTTTATCAATCGCGCCCTGTCGCAAAAACGGAATCGTCGCGCCGATTGCCATAAACGTTAAGCCGAACATATTCGTGGCGACGGCAACTTTAGGCTCGATGCCGAACTGGAACATCACGGGCACGGTTATCAGCGAATTGCTGCCCGTCACCACGCCGACCACAGTTGTCACAAAGAACAAAACGATTAATAAGATTAAAGAAAAAGTCGGCATAATTTCGGCAATTATTTTCCGGCTGCCCGCTGTCTTTTTAATCCCAACTTCTCTTCAGCTTCGCGCAGACGGCTTATCAAATCTAAAGTTTCCCGCTTGTTTGTCGGCTCGCCGCGAATGATTTCTTCGCATTTGAACATCAGGTTTTCTATTTCAGCGGCGTTTAGTTTGGCGCGTTCCGAAATCAGCTGCGCCAAATCTTTCAGCGAAACGGTAAAATTATCCGCGCCGACCAGTCGCGCAACTCGCCGCCGAAAATCGGTGTAGATGTTTTCAATCGCCAAATCAAAGGCTCTGGTTCGCTGCTGCAATTCCGCCATCGCCGAAACGTATTCGAGTTTTGAAAGACGATTTGGTTCGGTTTCCGGCAACGCTCGGGCAAAGCGACGGCTTTGCGTGAACAAAACGAAACCGACAAGCGCGGCGAATTGCAATAAAATCGCTGCGAGCGGCGTTCCGGCAAAATATTCAAAAAGACGATTTTCGCCCGCGCCGTAGCCTTGATGAAATTCGTCGAAAGCAATGACGCCTTCGCGTGCGGTGACGATATTAATCGCTAACTGCGCGTTGTCAACGAGACTGATGCCGCCGTTGGAAACGATATACGGATCAGACAAAAAAACGATTTGCCCCGCGCCGTAAGGAAAGTCAATAAGCAGCGTTTTTCCCGCGCCGGCAAGATGCACGACGGGCGCGAATGTTTTATAAAACTCGGTAGTTTTCGTCGAAACTTCGCCCGGTAATTCTTTTGTCAGCGTAGATTTTTTATCGTCTTCGGCAATTTCTTCTTTTTCAAAATTGTAATCCAGAATTTCTTCTTTTTTCGCTTCAATATCTTCTTCGGTCGTGAAAAAATCAAGCGTAATCGTCGCTGCGAAACGCGACGGTTGGACGGCATTGACGTTTCTTGTGTAGACAGTCGGCTGCGTCGGTTTAGCGGCGGCGGTCATTGAAGTCATCTGTTTCGCGTCCGACGGGTCAATGCTGAGAAACGCCGGTTGCGTTTCGGGGTCGGCGTAGATGTTCCAATTTGCGGGTTTGAAAAATTCTTTCGGCGGTTCGCGGTCAATTATCACTAATTTTCCGCCTGCCGAAACCCAACGCAGAAGCTGTTCGATTTCATTTTGCTCGAACTCGCGACGGGTCGCGCCGACAACGACGAAAGTTTGCGGTCTGTTTTTATCCGCGCCGGACAACAGCGCAGACGGCGGTTCCTGCCAGCGCGCGGGTCGCCTGCCGGTTTCAGCCAGCAAATCGTAAAAAGCTCTGGTGCCGGTCGCGCCCGCGTTGTAAGTCGAGCGGTTCGGATTCAATTCGCTGTCCGGCATTTTATCCTTCTGCACATAAGACGCGGCATTCAGCCCGATTAAGACTATAATCAGGAAAATGAACGCCGCGAATATGAGAAGTTTTTGTTTCATTCGTTTTGGAATTTTAAGTTAGAAGCTATCTCAAAAACAGCTTCAAGCGTTTTGAGTTCCAGCTTCAGCTGGCTTTACTCGCGGCAGAAGCCCGTCTTATGCTGGAACTCAGAACGTCGCTTTCGATTTTTGAGATAGCTTCTGAATAATTCAGCGATTTAGCTTTTTCAATTATTACCAATCGCCTTTCGATATTCGCGTCTAAATTCTTCCCAATCGCTTTTCTGCGCCGCGTCGAAACCATACCAGTGACGTTCGTAATTTTTCGTTAAGCCGCTCATATTTTTGTATAACTCGTTTTGTTTCGAGATGTCGCGCAAATAATCGCGGTTGGTTTTGTGCTGTGAAAGTCCGATAATTTTTCTCTCGCTCAGTTCGCACAAAAGCGCGATGTATCCTTTGCGAATCGCGCCGCGCAAGTTTCCTTCGCGAGCGAGACGTTCGGCTTCGTCAAATAGATTTTGCGACGTTTCATCGGCGGCTAAACGCTCGCCTAAAATGACGCGCTCTTTTTTCTCGCGCTTTTCCTTACTGCGATATTTGTTGACGAAAAACGGCGCGAAGCGATAAATCAGAAAACCGATTGCGCCCAAAATTACGGCGAAAAGAATCATCTGAAGAACGAACGTGAACGAGCCCGCAGCGGCGGTCGGTGAAACGGTTGAAGGCTTTGAAGGCGGAAACATTTTTTCGAGCCATTCGACAATCCCGCGCCAGATTTTTTCCAGCAGACTTTCACCTTTTTCCTTAGGCTTCTGATATTCTTCGCGCTGCAAAATTTCCGCCAGCTTGCGTTTGTCTTCGTCCTTGGCGCGTTCGGCAGTCGTCGCGCTTTCGAGTTCTTTTAATTTATTTTCAATGGCGGCGAGGCGGTCACTTATTTCAATTAAAATCGCTATGCGTTTGGCTGATTCGGGCGGCTCATTTCCGAATCTGCCGAGTGCGTCGTGAATCCATTGATTATTGACTTCGACGGTTGAGCCTTGCCATTCGATTTTATCCTGCGCGGGCAGAAGTTTCGGAAACTCGGCTAAAACTTCGCGCTCCAATGCCAGATTCTCCATGTCGGTCGAATCTTCGTCCGGTTGAATCATCCGGTTCAAATCTTCCTTTAGATGATTGACGTTTTCCTGATATTCAGACAGAGGCGCGGCGGTTGTCGGCGGCGGAATCGCGAGGATAGTGAAAATGAAAAGCGCGAATCGGCTGATAAAGAGTAGGTTTATTCGCATCGTGGTCACGTCTAAAATAAATTTTTCTAACTTAATCCCAAAGGAGAAGTTGAAGAAGATTTTCGTTCCGGCGCGCGGTTCGGCACGGCTTGATTCGCCAGAGCCGGATAGAGCGGGTTGACGAATTCCTGCGGCACGGCGGGGATTTCGCCCAATCGCCGCGCTGCCATTAATTCAATATCGTAACCTTCGTGACGCACGCGCTCGTCAACATAAAGCAGGCACAATCCGATCATCCAAACGGGAGTCAGTAAAATAAGACTCGTCTGCCAGAGAAACTGATTGGCGATTTCATACCACGCCGGAATGCCGTCTAATTGAAAAGTGAAAATCGGAACGCCTTTGAGATAAGCATACCAGCCGAGCGGAATATACAGCAGCGAAAGTGCCGAATAAGCGGCGACAATTGTAAAAATAAACAGTGCGGCGAGATGTTTGACGTTGCCGCTCGCCAGCGACATACTTCTGCCGAAAGCCGCGACGATGCCTTGACCTTCGACCAACATCACTTGCGGAACATAAACGAACCGCGAAGCGATTAAAAAAAACAGCCACGCCGAACCGACTAAAATTGCCGCGCCGAGCAGAATGGAAACTACCAAAGTTAAAAACGGCGAAAAACTCAACGCCATCGCGGAAAGGGCGACCGCTAACGCCGCGATAATCAATCCGAAATAAAAAGTTATCAACCCGATAATGCCGAGCAGAACGGCGATGATAATCGAGGCGACGATTAAACCGCCCAACCTGTCTTTGACGTTTTTATAAGTTTCGCTGAACGCGAGCGGCTCGCCGAACAGCAGATGGCGGACGAAGTTGCGCGACGCTCCGCCCATCACCATCAAAGTCGCTACCGCTTCCACCAGCCAGATGAAAATCGTGCCGAGCCAGGCGAAAAAGTAATAAACAAAGATGTCGTCCTGGTCGTTCGTCAAGCCGACGGAAAAAACTTCACGCCCCAGAATCGTCCAGCCGATGGAAAATATCATGCCGATGACGACCGGCGGCGCGGCAATCAGCACGAACGTCCAAAAATTCTGCCGGTAAAACCTGACGGCGCGATCAATCAAATCGCCCGCGCCGAGCGGCACGATTGACAGGTGAGATTTAGAGGCATTCGGCGACATTGGCAAAATTTTATCATAAAACAAATAAGAGCGGCTCGTTGAAAAGCCGCTCTCGATGGTTTCCTTTCGGAAACGAAATTAACTCGAAAAACTAAAAGAAATAACGCGCTCCGAAGGTGAAACCGCGCCCGGCGACGTTCGTCTGTCCCAAATTGAGAAACAGCGTCGTGTTGACGGTATTACCAATTGTGTTCGACGGAATAGTCGTAAAGTTCCGATGGTTAAAGACATTAAAAACTTCCACTCGAAACTGAAGAGCCTGACTCTCGCCAAAGGTCTTGACGTTTTTCACTAATGCCATATCCCAATTATAAGTCGAACCGGTTCTTTCCGTATTCGCGCCGAGATTGCCGCGAATGCCGGAATTCACTGCGATCGGCTAACTTATATGCCAGTCCCGGCGGAATTTATCTAAAATAATGGACAAAATTCTGAATTTTGTTGCTTGCATTGTTTCCGAAGCCGTCTGGAAATCCGCGCATTCGCGTTGTAGACATCTGAAAATATCCGCTTGAAGCTGAACGCTTTGATTTCCGCTAAAACTCTTAGCCTTTTTCATACAACAACGACTTTATCTATTAGCTAAACTCAAACAAAAAAGGTCTGCCGATAAAAAACCGGCAGACCTTAAAATGGCTTTTTACAGCCTCAATTAGAAGTTTACACGTGCGCCGAGTTGGACGCTGCGACCTTGTGCCGCTGATGTATAAGTTCCAAAATTAGCACTGCTCAAGCTCAAATCCACGCCTGTAAATCGTACTGTGTTGAATGCGTTAAATGCTTCAAACCGTAATTCGAGGCTGGAACTTTCGCTCCACAATCTGGTTCTTTTCGCTAGAATAAGATCCCAGTTATTCGTCGGATTATCAAGACGGAATTGGTTTCTGCCGGATGTTCCGCGTCTTCCTCTGGTTCCGTCAGCATTTATACAAAGCTGGAATGAAGTGCCGCACGTGAACGTCGCAAATGCGTTTCTATTGAATGCACGACGATCAGGCGTGCTTCTCGGGTCGAGTGTGGTAAATGCTTCAGAGCCAATGTTAGCATAACTAATAACACCGCCGCCCGTTCCGACTGTATCGGTCAAATTGCCAACACTAAAGACATCGCCTGATTGATAGGTATAAATACCGCCAAGACTCCAGCCATCAACCAACCGTTTTACAAAACCGTTGGTATTTTTGAAGAAGGGGAATTCATAAATGAAACTACCTACAAATCTGTGCGGGTAATCGTCAGACGATCTGCCGTAACCGGCTTTACGATCAATAATATCAATTCCGCCGCGTTGTGTGTCGGCATCGTTGAGTGATTTCGAGAACGTATAAGCAAGCTGGAAGCTCAATCCATCATCACTAAAGCGTTTCTGGAAATTAGCCTCCATTGAATCAAATTTTGAAACGCCCTTTGTCGTTAATTGGTTTAACGATAATCGAACGTCATCGTTCACGCGACGAGCAGCCGCGTTAGCCGTTGTCGGAGCAGGAACTGCGCCGCCTTGGATTCTTAATGTCGGCGAAAGCAAAGTTCCAAGAGAAGGATTAATCTGTTCTTGAACATACAGCTTTTTGCCTCGATTACCGACATAACTCAAACTAAAAACGTAGTCCTTTAAGAAGCTGCGCTCGATTGTCACGTTGTATTGGGTCACAATCGGAGTTTCTATAAGCGGGTCAATCGGTTGAGCAAGCGCATTCAAAGAAGTAGGAATCACAATATCGGCTGTTGAAGTAAATGGATTATCCAACTGCAAAATAGTGCTTTCAGCTCCCAAGAAGCTATACAACGGGAATGCATCAGGACCGAATGGGTCTGCTAAAGTTCCGCCGGGATGATAAAGAAACGCATTCGTTCCGTTATAACCGGTAGCGTTAAGTTGCTGCAGAGCCGTATCGCCAATGATAGCGCCGTAATACTGCCCGATGCCGCCGCGAATAACAGTTTGATTTTCACCGATAAATTTACCTAAAAATCCATTTCCGTAATTCAGGGCATAAGCAAAACCGAATCTCGGCGCAAAGTTATTTTTATCAGTCTGAATGCCGCCTTCCGGGACAGTTCCACCTAAAACCGGATCAGGATCGCCTACATAAACAAGACCGTTCGGAAGTCTTCCTGACGCACGAATTCTTCTACCTTGAAATGAAAGTGCGCCGCTTGCCAGAAGCGAGGATGTAACACCACGAAGCGGACGATAGTAAGCAACGCGGTTTTGTAAATCGGTTAACGGAGAATTATATTCATATCTAAGACCGAGCGATAACGTCAGATTCTTAGTCGCTCTCCAGTTATCCTGAACAAATCCGGCGTATGCTTTTTGACGATAATCTCTTTCACCCGACGCGCCGAATTGAACGGTAGTCGGAGTTACACCGAGAAGAAAACCTGCATAATCGTCGCCGATTGCGTTGCTGCCTTCTTCTTCGATTGAAGAATATCCGAAGATGCCTTGGTTAACGAAGAGAAAAGTTGTAGCTTGTTTGTATTTGACGAAATCACCGCCAAATTTAAGACGATGGTCGCCCAAAACATAACTTAACGAATCCTGGAATTGAATGTTTTCGGTGACACGAACCTGCGGACCTTGAACTGTATTTCCAAGCGTAAAACCTCGATCATAAAACGTGATATACGGAGGTCCGGCAAATGCCGGGTTAGCAACAAAGTTGGCGGTGAATCCAATTTCCGCCGGCGTCGTTCTATTCACCGGAGCAACACCCGGCTGGTTATTTCTGCCGTAGCTAAACAGGAATGTATTAACGATGTTAGATGATAATACAGACGTGTATCTGGCGACGTAGTTATCTGTTGTACGTAAATTCGTTGACCCGAAGCCCGGAATGTTTGTGCCGCCGAATGCCGCACCTGATGCCGTATCCGAATCAGTGTAGTTATACGTGAAATTGAACAAGTGATTGCTGGAAAAATTATGGTCAAAACGACCGGTGAAATAATTTACCTTAGAAATCTCATTGTTCGTTGCCAGGGCTTGACCTTGAGCATTCGCCGCCGGAATAAACCCGTTATAAAATCGAGCAATCGGAGAAATTCTATTAGTCGGAATAATGTTTCCAGGGAAAGGGTTGCCGCCCGGATTGGCAGCCGTTGCCGTTAACGGGTCATAAATTATTATCCCTTGAGCAAGAAGCGCGCTGAAATCTCCGTTTCTTTCCGCAGCACTCGGAAGATTGGAAAGTGCTACTGAACCGCCGAGTTTTTGATAGCGACGTTCAAAATCCGCAAAAAAGAATGTTTTATCTTTGCCGTCATAAATCGTCGGACCGCCTTCTCCAAAGCTAAGAAATTTAACCGGACCGCCGATGTTGAATCCATATTCCTTACGGTCGAACGGTTGACGACGATCTGTTCCCTGTTGGGCAGCAGTTGCGAGAGCATTATCAAAAAAGTTAGCAGCAGCAAGCTCGGTTCCGCGATAGAAGAACCGCGCGTTGCCGTGATAATCGTTCGTCCCGGATCTGGTAACTACGTTAATAATTGAACCGGTGTTACGTCCGAATTCTGCTTCAAAGTTAGATGTCAGCAATCGGAATTCCTGTACCGCGTCAGGGCGCGAGATTCCGCCGATAACGCCGCCTACTGCAACTTCATTGTTATTGGCGCCGTCAATAGACACGTTATTTTCAGTACCGCGGCTACCGTTAACTCTGATGCCCAAGCCGGATAAAGTTCCGCTGGTCGGAAACACGCCCGGTTGAAGTAACGCAAGATTAAGAACATTGCGTCCGTTGAGCGGCAAACCGACGATACGACGATTTTCCACTGTTGAACCAAGCGTCGGTGATTCGCGGTCTACTAATTCAGCTCCCGCCGTAACTTCTACTTCAGTTGTTCCGGCAGTGGCGGAAATCGTTGCGTCCAAAACTAAATTACGATTTGTTTCAACCGTGATATCATTTATTCTCTGCTCGGCAAAGTTCGCCGCCGTGATAACGATGTAATAAGTGGACGGCTCGATTTCAACAAATTGATATTGACCGTCTGAACCAGTTGTCACACTACGGACTTCCGTGCCTTTTGCAGCGTCAACTAGTTTTACAGTTGCATTAGGGACAGCGCCTTGGGCAGTGTCAGTCACCGTTCCGCGAATTGTTCCGCGTGTTCCTTGCGCGAAGGTGTTTTGTCCCGCCAGTAACATAACCGCTAATATAGCGAATACGCCGACAGGAAAAAATCTCGGCTCAAGCAACTCTTTTAAGACTTTTTTCATAGTAAATTTTACCTCTTTAATTTTTTTGGTGAATAAATTAAAACTAAATATTTAAGCCATCTACCGAATAGATACGATGATTAAATACTTAATTCATCTACCAGCTAGATATGGTGATATTGAAAGTAGCAAATTTTGTTCCTAAAAAATGTGTTATTAATTTATTGAGCATTTGAAATAATTTTGTTATTAGCAATGCGTAATTAAGAATATCTGACAGTTAAGAAAAAGATTTCAGCAAAGCAATTTTTACTGGAAATATTTGGTCGCCAATACGATTATATGTAATTAAAACCAAAAAAATGGATAATTTGAATTACATTCATCACTGAAGTTTTGAGAGAAATACTGTTAAATTTAAGTATGAGATTTTTCTTTGATTGGAATTACTAATTTTCAAAGAGGCTGTGTAAAGAATAATTAGAAGCTCACTCAAAAATAGTTTCAAGCGTTCTGAGTTCCAGCTTTAGCTGGAACTCAGAACGTCTCTTTCGATTTTTGAGTGAGCTTCTAATATAATTTTACCAGCGAGGAGCTTTATTAATATGAAAAACGAAAATGATATTCGTTTTCAGGGAACGGTTGACCACATCGCGGTCAAGTGCGACGACCTGAAAAAAGACGTGGAAGAATATAAGCGTTTGGGATTTACGCTCGAAACGCTTTATGAAGATTGGGCGATGATGCGCGACGCGCGCGGTTTCGGTATCGCGCTTTTGCCGCCGAATTCTAAACATCCGACGCATCTCGGATTGAAGGTTGAAACAATGGAAGAACTCGAAGCCGCCGCCGCTAAAGAAAATCGCCCGATTAAACCGCACCGTGACGGCACATCCTCGTTTTATACCAATGGTGTTGGCGGCAACGCAGTCGAATTGATTTATTACCCGTCCGATTTCGGCGAGAAAATCTGAACTGCAAATTTTTCGGTTGAAGCAAAATTGGAGTAGTGTGAGAATCTGTCCGCCGCTGATTTCCAAACAATTTATTTGGCGATTCGCACATTCGGCGGAGTTTTAATGTTTCTCTTTGGTTTCGGCGTTCGGCGTTCAAGATTATTTTTGAGATAACTAATAGATACTTTGAGCATATTGCAAGTTTATCTCGAAGGCGGAGTTATCTGACGTTTGAGATGAGGCGCGGCGAAATCGCCGCTAAGTCTGCTGAAGTTCAACAGACAAGCCAAACAACAAAGTCGCCGCGCCCTTACGCCTATTAAATTGTTCGATAACGCATTTCCCATTCAGTTTTATCCGCTTTCAAATTCGACTTTCATAGTTCAGCTACGAAATTTAACTCGCTAATTTCCTCTGTCACTGTCAACACTTGCGGAAGGAAAAAATAGCGTTTATGACTGACGCTGAAAATGTAAGTTTCACCCGCCGCCACATCCGTCAAGCGGTAATAACCGAACGCATTCGTCGAGGCATAGCGCGTTATGCCGTTTTCTCCGGTCAGAAGCACACGCGCGTGGCTGATGCCTCGTCCCGACATATTGACTACTCGCCCGGAAACGGAAACGGAAGCGGAAGTCGGACCGGCGACTATTGTGAAATTACTATTGGAAATGTCGAAAAAGATATTGCCAACTGCCTCGACTTTGATGCGGGCGGTCGTTGTCGGCGTGTTCGGAATCGTAACGGCTTCCGAACCATCATTTGTAGTTAATGCCGTCAACACGGTCGGGAATGTGTTGCCGCCGTCGGTCGAGAGTAGTATTCGCACATTCGTCGCGTTAACCGGCGCGTTGTTCGTGTTGTTGACGCTCCACATAACTGTTTGTGTCGTCGAACCCTGATAACTGACGGCGGTGTCGGGCGAGGTAACCAGAAAAGGACCTGAATTGCCGTGAACCGTCAGCGTTACAGTGTCCTCGTTCACGCCGCCGCCGCCTGTACGGTTGTCGCGGGCGGTGACGCGGAAATTCATCGTGCGTCCGACACGCGGAAGCTCCTCGGCGATTTTCAAACCGCTGCCGTCGTTGAGTGGCGGGTTGTTGGCGTTATTGAGAATGTAAGTCAGGCTCGGAAACGTCCGCGACGGCGAAGTCGAGGCGGGAAGCGGACGGAACAGCGGGCGCGTGGTATTTGTCGGATCGGTCGGTCCCTCATACGACGGTTCTGTTCCGTTCTGTACAAAAGTCGTGCCGCCCGCGTCAATCTGTTCCCAGTTATAAGTCAAGGAATCGCCGTTGACATCGCTCGCCGTCGCCGTCAGCGTAAACGGCGTAAATTTTGGAATCGTCCGATTCCCGCCGCCGCTGACTGTCGGCGGCGTATTGCCGGTCACCGTGTCCATCGAGCAGCTCGCAGAACTTGTGATGTAATTATTAATCGCCTCATAACTCTTGGCGTGAAACCGCAAATCGCGCACTGTCGTGATGTTATCCGCGCCGCAAATTTGAGAGTAACCCATAATGGTCGAACCGCTGCCCGATTCAAATGAGGTTGCCGGATTGCGCTGATTGCAGTTGGCGAGCGTTCCGTTCATGTTGTGATCTGCACCGAATTGATGCCCGAATTCGTGAATTAGAACGCCTAAAACCCCGCTGCTGCTAACCGAGCCACTGACTAGAGTCGCTCCGCCGCCTTTAATCGCTCCGCCTGAACCGAATGTGCTATTGTCACAAACCACACCGATAAATGCCACACCCGAAGCTGATCCTCCGCCTCCGGTGATATTTCCGAGAACGTGACCCAAATCATAATTCGCCATTCCGACATTGTTTTGTAAATCGGGCATTACCTGATCGAGCATCGTGATGACATTCGAGTTATCGTAAGGGTCGGTCGCCGCCGTAAAACCCCGGTCGGCACTGTAAATAACGTCGGTATCGTTGACCAGCACGAGACGCACTGCGAGGTCGCGTTCGTAAATCGCGTTGGTCAAAGTGATCCGCGTGTTGAACGAAGCGACTGTCCCGGCGATTGTCCCGCCGCCGTAAGTTTGGGCATACTCAAAAGTCGCGGCAAGGGCGATGCGGTATGTTCTGAGAGTCGAACCGACAGCGATTTCCGGTTCGTCACTGTCTAATTCGATTTGGTCGCCCGATTTGACGCGATGAAAATCTGCGGTCAAACATTTATGCTCGCCGCCTTTTAAGTCTTGGTCAAAATAGCTGGCGTAAACAGTCGAATTAGCGGTCGGTTGAATGATGGCGGTTTTATCTCCGGCTAAAATGATGGCGTGAAAACCTTGCGGCGTAAAATCAAAGCGCGTCGTCCACGCCGGACGAGCAACGCCTTGCCCGCGATAGCTTTTTATCTGTGGGTGAAGCGCGGCTAAATCCGGTTCGAGGACCGATGATTCTTCGATGCGGAAATTTTCAAAAGTTCCGTCGGGCAAAGGCAGCGGCAGAATTACGGATTCCGCTTTTTCTTTTTCAAATTCCGATGGTACTCGACTCAGCGCCGAGGCGAGTGCTATCCGGTCAATCTGCACAAAGCGCGAGTTTTCAGGCAAGTCGTCGCTTAGCCGCACTCTATTTTTCATACGATCAAATTCGCTCCAAAAATCTTCCGGAGCGAATTTGATTTCGCTGACTTGATTGCCCACCGTCAACTTTTCAGCTTTGACGGACGTAAAATTTCGATTTAATAAAATCAATCCCGAAAAAATAAAAGCCGTTATCAGCAACGACGCGGTAAAAAAACGAAAACCTCGATTCATAATTTGGGGCGCTCCTTATTAAATATCCCTGCAAAACCGTATAAAACGGAATTTACATACAAGTAAAGTTTATCTGAAAAGTAGATTATACGTCGAAACTAAGCAACGTGATAAGAAGTTCGCTGCCCGCGCCGTCCGCGTCCATTGATTAGAAAATCAAACCACCGCCTCTGGCGGTGATTGCTTCGAGGCAGTGAGGGCGAAACAACCACCAAGTTCGAACCGGCTTGAGGCAAATATTTAGAGTAACGGCAATTGGTATTGACACGAATGTTTCAGAAGTTCTTGTTCAACGATCTCTGCCAGCCACGAATGGGCTTACGCTAAAATTGATATTGAAAATAATCACACCGGCACAAATCCATCCGGCGCGGATTTGGAATGTGGCAAACAGCATCACGACTGTCGCAAGAATTCGTTTTGACAAAACAAACGAGGTCAGATAAAAGTTCAGAGTTGCTGTTTAGATCACAACTTTGAACCATCTTCAAGGTCAGCATTGAAATCTGTTTTGTTTGACTGTTTCGCTTTTTATTTTTATGAAAAAACTCGCCCGCGAATTTTATACGCGCACCGATACCCTGCAAATCGCGCAGGATTTAATCGGTAAAATTTTAGTCGTTCCGGCGGCGACAGGCGCAAGAGTTTCGGGAATGATTGTCGAAACCGAAGCCTATCTGGGCATCGAAGACAAAGCCGCGCACTCTTACGGCAATCGTCGAACAAAGCGAACCGAAACGATGTTTGCGTTGGGCGGCACGGTTTATATTTTTTTCATTTACGGAATGTATTATCAGTTTAACGTCGTCGCCGGAGCGGTCGGCACGCCGCACGCGATTCTCATTCGCGCTGTCGAGCCGGTTGACGGAATTGAAATTATGCGCGAGCGGCGCGGGCGCGAGATGAAGGATACGAATTTGACTTCGGGACCGGGCAAACTCTGTATCGCCCTCGGCATTGATAAAACTTTTAATAATGAAGATTTGCTCGGAAAACAGATTTGGCTTGAAGACGGCGCAAAGATTTCGTCTGACCGAATCGCCTGCGGAAAGCGCGTCGGCATTGATTACGCTGAAGAATATGCTGAGAAGCCGTGGCGTTTTTGGCTCGATTGTAATAGTTTTGTCAGCCGAAAATAAGCGACATCTTGCAGCGGTTCTTTCGCGTCGAAATTTTTCTGTGTTAACATCTTAAACAGAGTCGCGTGATAATTTTATTATTCTCCTGATTTTCCCCGTCAAAATTTCTTTTTTTCGGTGACAAGGCGGTTTGATTACGGTTCTTTTGTTCGTGCCACGCGTAGAACTGATTAAGGATAAACGTATTCGATTGAACCGAAAACTGTGTGCATCTTATTGTAATGTGAGAACATTTTTTATAATCATTTTCCGTTCGCGCATAATTAAAAGCGAAAAATTCTAATGTGTTTTCTGCTTTACATACAAACTTTTACAATACTGATAAAATTCTCCTAGGAAATCATTGAGATTTAGTCAGCCATTGAGTTCCAGATTCGCAGTCGGTTTATGACACCAAAGCGTTTTGGACAAACTTAAAAAAGACGGCATAGAAACCGCTTTGAAATAATTTATGAAGATATTGCTCTACAATCCCGATAACGGCGTGACGCGCAATTTTATGCCGCATCTGTGGATGTTTCTGCTTCAATCGCTGACGCCGAAAGAACACGAAGTCATCTTGATTGACGGCAACGCCAAAGCGATGACTGAGGCGGAACTTGTCCAGTTTTGTCAAAAGGAAAACGTCGAACTGGTCGGCATCGGCGCGATGACGCGAATGGTCGCTCGGGCTTACAAATTCGCCGACGCGCTGCGCGATGCGGGAATCAAAGTCGTGATGGGCGGACCGCACGTCACCGAATGTCCCGATGAAGCGTTAGGCAAAGACGGCGGCAAACGCCACGCCGACGCGGTTGCTTTAGGCGAAGCCGACGATACCTGGGCGTTGCTGGTCAACGACGCGGCGCGCGGCGAACTCAAAGAAATTTATCAACCGAAAAC
>CBDUBY010000027.1:0-27923 GCA_965365505.1 uncultured Pyrinomonadaceae bacterium | reverse complement strand
TGGGCTTAACGGAAAATACGATTGCGGAAAAAATTGAAAAGGATTTGCAGGAACTTGTGCCGGAAGAACATTGGATAATGTTTCCGCACTGGCTCATCGCGCACGGACGAAAAATCTGTCAGGCGCGAAAGCCAAAATGCGCCGACTGTGTGCTGAATGATATATGCCCATCGGCGTTCATTGCCCAAATCGCGGCGGATAACGCAAATGCCAAAAACGCGGGCGAAAAATCAAATTTATGATTTTTCGCCCGCGTTTTTTTTGTTTTATTTAATTCTACTTATTCATCGGGGCAAAGTTCAGTTCGACAGCCTCGCTCAAATTAATCACCTGCGACATAAATCGGTAGCGCTTGTGTTTGACGTTGATGAAATAAGTCGCGCCGACGGGAATTTCCTGAATACGAAAATAGCCGAACGGATTTGACTGCACCGTTCGCAAATTGCCCTGAGAATCAGTCAAAGTTACAACGGCTCTCGCAATTCCTCTGCCGCCGGCATCGGCGATTCTGCCGAAAACGGGAACGGTTGAGGAAGTCGGCACAGCAGCTTCGATCGCAAAATTTGCCGCCGAAACGCCTGCCGGATCTGAAAAACCGACCTCGCGCACGCGGATTCGCGCTTGTGTTGTCAGCGGCGTGGAGTTAGGAACATTCCACGAAAAAGTTCCCGTATTGGCTTGATTAGCAGCGATAGTAATCGGAAAGGTCGCGCCGCCGTCGGTGGAAAGTTCAATCGTCACGTTGCGGGCGAACGATTCGGTGTTCGTCCAGGTGATATTGCGAGTGCTCGCAACATTCACCGTTCCGCTGTTCGGGGCGACAGTTGTAATCTGGTCGCGGCTGGTGTTATTCGTCGTGTCCCGATACCAGCCGAGATCGCGCATCTGTTGGCGGGTTAAATCCAGATTGACCGCCGCGTCGCCGTTTATCGCCGGTTCCATCAATAAATTCGGTGAAACTGCACTGCTGAAATGTGAAATCGAAGAGCCGCCTTGAAAACTGCTCGGCGTAAATAAATTTACGCTTCCCGGCAGATTTCCAAATCCGGCAGTTATCGGCAGCGAACCGGAAGCGATTCGCACGTTCGCGCCGTTCCAAACCACGTCTTCATTGTTGAGCGCGGAAGCGGCACGTTGCGCGTCCGTCATATTTGCCCACAAAAAACCGCTGTCTTCATCAAGCATAAAGCGCGAATAAATATCCGGGCGACCGCTTCCGAAAACCCCCGTCGTGCCGTCCACAAAACTGGAAAAACCCAAGCCGTGTCCCAATTCGTGCAGCAAGACGACTAATAAATTAATCGTTCCATTGGGTTCATTAGCGTCCAGACCATAATAAAATCTGGTCCCTGGATTGAGGCAAGCCAAATCCACATCGCTGTTAATAGTTGCGTCAATATGGTTTTGCGCCGCTCCGAGTGCATCAGTTCCGCGTTGTTTATTTCTCAACGCAATATGATAATCGGTGTTAGTAAATTCTGCGTTGGGGAAATTAAAGGATGTAAAATTTGTTCCGGCAAATCCCAGAACACCGCCGTTGCTGTCGCACGGCGCTATCGAGTCAAATTTAGCGTTGATTCTGGTCGGAACGGCACTGTCGAGAAATGTTCCCCAAATTTGCTGTGCCGCGTGATTAAATAAAATCTGCCGCTGCTGTCCGAGCGTCGCGCCAGTGTTGCCGCCTTCATTCGGCACGGCAGGCAGTGCCGGGTCATTAAAACCTTCGCCCGCCGCGTCGGAAGAAGTGAGAACGGTAATTGTCGCCGTCGCCGGACTCATCAACTGTTCCTGTCGCGTCGCTTCGTCAATCATATTGCTGTAAAAAATGAATTCCTGCTCGCTCATTCCGTGCCGCGCCGCCCGCGTCGCCAGGCTGTCTTTTTGAATTGTCATTTGCGGAACAGTTTCGCCGGTTTCCAAATTTCTGCCGAAAAAATGGTTTGCTTCCTTTAAGTCGGTAACGCACGCGGCGACAGGCTCGCCGTCCGTGTCAATTCGGGCAAGCATCAAGTTGCGAAAACGTCCCTGTAAATCGGTCAGCGTTTCGCCATCGGGGAAAACTGTTTCAGTTAATCCTTCTGATGAACGATTAGTTAAATCTTGAATTGTCTGCGCCAGTTGACGGTCAGCGACTCTCGATTTGTTTTCCGAAATTTTTGTGTCAACGCGATCGCTGATTTCGTTTTGGGCAAGTGTGGAAGTGAACAGACGCTGCTTTTCCAAGATCAGAAAGCATACGAAAAGAACGGAGGCAACGAGCAGAAGTTTTTTCATAATATTTGGGGTGTTACGAAGCGCAGCACTGAAAACTGCGCTGTCTGTTTTAGGTGTGTTTTGGTTTATTGTATTAGATTCGGTGACTTATAGGCGCGAGTTGAAGACTTACACCTGTTGAAATTATTTTATCTTAAGCCAAATGCTTTGAGCAAGATTTATTTGTGATAGTCGGCGATAGAGTCAAAAAAAACTCGCCGGGCGAGTTTCTTCGGTATAATTTTTTATTTTGCTAAAATTCAATTCCCTGCTGCGCGTAAATTCCGGCGTTGAAAGGATGTTTTACTTCTTTCATTTCCGTCACCAAATCCGCCGCTTCGATTAGTTCGGGCGGAGCGTTTCTGCCGGTTAAAACTATGTGAATATGCGGCTGTTTTTCGCGCACGGATTTTATCTCGTTAATAACTTCGTCAAGCGGCAGAAATTTGTAATCGAGAACATAAACGAGTTCATCAAACACCAGCAAATCATATTCTTCGCTTCGCATTTTTTCGACGCATAAATTCCAGGTTTCGCGTGAAGTCTTAATATCCTGTTCGGGGTTGTTAGTGTCCCAAGTAAAGCCGTCGCCCATCGTGTGAACTTCGATTCCCAATTCTTCCGCCGATTCGTGTTCGCCGTAACGGTCGGTTTTCGCCTTCATAAACTGAATCATCACGCAGCGCATTCCGCGACCGGCGGCGCGCATCATCAAGCCGAGAGCGCACGTCGTTTTGCCTTTGCCATCGCCGGTGTTAACCATCAGCAAACCTTTGGTGTTTTCCTTGTAACCTTCGCGCCGCCATTTGTAGCGTTTCTCTTTTTTTTCGGGCATTTTGGAGATGTTGATTTGTAAGTCGCTAAATTCTTCAGTGTAACGTAACGGTTAAGTCAGCGTGCAGAACGAGCGCATAAAATTTTCGGCTTCGTATAAATAACCTTCGCCTTCTTCATCAATGACACGCAGCATTCCGTCTTTTCCGAAAGTATTTTATTAGATATGGCAAACGAATTGAATGTTCAACGGCGATAATTTCAATAATGGTAATTTTACCAATAATCACAAAACCTTCCAACGTTTTAACTAATCTTTTTGCTTTCGTGCGTTTTTTCGACCGCTTCGGTTAAAGCCTCAACGATTTCCTCTTCGCGCATATCCCAATCGCCTTCGACGCGACAGCCCGCCGCGTTTTTGTGTCCGCCGCCGCCGAATTTTTCGGCGACGCGGGCGACGTTGATATCGTCTTTCGAGCGCAAGCTGACGCGGTAGGCGTTCGGCTGAACTTCGCGCATATAAACGACCGCTTCGACTTCTCTGGCGGCGAGCGGAATGTTGACGAAACCGTTATTGTCGCCGTCAACCGCTTCAGCATTTTCAGCCATTGCCAAAGTTTGCCGCAGCCAAGCGATGTTGCCCGCATCGTTGCGTTTGACGGTCGCTAAAACCTGTCGCATCAATTCAATTCGGCTCCAAGGATAGGAGTTATAAACTGCTTCGGAAATCTGGGCGGGTTTTACACCGACTTTAATTAACTCGGAAGCGACTTTTAATGTTCGTTCCGTTGTATTCGGGAAGTGAAATGAGCCGGTATCGGTGACAAGCGCGAGATAAACGCATTCGGCGATTTCTTTGGTAATGCGCCCGCCGATTGCCTTGCACAAATTATAAATCATTTCGCCGACCGCCGAAGCCGTCTGGTCAATCCAGTTAATCGTGCCGAAATGCTCGCTCGTCGCGTGGTGATCAATGTTGACGGTGACTTGATTTTCCAAACCGCGAATTCCGGGACGCGAAAGGTCGGAACATTCAATTACGAAAACCGCGTCATATTTGCCGTTGACTTCCGCAACTCGTTTAATTTCGTCCGCACCGGGAAGATTAGCGTAGGAAACGGGAATTTCATCGCGCAATACGACTTCCGCCGATTTTCCCAGAGAACGCAGCAGCCAACACAAACCTAAAGACGAACCCACGCCGTCGCCGTCCGGTCGAACGTGCGTTGTGATGGCAAAACTATGCTTATTTTCAATTAACTCAACTACTTGACTTAACACTTTTGTAAGGGATAAATGATGAAGGATGAAGGATGAATAAAGATAAAACTTTCTGTTTTAACTCATCCCTTATCCCTCATCCCTCATCTCTATTCTCCTTTTGTAATTCGCCCTTTTGTGTTAACCCCTGAATAACCGCTTCGACGCGCACGGCGTTTTCTTCGACCGTATCGCGCACGAAATTAATGAGCGGCGCGTGGCGCAAATCCAAACTGAGAGCGACTTGCTGGCGGATAAAAGACGCGGCGTGCTGCAAGGCTTTGAGAGCTTCTTTGATTTCCTTTTCGTCGCCCTGCACGACGACGAAAACTTTGGCTTCGCGCAGAGTGTCCGACACGCGAACATCGGTGACAGTCACACCGATAAGTCGCGGGTCGTCGAGTTCGTAACCGACAATCTCGGTGATTTCGGCGCGTAAAACTTCTGCTAATCTTTCGGGTCTTCTCACTTTAATTCCAGATTTTGAGTTTATAATTCCGTGGCGGCGATTCGTTCGATAATAAACGCTTCGATTTCGTCATCTACTTTGATGTCGTTGAAATTGACCAAACTGATACCGCATTCAAAACCTTGGCGCACTTCATTTGTGTCTTCCTTGAAGCGTTTGAGCGACAAAATATCACCTGTCCAGGCAACCACGCCCTCGCGGATAATTCTGGCTTTCGCCTGTCGGCGAATCACGCCGTCGGTGACGCGGCAACCCGCAATCGTGCCGACTTTGGAAACTTTGAAAGTTTCCTGAACCAGAGCTTTGCCGAGAATGCTTTCTTTCTCAATCGCGTCGAGCATTCCAATCATCGCCGCGCGAATTTCCTCTTCGACTTTATAAATAATCGAATGCAGGCGAATATCAACCTGTTCCTGCTTGGCAACGTCGGCTGCGCGATGTTCGGGTCGCACGTTGAAACCGATAATGACGACAGCCGTCGAAGTGTCGCTGGCTTGCGTCGCCGAGGCAAGCAGCACGTCCGATTCGGCAATCGCGCCGACACCTGCCCGAATAACCCGAACTTTGACTTTTTCCGTTGAAAGTTTTTCGAGCGTCGAGCGTAAAACTTCGACCGAACCCTGCACATCGGCTTTGAGAATAACGAGCAATTCTTTAATCTCGGCAAGTCCGAGCGATTCGATGCCGCGTTTCGTCGTCTTGAGCATCGCCAATTGTCTTGCCGTCATTTGCCGCTGACCGGCGATTGTCACGGCTTTGTCAATATCCGAAACCGCCTGAAACGTATCGCCGGCTTGCGGAACGCCTTGCAATCCTAAAACTTCGACCGGCGTGGCTGGCGGAGCTTCTTTGATGGCTTCGCCCCGGTCTGAAAACAGCGCGCGAACTTTTCCGTAAAAGTTTCCGACGATAAACGGGTCACCGACGCGCAGCGTTCCCTGCTGAACAAGAACTGTGGCGACCGCACCGCGACCTTTGTCGAGTTTGGCTTCAAGAACAACGCCCGAAGCGCGGCGTGTCGGACTCGCTTTTAAATCTAAAATGTCCGATGAAAGTAAAACCGTTTCGAGCAGCGTATCGAGATTTGTCCGCTGCCTAGCCGACACTTCAACCATTTCTGTTTCGCCGCCCCATTCAATCGGCTGCAAACCGAGACCGGAGAGACCTTGTTTGACTTTATCGGCGTTTGCGTCCGGCTTGTCAATTTTATTGATAGCGACAATTATCGGAACGCCCGCCGCTTTTGAGTGTTCGACGGCTTCAATAGTCTGCGGCATCACGCCGTCGTCTGCCGCGACAACCAAAATAACCACGTCGGTCGCTTTTGCGCCGCGCGCGCGCATCATTGTAAAGGCTTCGTGTCCCGGCGTATCGAGAAACACGACGCGGCGTTGTTCGTCTTTATTATCGGGATTCGGAACAAAAACCGAATATGCGCCGATGTGCTGCGTGATTCCGCCCGCTTCGCCTTCGGCAACATTATCCGAGCGTATCGCGTCGAGCAAAGAAGTTTTCCCGTGGTCAACGTGCCCCATCACGGTCACGACCGGCGGACGCGAAACTTCAATATCGTCGGCATCGGCGGCGATGAGTTCCTCGAATTCCTGTTCGATAACCATTTCTTCAAACGGCACGAAACTGACGCTGTAGCCGTAAGATTTACCGAGTTCCGCCGCCATATTTTCGCCGATCGGCTGGTTGAGCGTAGCGAAAACTCCGCGTTTGACGAGAAGCTGTACGATGTCGCGCGGCGTAACGCCGAGAGCTTCGGAGAATTCACGAATCGTCGCGCCTTCGGTTAAGCGGACTGTTTTTAAATTATTAGCGTCAACCTTTCCGACTTGCTGAAGCAAGCGTTCTTCAATAGAAAGCGGGCGCGGCGCGGCGAGTTCCTGCTCGGCAAATCTGCCGCCTTTGTCGCCGAACTTGCCGCCTTTTTTGGCGTTCCGTCCCGTTTTACGGCGTTGGTCGGCAGGCGGCGTGTAAACGGTTTTAGGCGTCGAGGTTTCGCCCGGCGTTCCCAAAAACTCCGGCGAGCGTCCGCCTCGCACGTCGCGTCCGGCTCTTTTTGGTTTATCTTTTTTATCTTTATCGGTGCTTAATTTGCCGGTCTTCGTCGGCGCGTCGCTAACCACTCGCTCGCCCGGTTTAACTCCGGCATCAAGCGCGCTTTTCTTTAATGTAAGTTGTTTGTATTGCGTTCCCGTCGGTTTCAAAACGCGCGTCGTGGTCTTTGGAGTTTCCGGCTGTTGTTCGGTTGGTTTCGCCGTTTCAACTGGCTCAACTGCCGATTCGGCTTCCTTCGCTATTTCAGCCTGTTCAATTGATTCTTCGACGATTGGCGAAACTTCTTCGGCAACCGCAGGCGCTTCCTGCGGCTCGACAATTTCCTTTTTCTTTAACTCTTTCGTGACCTGACGAACTGGCGTTGCCTTCACTTCTCTAGCGGTGACGACACGCGGCACGACTTTCTCAACTCTTTCCGTTTCTATCACCGACGGAGCAGCGGCTTCGATTGTCGTTTCTTCAGCTTCCGATTCGGGACGAACAACGGTTTCCTTCTTGATAACCTTAATTGCCCGTTTCGGCGCAGTTTCGGTTTTTGGGAAATACTTATTGCGAATTTTATCCGCTAATTCCTTACTGACAGAATTGGACGGCACGGACACATCTGCGCCCTCACGCCGTAATTCTTCAATCACGCGCTTGGTGTCTTGTTTAAGGTCTTTGGCTAAATCGTAAATCCGAACCGATGATCCTACGGGCATATTTTATCTCTAGTAGTAATTCTCGTCGCCTAAAACAATTTCAGATGTTTTAAGGATAGGAAACACGCAACATTAAGTTTCCCGGTTTCCGTTAATTTTGTCCGCTGTTTAGCGGTTTGCATTTTCAGCGGAATCGTCCGCGTCGTCTTCCACAATTCTCTCGCTCGAACTCTCCGCCGCTGCGTTCGGAACTTCAAGCAAATTATCTTCGTCCGTAAAATTTACCCCGTCGCTATTTTGCGTCGTTTTTTCAGCCGCTTCCGAAATTGGTTCGGCGATCGATTCGGTTTCGCTAGTTCCGGTTTCCGGCGAATCGTCCGTCACGTTATTTTCTTCCGCCGACGTTTCGGTTTTGCTAACTGCTTCGTCTGATGCTTCCGAAGTTATTTCGTTGACTTCCGACGAATCACTTTCAACTGCCCCGTCTTGCGTCGTTTCTTCCGCCGATGCAGACGTTTCAACCTGCGCGTTACGGGCTTCAACAATCGCCTTTGCCGAGTTGATGATTTTCTCGGCTGCGTCAAGACTCAAGTCGAGAAAATCAACCAAATCGTCAACCGAAGTTGTCGCTAAAGTTTCAACGTCGGCAATTCCTTTTTCCTTCAGATTCTCTGCCTGCGCTGCCGTCACGCCCTGTAGCGCGGTAATCGGCACGGCTTCGCCCGAAGCCATCATTTTGCCCATCTGCTGCGCGATTTCTTTCTTCAAAAGTTCTTCGCTCACGATGTCAATGTCCCAACCAACGAGCCGCGTCGCCAATCGAACATTTTGACCGCGCTTGCCGATGGCGAGCGAAAGCTGGTCTTCGTTGACGATAACTTCCATCTTACGATTATTAATATCGGTGATTCTGACCTGCGAAACTTTTGCCGGAGAAAGCGCGTTCGCCGCAAACACCGAAGGCTCGTCCGACCATTCGATAATGTCAATTTTTTCGCCGCGCAGTTCTTTGATAATTGACTGCACACGCGAGCCTTTCATCCCGACGCACGCGCCAACCGGATCAACGTCTTTTTCGTTTGACGCGACGGCGATTTTCGCGCGGTCGCCCGGTTCGCGGACAGCGGATTTGATAACTACCGTATCGTCATAAATTTCCGGCACTTCCATTTCAAACAATCGTTTAAGTAGTGCAGCGGAAGCGCGTGAAACTTTGATTTGCTGACCTTTCAATTCTTTTGAAACATCTTCGATGACGACGCGAATCCGCTCGCCCTGATTCCAGGTTTCATTTCTGGCTTGTTCCTGTTTCGGCAAAATCGCTTCGAGATTATTGCTCATATCAATAATCATATCGCCGCGCTCAAAGCGTTTGACCGTGCCGTTCACCAACGTTCCGATTTTGTCTACGTATTCTTCATAAACTTTTTCACGAATCGCCTCGCGCACTTTTTGAACTAAAATCTGTTTCGCGGTCTGTGCTGCGATGCGTCCGAGTTCTTCGGTCGGCATCGGAATCAAAAGCATATCGCCGAGTTCGATTTCATCGCCCGCCAGTTCCTGCGCTTCTTCCAGAGACATTTCGCTCGACGGATTTTCCACAACGGCGACGACTTCCTTCTGCGCTGAAATTTCAATCGTGCCATCTTCCATATTCCAGTCAACCTGAATACTGTCGCCGGTTTTATCCTGCGTCTTAAACTGTTTGCGAGCCGCCGCTTTGACGGCTTCTTTCATTGCCTCAATCACCAAATCGCGGTCAATGCCCTGCTCGGCAACTAATGCTTCGATACTTTGTCCGATAGATGTCATAACTTTTTCGGTCTTCAGTTTTTGGTCTTTGGTTTCTAGTCAAAACCGTCTGCCATTTATTCGCGTTCCTTGCCGCGTTTTAGTTCTTCTTCCAAATCAATCTCTAAATTCGCTTTGACGACTGCGCTATAGGGAAAACGAACTGTCCCTTTTGTTTTATCTTCAAAAACTATCTCGTCATCTTCAACGCCGCCAATGCGCCCGCGGAAATTCTTTTGTCCGTCAACCGGCTGGTCTGTTTTAACTTTCGCCAATTTACCGGCGAACTTTTCAAAATCTTTCAAACTGTAAAGGTCGCGCTCCAAACCCGGCGAAGAAACCTCTAGTAAATAAGTTCCCGGAATAAAATCTTCGGCGTCAAGAATCTCGTCGAGCTTTCGGCTCACCGATGAACAATCGTCGTGCGTTACGCCGCCTTCCTTATCAATAAAAACCCGAACGGTTAAACTTTTACTCGCGCCGACGATTTGCGTGTGAACGAGTTCTACATTGTTTTCTTCCGCCACCTGAGCGGAAATTTCCTTAATTCGTTCGTCAACAAGCTGTTTCATCAGATCTGTCTGTCGCCCAAAATAAAAAGTGGGCGCGAAACCCACCGGAACGTCTCCACGCTTCGCGGAAACGAATATCATACACGAATTGAAAACTGCTTGGCAAGCGATGTTATTGGATGCCTGATTTTAACTCTCTGATTGCCGCATTTATTTCATTAACTTTCTTCTCTATTTGCGCCAGATTTTCCTTTGAAACGTCCGTAATAAATTCCTCAAGCATAATCAAAACAAGTTTCGTTTCGCTAATCAGTTTCGCAACTTCTTTTTTGACGGCTTGTGCGGCATCGGGCTGAGCATTGCCAGAATTGCCAGCCTCTTTAACGCCCCAGTGCGTAATTTTCACATAATTAAGTTTGGGCGTTTCGACAATCCAACCCTGCCCGCTCAGCATTTGTAGAATATCATTGTAATTACCGAGAAAACCAAGTTGCTTAACCAAGTCTTTCAAATCAACAGTCACCGAATCTTTGCCTCCGGTAACTTGGTAAAGTTTCAATAAAACCTTATGATAAACGTCCATAAATGTCGGCATCAAATTTCAGATAAACCCGAAAATCATCGAATGTCAAAACGCGATGCTCCAAAATATCCGGCATCGCTGTCTAGTCGGGCGTGAATAATTTTAGCACGCGCCGCCGATTCTTAATAAGTTCTCCAGCGCATTTACTACTCAACATTGTTTTAAAGTTTATTTATACCGCGATGGATTAACGATAAAGCTAATAAGTTTGGCTTTCTAAAATAAACCACCTAAAGCGATTACAAAATAATTTTTTTTCGGAAAATCTCAAATGCAAGTCTGCCGCAGTTTTGAAGATAATCATTTTCTTGTAAAATAAAGCTATTTCGAGCCGCAGAATAAGCGTCCACAAACGAAGGTTTGCAGCACCGATTTTTTTTCACTTGCCGAACTTTCAAAACTGATTGGAAATATGGTATAAAGATATACAATCTTTAGGTTTAGTAATTTTAGTGAACCTAACGAAACTTTACCTTAAAGTTTTTACATTTGCCGGGTTGAAAATATTGACATCAATGGGTAATTCGTGTAAAAGTTTCAAAGGTTTGATTTTTTGAAATTATTGATTCAATTGGTTACAAGAGGAGAAATATGAATAGCAAATTATGGATTCGAAAAGCACTTTCATTGTGCTTGGTCATTGCGACAATGGCAACTTACTCAATGGTTACTTTGGCAAATTCAGAAAAGATTGCCGGGGAGCTTTTAATTTCAGGTGCTTATTCGGGCGGAGAAACTTCTTATGTGAAGGTTAATGGCGAAGCCGCTCAAACAGGTCGTTCTGTATTTTCGTCAAGCACAATCGTAACGCCGGACGCTAATGGCGCGATTATCAATCTGGGCAAATTAGGTAAAATTGAACTTGCACCCGCGACTGCCTTAAATTTATCATTTGATAACAATGGCATTAATGGTAATTTGCTTGCCGGTCAGGTGACGGTATTGAATTCCTCGGATACGGTCAGCATCAAAACCATTGATGGAATGACGGCGCAACTAAAAGCAGGTGAATCTGCTGTTGCGACTACCGGAAAAGCGCAGGATGATGCCGGAGTTAGTGACGGCGGCAGTGCTTGGATCGTTTGGGCGTTAGTCCTCGGCGGTGCGGCTGCCGGCATAGTCATTGCGGCGACCAGCGATAACAATCGCACTTCAATCGGCGGCAACACTACTGTGATTAGCCCAACCCGCTAATTTTTGAAAACCTTGTCCGTTTATTGATATATAATGGAAAGGTCTTACTTTCAATAAAGTTTTGATACAAGAGGAGATTAAACAAAATGCTCGGCAAAAATATATTTCGTAAATTTTTTACATTACTTACCGCCGTTGCCGTCTGGAGTGCTTTTTCAATGGTTGCCATTGCGGCTCCTGATATGATGGGCGAAATCACGGTCAATGGTCAGGTTTCGGTTAATGGTCAATCGGTAGTTTCAAATTCAACCGTCACTTCCGGCAGCACGGTTACTGCCGGTTCCGGCTCATCCGCTACAATTAATTTAGGCAAAAATGGACGAGTTGAAGTGCTTTCCGATTCTTCTGTGACATTAAGGTTTACTGAAGACAGTATTGTCGCAATGCTGACGACCGGTAAAGTTCGCGTTTCAAATGCGGCTGGTATTTCAACAACAGTGACCACCAGAAACTCAACTGTCATTGCCGACACGGGTCAGGCAAATACTTTTGGTGTTGATGTCGGTTGTGCAGACGAAGACCGCTGTACGCAAACTTATGTTGAAACAACTTCCGGTTTAGTTACTTTGAGAAGTGGTTCAACCGATAAGCAAGTAGCTGCCGGAACTGATGCGACTTATGGTAATCCGTCACAAACAGGTTGCAAACCGTGCCTGCGTCCTGGAACAGCGGCGCCGGTTGTTACTGCTGGTCTCGGAGCAGGCGCAATTGCTGCACTTCTTTTAGCAGCCGGCGGTGCGGTTGCCGCAGCTGTTTTGCTCGGCACTGATAACGAAACAGAAGTCGGCGGCGGCGCGGTTGTTATCAGCCCAAGTCGTTAATCATTCGGCTGAGTTCCCTTTTAGTAGTTTTACTGGGCAAATACTTAGCGTTAAACTATTACGGGTCATATTGAAAAATGTGACCCGTAAAAATTTGTTCTCGTTTGTGAATTATTTAACAAAATATTTTATTTAATTTTATATATTTATGCATATTGCAGTTATTGGAACAGGCTATGTCGGATTAGTAACAGGAGCTTGTTTTGCAGAATTTGGTGTTGAAGTCACTTGTGTTGACGTTGACAAAGATAAAATTGACCGATTGAATGAAGGCATTATTCCGATTTATGAGCCGGGGCTGGATCAAATTGTAGAAAAAAATTCAAAAGACGGCAGACTTCATTTTACGACCGACATTAAAGCGGCGGTTGAGCAAGCGTTGGTGATATTTTTAGCGGTCGGAACGCCGCCGCAGGCAGACGGCACGCCGGATATGAGTTTTTACCAATCGGCTGCAAAAAGCATTGCCGAGTCCATGAATGGCTATAAGGTCTTAGTAACGAAATCAACTGTACCGGTCGGCACAGGCAAATGGCTGCGGGAATTTGTTCAGGAAAATCAAACCACCAAAACGAATTTCGGTGTCGCCTCGAATCCGGAATTTCTACGTGAAGGCGCGGCAATCACGGATTTTATGCGCCCTGACCGTGTGGTTATCGGCAGTAACGAGGAAGACGCGATAGCGATTATGAAAGATTTGTATCGCCCGCTCTACCTGATTGAAACGCCAATTGTTATTACTTCGCTGGAAGCCGCCGAATTGATTAAATATGCTGCTAATGCTTTTCTCGCCACTAAAATTACATTTATCAACGAGATTGCGAATCTTTGCGATGCCATCGGCTGCGATGTCCACGACGTTGCTCGCGGAATGGGAATGGACAACCGCATCGGCAGAAAGTTTCTGCATCCTGGTCCCGGTTACGGCGGTTCGTGTTTCCCGAAAGACACTCGCGCTTTAACGACCGTCGCCGACCATTTCGGCGTGGAAACATTGATTGTTGATTCGGTCATCGAAGCCAACGAGCGACAGCGCAAGGCGATGATTCCGAAGATTGAAAAGCTCGTCGGCGATTTGAGCGGCAAACAAATCGGCGTTCTCGGTCTTTCATTCAAACCCGAAACCGACGATATGCGCGAATCTCCGGCGACCGATATTATCAAGGATTTGCAAAAGCTTGGCGCGAAAATTAAAGCCTTCGACCCGGTAGCTATGGACGAAGCGAAACATTCTCTGCCCGACATCGAATACGCCACTGACGAATACGACGCTATTGAAGGCGCGGACGTTTTGGTTTTTTTAACTGAATGGAATCAATTTCGCGCTCTGGATATGGAAAAAGTCAAACGACTCTTAAAATCGCCCAAAATTGCTGACCTTCGCAACATTTACGAACCGCGAGTGATGCGGGAAATGGGATTTGAATATGTCGGCGTGGGAAGATAATCAAGGGATGAGGGATGAGGGATAAGGGATGAATAAGTAAAAACGAAACGGTTTTCGTTCTATTGATCCCTTATCCCTCATCCCTCATCCCTTCCCCAAACTATGTCCCTAACATCAAAATTTTTAATCACAGGCGGCGCGGGATTTATCGGCTCGAATCTAGCAGACGAGATTCTGCGGCAGGGCGGAAAAGTCGTGATACTCGACAATTTGGTAACGGGATTTCGTGAGAATCTCGAAGAAATCAACGGTGATTTCGAGTTTATCGAAGGCGATTTGAACGACGACAATAAACTCGCAAGCGCGGTCGAGGGCGTCGAAACGATTTTCCATCAGGCGGCTTTGCCGTCGGTTCCGCGTTCAGTTGAAAATCCGATTGAAACGCATCAAGCCTGCGTCAACGGAACTTTTAATCTGCTTCTCAAGGCAAAAAAAAATAATGTGCGGCGGCTGATTTATGCCGCTTCGAGTTCGGCTTATGGCGACAAAGAGATTTTGCCGAAAGTCGAAACGATGCTGCCCGAACCGCTTTCGCCTTATGCTGCCGCCAAATTAATGTGCGAGTATTATTGTCAGGTTTTTTACAAGGTTTATGGACTTGAAACCGTTTGCCTCAGATACTTTAACGTGTTTGGTCCGCGTCAGAATCCGGCATCGCAATACTCCGGCGTTATTTCGCGTTTTGTTGACGCGCTGATGGCTAATAAAACGCCGATAATTTACGGCGACGGCGAAACCAGTCGTGATTTCACATATATCGCTAATGTTGTGGACGCAAATATCAAAGCCGCGCAGACGACGAAAGGCATCGGCGAAGTGATGAACGCGGCGAACGGCGAACGAGTTTCGCTTAACGAGCTGCTCGAAATCCTGAAGAAAATCACGGGCAAAGAATCGGTGACGGCGGAATTTCAACCGACCCGAAAAGGCGATGTCAAGCATTCGCAAGCCGACAATACTCGCGCCGTCGAATGGCTCGGCTATGAAAAACTTGTCGGTTTGGAAGAAGGTTTGCGGCGCACGATTGAATGGTGGCAGGCGAGCCGTTTCGCTCAATAACAAAGTCGTCATCCTGAACAAAACGGGGAGTTTTGCATAATAGTTGCGAAACTCCCCGAATCATTTGCAAAAGCCGTCAGACGATTTGGTGACTTCCCCAATTAAATTTTCGGTGCCCCCAATTGAATTGGGGAACGCCCCAATTCATTTTTCGGCTTCCCCATTTTATTTGGGGGCTTCCCCAATTCAATTGGGGGCTTCCCCGATTTAAATGGGGAACCCCCCAATTGAATTGGGGAACGCTCTAATTTAATTGGGGCATTCCCCAAATGAATTGGGGCGGGCAATAATTCATTTGGGGAATGCCTTAATTGAATTATTACTTGTCCTAAATGAATTAGGACAGCCAATAACGACAGATTTTAATACATTTTACTTTCTTTTGACGATAACCAGCGTTATATCGTCGTTGGCGGGTGCGGTCTGAGTGAATGTTGAAAGCGCGGATTCGACTTTATCGCGCAAGCCGGAAGCCGAGGCAAGGATGTTTTTGCTCACGACTTCGGTTAATCTGTCCATTCCAAATTCATCGCCTTCTAAATTGTTCGCCTCGGAAACGCCGTCCGAATAAATCACCAGTGTTTCGCCCGCGTTAAGTTGAATCTGACCGACTTCAAACTGCGCCATCGGCATAATGCCGAGAGGAAAACCACCCGACGCGAGCAGTTCGACTTTGCCGTCTTTGCGGGCGACGAGCGGCGGATTGTGTCCGGCGTTGATGTAGTTAATAACGCCGGTTTGCGAGTCGAGTTCGCAGATAAAAAGCGTCACAAAACGATTGCTCGGCGTGTTGGCAGCCAGATATTGATTGACCGACGCTATCGTCTGCTGCAGCGATGTATTCGCCGCCACCTGCGCGTGAATCGAGGCGTGCAGGCTCGACATCAGAAGCGCGGCGGCAGTTCCCTTGCCCGAAACATCGCCGAGCGCAATCAGCATTTTTCCATTAGACTGCGGAATAAAATCGTAATAATCGCCGCCGATTTCATAACAGGAAAACGAAATTCCCTGAAATTCGTAGCCGTCCATTAAAGGCGGCGCGGACGGCTGAAAACTCTGCTGAATTTCCGTCGCCAGTTCGAGTTCGCGTTTGATTCTTTCCTTTTCAAATCGCTCTTCCAAAAGCGTGGCGTTTTCCACGCGAATCGAAGCGACCGAAGCCAGCGTTGTTAAAATGTCCAGATGTTCTTTGGAAAACGTCGCTTCGTCGGTCGGCGAATCGGCATAAATAATTCCGAAAACGTCGGTTTCGCTAACACTCAAAGGAACTGCCAGGACTGAACGAATACCGAGCAAAACCATCGTTTGGCTGGCAAAACGCGGGTCGTGCTGCGCGTCGGAAGTTAAAACGGACTTGCCGTTTGTCATCACTTCGTCCATCACCGTGCGGCTAATGCGAACTTCTTCGATGCGCTCGGCTTTGCCGCGCACACGCGCCACCGTGATTTTCATCCCGCCTTCCGCCTTTTCGTCGCGCAGCATAATCACACAGCGTTCGGCAGGAACAGCTTCAAAAACGAGCGAAGCAACCTGATCGAGCGTTTCGTCCAAGCCGGTCGAAGAAAGCAGCGCGATGCCGACTTTGCTGATAATTGCCAAAAGTTCGGTGCGCGTCGAAAATTGCGAATGAAGAATTTCCGCCGTCGGGTTCGTCTGCCGAAACGCAATCGTCATTGAAGGGTCGAGAGCCTGCGTGTTGTCGGCGATAAGCGTCGAATTTTTACTCGCCTGAACGCGCTCGTCGTCAAAAATAATCGTCGTTTCGCCAATTTGAATTTCACCGCCCGATGTAAGCGGCAACGGCAGTGAAACAATCGCGCCGTTATAACGAGTGCCGTTTGCCGAACCCAAATCCTGAAGCCAGTATGCGTCGCCTTCCTTTCTGACTTCGGCGTGCAGCCGCGAAGCGAAAGCATCGGGAATACAAACATCGCTGCGTGCAGAACGCCCGATAGTCGTCCGTAACCGCGAAAGAAAAAGTTTCTCGGTCGGACGGTCAGCGGTTTTGATAATAAGTTGCGGCATATTTCAAGCTGGGATTTAAGATTCTGATTTGAGATGAAAAATTTTCAATTCCAAATTATGGCAGTTCCTTTTTCACCGTGCGCCTTCGTCCATAAACGACTACTGTTCCGGCGAGGAAATCGTGCAGAGCGCGTCCTTTTTGATTCACGACGGCAAATAACAAACCGATGCCGAGCGTTAGAATCGTGAGCGGATAACCGACAAGATGTCGCACGAGCAAACGGCTGAATGACGCGGCATTACCGTCTGTTTTTACGATCTTTAAGCCGGTCAGAATTTTCCCGATGGTTTGCCCGCTAAACAATGGAAGAATCACGAAATTTGTCAAAATTAGCAGAGTGACAATCAGCCAACCGATATTGCTGGCTTCGCTATTAAGCAGTTTCGCGCCGTCGTATTCGGAGAATCTGCCGATTAGCAGACTGATTACCGGAACGGAAACGAGCAAAATATAATCAATCAAAATCGCACCGCACCGCAGCAGAAACGGAGCTTTTAATCGCTCCGCGTCAAAATCTACGATTATCGGTTCGGGTCTTACTGATTTTGCCGGAACGGTTCTTTCTACTCGCGCACTCATCTTTGGTTTTAAGTTTAAAGTTTCAGATTACAGGTTTCAAGTCTGGAATTTTATCCGAGAATGAAATGTAAGGTTGTATCGCCTAATCTAATTTTGTCGCCGTTCGTTAAAATTTGCGGCTGGCGCGGCTGGAGGCGCATCGCATCGCTGACGGCAGGCAAAATATACGTGCCGTTTGACGAGCCTAAATCTTCGACCATAAACTCGCTGCCTTCGCGCCAGATACGGGCGTGGCGGCGCGAGATTTTCGTTTGCGGGTCGAATTTTGACAAATCAACTTCAGGGAAAATGTTCGACATCGGATCGCGTCTGCCGACCAGGTTATCTTCCTTTTCAAGCCGGAACGCCGGTTGTTCGAGTTCGTTTGTGCCGATAATTAAAAGCTGCGCGGTCAGAGGCGTCGGCGTGTAACCTTCGGAAAATGAATGAACGCCGTGCTGCGCGAGCGGTTGTTTCGCGCCGCAAAATGCGCAGAACATATCGGTCGCCACAATTCTCTGCCCGCAGAATCCGCAGAAAACCGGTTGCTCCGACAGTGCGGCGGAAAGCGGCGCTTCCTTGACTCCGAACGTCACGCGGTTTGCTTTCAAATTATCCTGATGTTCTTCCAGAGCCTTTCGCAAATCGGCGGCTGACGCGAAACGCTTGTCGGCGTTGTATTCCACCGACTGCATCAGAATTCTTTCCATCTGATCGGAAAGCTGCGGATTGATTTGGCGCGGGCGCGGATGTTTTTGAAAATCAAAAATTAAAAGCGGATTGCTCTGCGGGTCTGCGCCGGTTAAAAGATGAAACATCGTCGAACCCAAGCTGTAAATATCCGAACGCGCTTCGACGTTGCCGCTAAACAATTCCGGCGGCGCATAGCCCATCGTGCCGACTGCCGTGACGCCTTTTTCTTCCTTGTTGACCCACCGCGCAATGCCGAAATCAATCAGCATCACGCGCCCGGAATTGCCGTCAACCATAATGTTCGCCGGTTTCAAATCACGGTAGACAATCGGCGGCTGGCGGTTGTGCAGATAATCCAAAACGTCGGCAATCTGAATCGCCCACTGCGTGACGCTTAACTCGTCAATCCGGCTTTCGGGCGCGGAGCGCAGTCGTCCAGCTAAATCGCCGCCGGAAATATATTTCATCACGAGATAAAATCTCGCTTCCTTTTCGTCGAAAAAATAATCGTAAATCGTCGGAATTGACTGGTGGTCGAGCGAAGTCAGAAGCAGCGATTCACGTTTGAAATCGCTGACGGCTTTTTCCTGCTGTTCGTCTTCGATATACGACTGCACCATTTCCTTAACGGCGCGCAAAACGCCGCCCAGATTTTTATCCGAAGCCAGGTAAACCGCGCCCATTCCGCCGCCGCCAATTTTGCGGATGATTTCATAACGATTATTTAGAACCGTGCCTTCGTCGAGCGGTTTTAGTTTGGCTTTATTTTTCCCATCGGTGTCGCTGCCGGCGACAATCGGTGTAGTATGTGAACGCGATGGCTTTTCTTCCGGTGCTGCGGATATAGCCGACGGAATTACCGCTGGCGGCGATTGTAACGATTCATCGGTTCGGTTTTTTTCCGGCGTTTTTTCAGCCGCCGGTTTTTCCATAATGCTGACTGAATCGAATCTCGACGGCGGGGAAATTTCTGCTGCCGGAAGTTCTTCGACCGGCATCGCGATCGGCGGTTCTGCCACGGAATTTTCGATTGACGGCGAATTTTCTGCGGCGGCGGCGAATTCCGGCGTTTCTTCTTTGATGGAAACGACGCCTAGGTCGAGTCGGTTCGGCGAAGCAATTTCGTCAGCTTTATTTTCGATGCTTTCGCCTTCGGTCGAAGCAAACACAGGCGCAGGCGTTGCTTCTTCGTCGTCGGCAGTCGTATCGTAAAATTTCTCCGGCGCGCCGGTCTTTTCGTCAGCACAAACTTCGCCGCTTTCCAAAGTTCCTTCAACGGGCTCAATCGTTTCTAATACGTTCGGCGAATCCGAAAAACTTGTTTCAGGCGTGTCTTCCTCAAACAATTCCTTCATCACTTCCAATTCATCGTCGGCAGACTTTTCCGCTTCCTCGGCTAAATCGAGTTCTTTTTCGATTTCTTCCGACGACATTTCGACCGAATCGGTTTTCATTTCTATATTTTCCGCCGTCACATCATCGGAAAAATCTTCAGTTTTGCTTTGGACAATATCGGGAACCAATCTTTCCCTGATTTGCGGTTGTTCAGCCTGCGGCTCTTCGAGATTGACGGGCGAAGCGACTATTTCCGCCACTTCTTCGTGAGATTCGGAAACGACGGCAGGCGGAGGCGGCTGAACAACGACGGTTTTACTCAACGAATCGTCGTCTTTACCACCCGTCACCACTACTGCGGGCTGGATAGAAATTCCGCAATATGGGCAAAACACATCATTTTCGGCGACCTGTTCGCCGCATTCGTAACAATAAACCATCATTTTTATTTATTCATTGACGTAAAACCGCATAAAAGTTTTACCGACAATAATTTCGTCGCCGTCATTGAGCGGCTGCGGCGTTCCGGGAATCAGCCGTCTGCCTCGATTAACGAAAGTTCCATTGGTCGAACCCAAATCTTCAATCGCATATTTCCCGTCGGCAAAAGTAATGCGTGCGTGACGGCGCGAAACCTTCGCTTCCGGGTCGTGCGCGTCCAAATCAATATCCGGGAAAACGCCGTTGTCAGCGTCCCAACGACCGATATAACATTCTTCCGCTGCCAGCGAAAATTCTGTTCCGCTCGATTCGCCGCGCTCGATTTTCAAAGTTGAATGGACGCCCTTTGCCTTCGGCTTTTTACTTTCTTCCAAAGATTTTTCTGCTTCCTTAATAACATCCTGAATAAAAGGAATGCCGACTGAAGTCGCGCTCGACGATTGATAAATTGGCGATTCGGCGATTTGCGTTTTATATTCGGGCGAATGATTGCTTTTTTCAATCGCGCCGAGGTCATTTTTCAACAGTCGCGTTCCACACTCGTCGCAATACTGCGAGCCATAAAGATTTGGCGATCCGCAACTTTGACATTTTATCATTTTCCTTATACCTGACGTTTTATGTTTGATTGATTACGGCAAAGACAGTTTAACGCTAATTTCCCCGTTCGTAAATCGTAAATCGCGCGGAAAGATTCGTCAACAGCGATTTATTCATCGCTCTCAATAAATTATCGGCTGGTTTGTTTCACGCAAAGCGATTATTATCTGTGCAAAGCAATCTGCGGTGGTGCAAATCAGTTGCGCTGTTCTCGTAGAGCGATTATTTGCCGTGCGGCGCATTTCGGTGCATTTCAGTGAAACTCGCGCTCTCGCCGTCGCCGACACTTTTTTTGAAACTCTTTCGTTGTTCCGGTCGTAAAATTTTCCGACGCACACAGCCGAATTCAATTCTGTTGAATTAATTCTTAAATCCAAAACTTTATATTCAAAAGGAATAAAAACTATGGCACTCAGCCGTAAAGCTAAAATCATCATCGGCGTATCAGCCGCCGTTTTAATCACTATCATTATTATCGCCAGCGTTTTCGCGACGCGCAAAGACACGCCGGAGGTCACGGTCGTGAAAGTCGAAACGAGGCGCGAACTGCGCTCAAACGTGACGGCTTCGGGCGAGGTGCGACCGATTCAATTTATGAATCTGACGAGCGAAGTGCAAGGGCGCATCGAGGAAATCACGGTTAAAGAAGGCGACCCGGTGACGAAAGGACAAATGCTTGTGCGGCTCGACCCCGACCAGTTAGAATCGAACGCCGACGCGCAGCTTGCCGCGCTGCAAGCATCGCAAAACGAAACGCAGGTTTCGCAATCGCAGGTTTCCGCCGCGCAAAATCAACTTTCGCAGGCGCAGCAGGGTTTGATCGCTTCGCAGGCTTCGGTTGATACGGCTTTGCAGCAAGTCGCGTCGGCGCGTCAGCAGGTCGTCGCCGCGCAAACCGAAGTTGACCGCGCTCAGGTTGATTTAAATACGGCGAACCGCGAAGTAAAGCGTACCGCCGAATTGGTCGAAGCCGGAGTCGAATCGCGTTCGGTTTTCGATGCGGCGAAAGACCGCGTGGAAACCGCGCAGGTTGCCTTACGAAACGCGCAGGCGCGTCTGAAATCACAGCAGCTCGCCGTGAACGAAGCGAACGCCCGCGTTAATGAATCTCGCGCCCGCGCCAGACAACAGGAAGTTGCCGTTAAGGATGCCCGTCGCGGCGTGGATACTGCCAATTACAGCGCGGAAGCCAGCATTAGCCGCGCCAATCAAGCGACAGCGGTTTTGCGCGGACAACGCAACCAGCGCGACAAAACGCTCGTCACCGCGCCGATTAACGGCATCATCGCCGAAATTCCGTCAAAGGTCGGCACCTTCGCCGTTGCCGGACTTTCGACGACCGCGCTGATGACGATTGCCGATATGTCTTCGGTTAACGTCGAAGTTAAAGTTGACGAAACCGAAATTGATAAGGTTCTCGTCGGTCAGCCGGTCAAAGTGAAAGTTGATGCCTTCGGCGACCGCGAAATCGTCGGCGAAGTTCGCCAGAAAACGCCGCTCGCCGTCGGCAAATCGCAAACTTCCGGCGGACTTTCGGTAAATATCAACGTGCAGGAAGCCAAAGAATTTCGCGTTGTCATCGAACTCAAGGATTTATCCGAAGAGTTTAAGATGAGTCTGCGACCCGGAATGAGCGCGACCGCCGTGATCACGACCAAAACGGCGGAAAACGTCATCGCCGTTCCGCTGCAAGCCGTCATCGAGAAAAAACCCGATGCCTCGCCAACGCCGAAGATTCAGGGTGAAGCGCCAGCCGCCGAAAAACCGAAGGCGATTAAAGGCGTGTATGTTCTTGACGGCAATAAAACGAAATTCGTCGAAGTCGAAACCGGCATCACCGGCGAATCCGACATTCAAATCGTCAGCGGACTTTCCGAAGGTCAGGAAGTTATTACCGGTCCGAGCCGAATTTTAAATACTTTGAAGGAAGGAACGGTCGTCAAGCGACAAGAGAAAAAAGAAGGCGCGGACACCGCCGGTAAATAATTTTTATGGCGACTGAAAATCAACCATTCCCGACCAACGGCAGCGTTACCGACGCGCCGCCCGAATCGTTAATCTCAATGCGGAACATCTGGAAAACTTACCAGATGGGAACTGAAGAACTGCACGCCTTACAGGGCGTTTCGTTCGAGGTGAAAAAGGGCGAATATCTCGCCATTATCGGACCGTCGGGTTCGGGAAAATCAACTTTGATGAACCTTATCGGCTGCCTCGATTCGCCGACCAAAGGTCAGTATTGGATCAACGGTCATCTCGTGTCGGCGATGACCGACGACGAACTCGCCGCGATTCGCAACAAGGAAATTGGTTTTGTTTTTCAAACCTTTAATTTGCTTGCCCGAGCTACCGCATTACACAACGTCGAATTGCCTTTGATTTATGCCGGAATCGGCGCAGGCGAACGGCACGAACGAGCGCAGGCGACTCTGGCTTCGGTCGAACTCGGCGACCGCACACTGCATCGTCCGAACGAACTTTCCGGCGGACAGCGACAGCGCGTCGCCATCGCCAGAGCGTTGGTCAATCATCCGTCAATTCTTTTGGCTGATGAACCGACCGGCGCGCTCGACACGAAGACGAGTTACGAAATTATGCTTCTGTTTGAAAAGCTCCACGCCGACGGCAACACGATCATCCTCGTCACACACGAACACGACATCGCCGAACGCGCCCATCGCGTCATCACGATTCGTGACGGCGAAATCGAAAAGGACGAGCGAATCAAGTAGAAGATTTATCCGTGAAAACAAACCGGAACTTTTTCGCGCCCGCATTCTCAATTTACATCGTCACGAATTCTATTTCTTTATTTTTACCGGCGATTCGGCTTTGACCAGCCGAATCGCCGTGCAATTTATTTCCCGTTCATCCGCCTTCCCGACAACATTTTGCCAATCGTTTTGTTTTATCTAATGGCGAGCCTTTGGTAATTATTCTCAAAAGGTAGTATAAAAACCTTGTAGCGATTTTGTCCGTAGTAACATCTAACAACCGATGAATTTCTCCGAAACATTAAAACTCGCGCTGGCGGCAATCTGGGCGCACAAGCTCCGCTCGTTTCTGACGCTGCTTGGAATGATTATCGGCGTGACGGCGTTTATGGTCGTGCTGTCTCTGCTGCAAGGATTTAATACTTACGTTGACGAAAAAATCGCGGGCATCGGCTCAAATTCCTTTACTATTCGCCGGTTTAATTTTGAAGATTTCAAAGACACGGACACTATCGCCGCCGCGCAGCGTCGCAACAAAGAATTGTCGTTCGACGAACTGGATTTTATCCGCGAACGCGCGCAATTGATTGACAAAATCGGCGCGAAAGCCGGCAACACAAGTCGTGAAATCAAACGCGACGGCGAAACTCTGCGCGATGTCGGCATTTCGGGCGCGCAGCCGATTATCGCCGACATCGAAAAGCTCGACATTGCCGAAGGTCGCTACTTTACCGAGGTCGAAAATAATAATTCGATGCGCGTTGTCTATGTCGGCGCGGATGTTGCCACAAAACTTTTCCCGCGCGGCGGCGCGCTCGGCGGCGAAATTACGATTTCCGGTATTCCGTATAAAATCATCGGCATTCAAACGGCAAAAGGCACGGTCTTCGGTCAGCCGCAGGACGTTTTCGTTCAAATGCCTATTAAAACTTTCGGTGCCAATTTCGGCGGGCTTCGCTGGCAGCGCGCGCCTTATTTCGTCGGCACATCGAAAAGCGACGAACTTTTCAAGGACGCGGTTGAGGAAGCCAGAATGTT
This sequence comes from uncultured Pyrinomonadaceae bacterium, assembly GCA_965365505.1. Lineage (GTDB taxonomy): Bacteria > Acidobacteriota > Blastocatellia > Pyrinomonadales > Pyrinomonadaceae. The sequence goes on along the minus strand of CBDUBY010000027.1, from coordinate 3,647 downwards.
GATGCGGATCAAACGCAAACTTCCCTATGGCGAGAAAGACAATTTCGGCATAATGACACCTGACGCGATAGCCGGTTTGCGCGACAATATTCTCGGTCCGATATTCATTGTCATTCTGGCTGTTCCGGCAATTGCGCTCATCGTCGGCTCAATCGTCATTATGAATATTATGCTCGTCGCCGTGACTGAACGGACGAAGGAAATCGGAATTCGCAAAGCTCTCGGCGCACGACAGGCGGATATTTTGAAACAATTTGTCTATGAAGCAGGAACGCTTTCGGCAATCGGCGGAATTATTGGTTTGATAATCGCCAAACTCATCGGATTCGTCGTGTCGGCATTTCTTATTCAAACGATTATTCCCTGGTATGCAGCGGTAATTTCAATCGGCGTTTCAGCCTTGGTCGGCATTTTGGCAGGATTGTATCCGGCGTGGAAAGCGGCGCGGCTTGACCCGATTGAGGCGTTAAGAGCAGATTAAAAAATTAAGTTTATGCGTTTCCTCGGCAATACATTTTTTGAGAATTTCAAGATGGCGTTTCAAACTTTGCGCTCGAATAAGTTGCGCTCGTTTTTAACCATCTTCGGCGTGATTATCGGCGTGATTACCGTGATGCTGATTTCCTCGATTATCAGCGGCATTGATATGGCGGTGAAAAAACAAGTCGAAAGTTTCGGGACGCGCTCGATATTTCTCTACAAAATGGACATCGGCATTCGCACGTCAAACCCGACGCGCGAAGAAAGAATGCGAAAGCCCTTGACGATGGAAGATGCCGAAGCCATCAGAAAGTTGTCGTCGGTTGAACTCGCCGTGCCGTTTCTCGATATTTCCAATAATTTCTTCGGACAAAAAATTCTCGTCACCGGAAAAAACGGTAAAACTTCTTCTGCCGTTCAATTAAACGGCACGCTGCCCGACATCGAAAAATCAACCACTGAAGTTTTGCTCGATGGTCGGTGGTTCACGCAATCAGAAAGCGATAATAAAGCCGATGTTTGTTTGATCGGCGCCTCGGTCGTGGAAAGTTATTTTCCTTATGGCTCGCCGATTGGTGAAACTTTAGAAATCGGCGGCAGAGAGTTTCGCGTTATCGGAACTTTGCAGAAAAAAGAGCAGCTTTTCGGCGGCGGCGGCGGCAATAACGACCAGAGTAATGCGATTTATATGCCGATGGGTTCTGCTTTGCGGCTGAAACCATATGCTGATGATTTGTTTATTTTAGCTGTCGCCCGCGAAGGATTTTTGACCGAAGCCAAAGACCAGGTTCAGGATTTATTACGCATTCGCCGCGAAGTAAAATTCGGCGAGCCGAATAATTTTGCGATGGAAACCGCCGCGAGTTTAATCGAACAATTTCAAGCAATCACGGGCGGCGTGGCGATTGCGATGGTCGTTATCTCGTCGGTCGGCTTGATGATTGGCGGTATCGGCGTAATGAATATAATGCTTGTTTCCGTCACCGAACGCACCAGAGAAATCGGCATTCGCAAAGCCATCGGCGCGAAACAATCCGACATTCTTTTGCAGTTTTTGATTGAAGCCGCAACGCTGACTGGATTCGGCGGACTAATTGGACTGCTTATCGGTTGGGCTTTAACTCTTTTGATCGCGCTCGTCTTTCCCTCTTATGTTCCGCTCTGGGCGCCGTTCGCCGGATTTTTCGCCAGCGTCGGCATCGGAGTCATCTTCGGGTTGTTTCCGGCGTGGAAAGCTGCCAGACTCGATCCGATTGAATCTTTGCGCTACGAATAAAAGTTTTAGTCCGCAAAAGTCGAAAGTCCCAAGCCGAAACATCGCTTTCGGCTTGGGACTTTCGACTTTTGCGATTTGTGTTTAGGCAAATAACGCGCCGACGACGCGCGCCGCGACGTTGAGCAGCGCGACTATCAGGACAATCGCCCACGCCGCGCCGCTGGAGATTTTGCCGACAACTCGTAAGCCGATAGCGGCTAAAATCCAGCCCCAGATATAAAACACATCGAACGTCGCCAGCACCGCGCTCAAAACGGGCGACGCTTTGCCGTCAATAAAAAATGCCGGACTCGCCTGAATCAATCCCTGCTGGCTGGCAACCGTGTCAATCTCGTCCGGGTTCTTCAAAAACAAAACCAGAAAATTGGCGAGCAAGGAAACGACTGTCGGTGGAAAGCCCGAATAAACCCAGACGGCGAGCGCGCGCAGATACGAAATCGAGCCGCCCATCGCGTTCGTCCCGCCCCAGTAAAGAAAGCCGCCGATGAAAAGCGTAATGAGAAAAACAAGCGGTGCGACGGTGTAGGTAATCGCCTTCACGAGCGGGCTGGTTTGCTGTTTCAGCATCGCGTCTTTTTGTTCGGACGACTGATTTTGATACCACGAACTCGCCTCCAGACGCTCGCGGGCGATGCGCTCGAAACCGAGCTTGGTGTTAAAGGCGAAGATAAACGCCCCGAACAAAACGACGCTGATTAAAGCCGCGATAACGAAGCGCGGCTTGCGGCGCAAATCTTCAAACGTCGCGCCCGGCTCGAAAAAAATGCCGCCCAGCGTTCCGACTTCGGACATCTGCGGCTGTTCGTCCACTCGTCTGATTTCCTCAGGCAAAGGCGGTGACTGCCATTCCTCTCCCTGTCGCGCGATTGGCTGGTTTTGATTCGGAAAATCTTCGTTCATAAATTATTCCTCCGATTTTTTATTTGAATTTTTGATTGGAAATTGCTGAATGTGATTTATAATACGCCGTCTTTTACACGGACGTTTCAATTTAATTCCGCGCGGTCGTCAATTTTAACGGGCGCGGATTCGTAACCTTCGACGCGAATACACGCCGCGAAATGATTCGGCTGAATTTCTCTGAGATCGGGAATAACTTTCGCGCAGTCTTCAATCGCCCACGGGCAGCGCGTTCTGAAACGGCAGCCGGACGGCGGATTGATCGGCGTGGGAACGTCGCCCGTCAAAATTATTCGCTCGCGTTTTTGCGTCGGGTCAGGAATCGGAATTGCCGAGAGTAATGCCTTCGTGTATGGATGAAGCGGATTATCGTAAAGCTCTCGCCCTTCGGCAATCTCGACGATTTTGCCGAGATACATCACGGCAACTCTTTGGGAAATATGCTCGACGACTGCCAAACCGTGCGAGATAAAAAGATACGTCAACCCGAATTCCTGTTGTAAATCCTGCAAAAGATTAACGACCTGCGCCTGAACGGAAACGTCGAGCGCGGAAACCGGCTCGTCGCAAATTATCAATTTCGGATTTAAGGCAAGAGCGCGGGCGATACCGATTCGCTGGCGCTGACCGCCGGAAAATTCGTGCGGGTAACGGCGCATATAGTTCGGGTCGAGTCCGACTTTCGATAAAAGCTCTGCCGTTCGCTGTTCGCGTTCGGTTTTATTCCCGATGCCGTGAATTTTCAGCGGTTCGGACACGATTGATAAAATGCTCAAACGCGGATTCAAACTGGCGTAAGGGTCCTGGAAAATAATCTGCATCTCGCGCCGCAAAATTTGCATTTCACGGTTCGGCAAGCCGACGAGATTTTGATTTTCAAACAAAACTTCGCCGCTCGACGGTTCATAAAGCCGCAACAAACATTTCCCGACCGTAGATTTTCCGCAGCCCGATTCGCCGACCAAGCCGAGCGTTTCGCCCGCGAAGATGT
>CBDUBY010000026.1:0-28123 GCA_965365505.1 uncultured Pyrinomonadaceae bacterium | reverse complement strand
CCATATTGAACATATCGGTCACGAAAATGCGACCGTCGGGCGCGACGGCGAAAAAGCGCACGCGCCGCAAGCCTTCCGCCGCCGGAACGATTTCGTAATCGGCGGGCAAATTCAAGTTGAATTCCCTGCCGTCTTTGAGCGAAATTTTTTGCGGAACGAGTTTGGTTTGCGCGATTGCCGCGATTGAAAAAAGCAGAAAAAGAATGGCGGAAAAATTTATTTTACAAATCTTCATCACGAATCTATAAAGAATTATTTCGCCACCTTTTCTTAAATTTCCCGCGCTGCTCGCGCCACCACTCGCGCCATTCCTCAATAGCTTTTTGCCGTGCGTCCGGCGAACTCGCCGGTTGAAAATTAAGTCAGGTGCCGGTCGCGTCGCGCAGACACATCTCGGCGAAAAATCTGGTTTGCAAATCATCGTTTGAGAGCAAATCTATCAATTCCTCAATCGAATTCTCTGCCATCGCCGCGCGCCGTTCAGCAAATTCTTCGCGCTTCATATTTAAGTTTTCTTCACGCGCAAGACGACGACTTGCCGCACCGAACGCGCCTGCTTTTTCTCGTCCGGCACGATTAATCGCACATTTCCTTCTTCTTTTGAAAGCGGCTTTCCGTCGCGCTTATCGGCGAGCAGAACAATTTTGTCGGTGAAATCCGGTTCGAGTTCAATCATCGAAAAAACCACTTGATAACCGTCCGCCGCTTCGACCAAAAGATAAGAAGTTAAATTCGCCTTTTTTCCTTCGTCACCGAATTTCACGCCCGCGAGTTTCAAAATTTCGCGCACATCAACGCCGGAAAAAACAGCTTCCGCTTCGCCGTGTTGAGTTTTGGTTTTGATTTCGCGGCGCGGCAATTTCGCTAATTCAGCCGTTTTGAGTTCATACGGCTTGCCTTCAAACTCGACACGCAAAAGCACGTCGAGTTTCGATGGTGAATCCGTTTGCTTCACTGCGTTCTGCTGCGCCGTCGCCGAAAAAGCGAACAGCAGCAGCAATAAAATTACAACTAAATAATTTTTCATTTTCCCGTCTTTCACTTTTGCCTTTTACCTTTTTACTTTTGCCTTAAAACCACCCGCGCCGGCGCGCCGTCGCCCGCGCCGCCGATGATTTTCAGCGGCAGGCAAAAGAGTTCATAATCGCCCGCCGGAACTTCGCGCAAATCGAGACCTTCGATAATCACGACTTCTTTTTTGAGCAAGATTATGTGCGTGTCGAAAGTTTCCGCGCCGAATTTTTCGACCGACAGATAATCAATGCCGACGAGTTTTATATTCAAATCAACCAATGCCTGCGCCGCGTCCGGCGCGATGTAGGTAAAATCTTTCCGAAAACCTTGCGCGAAATCCGTCCAGAAATTCGAGTTGCGTGTTTTGAAAAGGATGCGCTCAACGCCCGCGAGATTCGTTATATGTTTCGCCTCAATCGCCCGAACGGTTTCATCAATTTCGACAACGCGAGCGATACCCATGAGCTTTTCAAATTCAAGTTCGTGGACGCGGCGCGCGCCTTCGATAAAATGGTTAGGCGCGTCAACGTGCGTCGCCGTGTGAACGCCGCAGCAGAGGCGCGAAACATTTGCCGCGTCGCCGCACTCAATCGAGTTGGCAACTTCGATTGAAACATTCGGGTCGCCTTCGTAAACCGGCGTGTCTTCGCTGACGGGAACGGTTACGTCGTAGATTTTCATATCGAGAAATTATAACCGCAAAGACGCGCAAAACTCACAAAACAAATCATCGTTTTCGCTTTGATTTATTTTGGCGCTTATTCTGTTTTCGCTTTATCAGCCTTTTCGTCTTTTGGGGAAAGAAACATATCCAAAATCAGCAAACCCGCGCCGATGCAGATTGCCATATCCGCGACATTAAAAGTCGGGTAATGCCAATTGCCGAACTGCACGTCAATAAAATCAACGACAAAACCGAGCCGCAGACGATCGGTTACGTTTCCCAAAATTCCGGCGAGCAATAATGCCAGCGCGCCCAGCAGACGGTCGTGCGCTCGCGGCACGCGCCAGAAATAATATAGAACCAAAACCGCCGCCACGAGCGCGACCGCCGATAAACCCCAGCGTCCCGCGTCGCCGTGGTCGTCCAGAAAGCTGAACGCCACGCCGGGATTTTGCGCGTAGACGAAGTTTAAGAAACCGGGAATGACCGCCCAGTCATCGCCGAAACGCAGGCGGCGAATTGCCCACGCTTTCGTCGTCTGGTCAATCATAAATACCGCGCCCGCCGCCAGCAGGTAGGCGATTTTCCAATAAAAATCTCGTTTATTCATTTGGCTTTTTCGTTTCGGGCGACGGTTGCGCCTTCGGTTCAGCGTAAAAAGTTTTGTTAATAATTTTCCATTCGCCGTCAATTTTCAGCAACGTCATATAGTCGGTAAATTTCACCGCCGGATAATCGAGAATGATTTTCGCTGTTGCCGCGTTGCCCGCAATGTCTATGCTTTCGATTGAGCGTTTTCTCTTGGCTTCGTCGTCGGCTGGTTTGCCGTTCATTCCCAAAATGTATTCGTCGAAAGTGCGCGTCGTGTATTTGCCGTCGCGGACGAAAATCAACTTGCCCTCGGTATGAAATGCCTTTCGCATAAAGTCAGGATTTCCGGTTTCGTGACCTTTCAAATAATTATTAAGCGGAACTTTCACCGCGTCTTTTTCCGACATTTGCGCTTCAATTTGCCGGGCGCACAAACTGAAAAATCCGAGCGCAAATAGAATTCCGGCGGCAATCAAAATCTTCTTCATTGAAAAATTCTCCTTTCGTTAAATTAAAAAGAATTTACGCCAAACGGCGCGAACAAGTTTTATCGAAAGCTATTCTTCTATCTCGAAAATCGCCTTCGGTGCTTTAAATTGCGAATCCCAACCGAGCCAGCAAACGTCCGTGCAGCCGATGGCGAAAGTCACGACCTTCCATTTGCCGCCGGTTTTCTTCAGCAACGCCTGAAAATTATTGTCGAACGCGCCGTCGTTGACTTGCTCTGCATATTTTGTATTTCGATAATCCGGCTCGCCGCCAGCCGAGTTTTGCGGCGCACCGTTGACAAATGCCCAACTGCCCTGCATTTTGAAATTCTGAACTGCAAACTTAATTTTCTGTTTTAATTCCTTTTCAACCGGAACGCGCAGCGCATCCAGGACAGCTTTCCAATCAGCCGAATTTCTATCGGGCGTATATGCCGCCTGCTGCGCGAAAGATGCGGCGGCGAAAACGAAAATTACAGACAAAGCAATTATTGATTTTTTTAGCATAATTCTTCCTTCGATCATTTTAAGCCGACGCGCTTCGCACAATTTCGTTCAATGCTGCGGCGCACCTTTCACAAACGGTCGGATAAGTTTCCGATTCACCGACTCTCACGGAGTAATTCCAACACCGCTCGCATTTCGCGCCGTCCGCCTTTTGAATTTGAACCTTCAGCGCGTCGCCTTCGTGAACTTCTACTTGCGACACGATAAAGATATAGCGCAAATCTTTGTAATAGGAAATCAAGAAGCGCGTCGTCGCTTTGTCAACCGTTAAGATGACTTTCGCTTCCAAAGACGAGCCGATTTGTTTAGCGTTTCTGGATTCTTCCAATGCTTTTAGAACTTCGTCGCGGATGGAAAAAATGCGTTCCCAATCGGCGAACAATGTCGAATTGTCCGCGCCCGACGCTTTCGGAAACGTCGCCAGATGAACCGATTCCAATTCGCGCGCCGGAAGATTTTCCCACGCTTCATCGGTCGTGAAAACCAAAATCGGCGCGAGCAAACGGCACAATTTGTCGGTGATTTCATACAGCGCAGTTTGCGCCGAACGCCGTTCCAAAGATTTCGGCGCGTAGATATACAGCCGGTCTTTGATGATGTCGAAATAACGCGCCGACAAAGTAACGGTCATAAAGTTGTAAATCGTCTGATACGCCTGTTGAAAATTATATTCTTCATAGCCGCGCAGAATTTTCGCCGCCGCTTTGTCTAATTCCGCCAACGCCCAACGGTCAATCTCAAGCATTTCATTCGCCGCAACCGTATCGGTTTCGGGATTAAAACCGTCGAGATTACCGAGCGCGTAACGCAGAGTATTTCTAAACTTTCGATAAGCGTCCACGATGCGCGACAAAATTTCGTCCGAGCAGCGCATATCTTCGGTGTAATCAACCGCCGCCGCCCACAGACGCAGAACTTCCGCGCCGGATTTATTGACCACATCGTTCGGCGAAACGGCGTTGCCGGTTGATTTGTGCATCTGTTTGCCTTCGCCGTCAACGACCCAGCCGTGCGTAATCAGGTTTTTATACGGCGATTCGTCGTGCGCCGCCAAACCGCAAAACATCGAAGAATTAAACCAGCCGCGAAACTGGTCGCCGCCTTCGAGATAAACGTCCGCCGGAAATCGTAGATTGTCGCGCGTTTCTAACACTGCGACGCACGACGAACCCGAATCGAACCAAACGTCTAAAATGTCGGTTTCTTTATTAAAATCCGCGTCGCCGCATTTCGGACACACAAAACCGTCGGGCAGTAAATCTTTCGCCTCGCGGTTATACCAGGCGTCGGCGGTTTCCTGCTGAAAAATATCAGCGACGTGATTGACGATTTTCGCGTCGGCAACAGCTTCGTCACAGCCTTTGCAGTAGAAAACCGGAATCGGCACGCCCCACGAACGCTGGCGTGACACGCACCAATCAGGACGACCGGAAACCATATTCCGCATTCGACCTTCGCCCCAACTCGGATGCCAATTTACCTGCTCGACTTCGCGCAGCGCGCCCGCGCGAAGCGAAACGCTTTCGTTTTCTCGCTTGTTTTCCGCGATATCGTCCATCGTGATAAACCACTGCGGCGTGGCGCGAAAAATCACCGGCTTTTTGCAACGCCAGCAATGCGGGTAACGGTGATTGTAATTTTCCGTGAACAACAACGCTCCTGATTCTTTCAAAAACTCGACGATTTTCGGGTTCGCCTTAAAGATAAATTCACCCGCGAAATGTTCGACTTCGCCGGTAAATTTCCCGCCGCTGTCAACGGGACAATAAATTTTCAAGCCGTATTCTTTGCCGATGAGAAAGTCATCGTGTCCGTGTCCGGGCGCGGTGTGAACGCAACCGGTTCCCGACTTTGACGAAGTTTTGCTTTCAAATTTAACGTCGAGTTCCGTTTCCGCGTCGGCTTCGCCCAAAGTTACGTGGTCGCCGTTCATTATCAAGGATGTGCGGTCGAGCCAGGCGTGTTTCGCTTCTAATCTATCTAGTTTCGCGCCTTTAAAACGCGCCAATTCCTTCGCGTCATTCAAACCGCAAAGTTCGGAAAATGATTTCGACAGTTCTGACGCAACGATGTAAACTTCGCCGTTTGCTTCGATTGCCGAATAATCGAAATCAGGATGAACCGTGATTCCTAAATTCGCCGGAAGCGTCCACGGCGTGGTCGTCCAAATCACGACGAAAACCTTTTTTTCTTTCAAATTTTCGTCAATTAAACTCGCGTCGGACTTTAAAGGGAATTTCACATAAACTGATGGCGAAGTGTGTTCTTTATATTCAACTTCGGCTTCGGCAAGCGCCGTTTGGTCGTGAACGCACCAATAGACGGGTCGCAAACCTTTATAAATGTAGCCGCGTTCCAAAAATCTGCCGAACAATCTGGCGGTTTCCGCTTCGTAATCGTTCGACATCGTAAGATAGGGATTTTCCCATTCGCCCAAAATGCCGAGCCGCGAAAAATCTCTAGTCTGTCCGTCCATCGCCTTCGATGCGTGTTCGCGACAGATTTTGCGAAACGTCGAAACAGGCAAATCTTTTTTGTCCTTGCCTTTTTCCGCCAATTTCTTTTCGACGTGCGTTTCAATCGGCAAGCCGTGACAGTCGTAGCCGGGAACGTATGGCGCGTCGAAACCCATCATCGTTCTGGTTTTGACGACGAAATCTTTCAAAATTTTATTCAAAGCCGTGCCGATGTGAATATCGGCGTTCGCATACGGCGGTCCGTCGTGCAGGATGAATTTCTCCGCCGTTTTGCGCGACGCGCGAATCGCTTCATAAAGCCGCGTGTCCGCCCATTTTTTCAAACGCGCCGGTTCCGATTGCGCTAGATTCGCTTTCTGCGCGAAATCCGTGCGCGGTAAATTAACGGTTTTTTTCAAATCTAAAGGTTCTGTCATAAATAGTGAATAATGGTCATTAATCGGCGCAATTCATCGCCAACGAAGACCTGCGTAAAAATGAAATGTTAGCACTTATCAAAGAAAAAATCGCAAATCGCAAATCTAAAATCGAAAATCAAAAAGTCCCAAGCCGTTTGCTGACTTGGGACTTTTCGTTAAGCAAAGTTTTACCTTCGGCTTCAGCTCGGTCGAGCCGTCAAGTCCCTGCCGGTAATAATGCCGATTATGTCGAAAACGATTCGCATAAAAATCTCCGAATTCATTTATGCCAAGATTTGAGCATTTAGTCAACAAATATCAGCCGCATTGAATTTTTTTCTTGTTTATTTTAAGTGAGAGGCATAGAATACGAGCATCGGTAGTATTTTCTAAACAGCAGCACGATATTCATAGATTTCCGGTGCGGTTTCTTTCAAAACGCAAAAGTATATTCCGCTGACGGAAATTTAATTTCCCGAAATAGAATGTCGAAAACCTGCCACTAACATTGAGCCGAAAACTTTTTGGGCTCAAGCACTGACTTGTCTAAGTCAGCGCGAGTGTCCGCGCTTTCCACCTGTTCATTTTGCCAACTCAAAATAATCAAAATAGGAGTTTAAAGTAATGAAAGTCAACTATCAACTTAAAGCAATCGGAACGGTAATTTTCAGTCTGGTATTCGGCTGCGTGATTTCGTTCGATTCAGCCAACGCCCAAAATCGAGGTACCGCCGTCAAAGCGAAATCTTCTTCGGGCAAAACCAAATCCGTCAATAAAAAACAGCCGGGCAAACGTAAAACCAACGACCGGGACGCGGATGAAAAAACGCGCACGACCTATATCAACCCTAACGACACGGAGATTAAAGGTCCGTATTCGGTCACGGCAACCGAATTCGGCATTACTCCGCCGATTCGGGATATGCCCGAGGTACGCGGCACGCTGCCGCCGTTCAAGGGTAAAATTACCGTTCGGGAAGGAGAAGACAAAGTTTTCGTCAATCAGATGATTCCCGGCGTAATTCAACAGCCGGAGGAAGACCCGCTGGCGAAACGAAGTCGTGAAGAATTTGAACTGCTCGCGCCCCAGGTGATGCCCGGACCCTCGCTGACCTTCAATGGCATTCTCAGCAATGACCTTTTCACGGCGTTCGGAACGAGTTCGATGCCGCCGGATACGGTCGGCGATGTCGGACCGAATCATTACGTCCAAGCCACGAACATCGGCGTGTTTCGCGTTTTCAACAAAGCGGGCGCGGCACTGACCGCCACCGCGCGCATCAGTACGATTTTCTCCGGTCTTCCCGCCGGCAATGCGTGTCGCGTCAACGACGACGGAGACCCAATTGTCAATTACGACCCGCTGGCAGATCGCTGGCTCATCAGTCAATTTATGGTTTCCTCCGCTCCCAACGGTCAATGCATCGCCGTTTCGGTGACGGGCGACCCGACCGGCGCGTGGTATGCGTATTTTTTCCAGCAGCCGAACGCGAACTTTCCCGACTACCCGCACTGGGGCGTTTGGAATAACGCCTATTACTGCGCGACGCACGATTTTAACGCGGCTGGCACGGCTTATATTGAAGGTTCGTTCTGGGCTTTTGACCGCGCCAAGATGCTGGTCGGCGACCCGACCGCCAGCTACATCAGATTTGCGCGCGCCGCGTCCTACGGGCATTTGCCGATAGACATTGACGGTTATATGCCGCCAGCGGCGACAACTCCGGCGATGTTTTTCGAGTTTCAGGCGACTGAATACGGCGAGGCGGGCGACGGGATGTTGAGTTGGGAATTCGTGCCGAACTTTGCGGCTCCGGCAAGCTCGACTTTTACGGTCAAACCGTTCGTCGCGCTCGCCGCTTTCGACCCAAGAGATGTCGGCAATTTTGTGGCGACGCGCAACGTCATCGAGCAGCCGCAACCGGCGACGCTTTCAAACCAGTCCCTTGATGCGGTCGGCGGCAGAAATATGTTCCGCGTCGGCTTTCGCAATCTCGGAACGCTCGCCGCGCCGATTAATTCCTACGTGATGAATTGGAACGTCAACGTCAGCGGTGTTGTTCCGAACGCTCAAAATGTGCATCAGGGCGGCATTCGCTGGTTGGAAATGCGGCGCAGCGCGGCGGGCGTGATGACCGTCTTCGACCAGGGAACGCACGCGCCCGACCCGGTCAGCGGAACAGGACGCAATCGTTTTATGGGCAGCATCGCGCAAGATTATCTGGGCAACATCGCGCTCGGTTTTACGCGCTCCGGTCCCGGCGCGGCGCAATTTCCCGACATCGTTTGGGCGGGACGCACGGGCGGCATTCTCGCCGCCGGAACGATGAACGAAGGCGAAGCGACGATGTTCGCCAGCACCGGCGTGCAGAACATAAGCAACGCCCGCTGGGGCGATTACAGCGCAATGGTGAGTGACCCGGCGGACGACTGCACGTTCTGGTTCACCAGCGAGTGGCGCGATTCCGCCTTTAACGGAACAGCCAATAACAACCCTTTCAGATGGAGCACGCGCATCGGAAGATTCAAATTTCCGAACTGCACGGCACAGCCGAAAGGACAAATTGCCGCGATTATCAAGCTCTGCAATGGCGGCGCGCCGGTCAGCGGCGCGCTCGTAACAGCGAATGCCGGTAATTTCTCGCGTATGACGAACGCCGGCGGCACGCTGATTTCCAATATCATCGCCGCACCCAATACTTATACCGTAACGGCTAACAAAGCCCCGTATCCTCCGGTTTCGACCAGCGTGACCGTCACGAACGGCGGCACGGTGACGGCTAATATCTGTCTGGGTCCGCCGCCGACCGCCGCGATGGTTTCTATTAAAGGGCGTGTGATGAGTGCCAACGGACGCGGAATCGCTAACATCCGTGTTTCGATGACCGACCAGAATGGCAACGTCCGCACGGCGACATCAAACTTTTATGGCTTCTACCAGTTTGATGAAGTTCCGGCAGGCGTGACATACATCTTCAGTGTCAGCTCTAAACTCATTACCTTCCAGCAGTCGGAAATTGTAATGCCAGTCAATGAAGCTATCGAAGATTTGAATTTCATCGCCAACTAGATGCAATTCGTCAAATAAAAAAGTCCCAAGCCGTTAAACGGCTTGGGACTTTTTTTTCGCGCGGAGATTTATCTTCGCCCGTTACCATATTTTACACGATATGCTTCTCACCATTTTGTCGCCCGTTTTGCAGGAAAACGCTTCGGCAAACTGCGGCAGATTCGAAAGCGGTCCGTTGACGCGGTAACGCGCGTTCGAGTGCGAATCGGTCAAAACCTGCTGGCGTTCAAATTCCGGCGTGGATTTCACCGACCAGATTTGCGCGTAGCCGAGGAAAAACCTTTGCTCCGGCGTGAATCCGTCAATGTTCGCCGGTCGCGGTTTGCCTTCGAGCGATTTTTGATACGCCACATAGGACATCGCCAAACCGCCGAGGTCGGCGATGTTTTCGCCCAAAGTTAATTTGCCGTTGATGTTCAAATTTTCCGCGATCTGGTAGCCGCCGAATTGGTTTATCACGCAATCGGCGCGTTCCTCGAATTTCTTGCGGTCTTCGGGTGTCCACCACATTTTCAAATTCCCTTCCGCGTCGTATTGGCTGCCGCCGTCGTCGAAACCGTGCGTGATTTCGTGACCGATGACCGCGCCGATCGAGCCGTAATTAATCGCGTCGTCCGCGTTTTGATTAAAAAACGGCGGCTGAAGAATTCCCGCCGGAAAGACGATTTCGTTGTAGCTCGCGTTGTAATAAGCGTTGACGGTCGGCGGCGTCATTCCCCAGCGGGTTTTATCAACTTTTTGACCGACATCTTTGAGATTGCGATTGATATTAAATTGCCCGACGTTTCTCGAATTTTGGAAATACGATTTGCGGTCGAGTTTTAAGCCGGCGTAACCGCGCGGGTTTTGGTTGAAGCCGATTTTGCGCTGATACGTATTGAGTTTCGCCAGAGCCTTCTGCTGCGTTTCGGAACTCATCCAGTCGAGTTTCGGAATGCTTTCGCGGTAAGCGGCGAATAAATTATCAATCAATTCGCTCATCCGCTTCTGCGCTTCGGGCGTAAAAGCCTTTTTGACGTATTCCGCGCCGAGCGCTTCGCCGACCGCGCCGTCGGTCGCGCCGACGCAACGCCGCCAGCGCGGCTGCTGTTCTTTCGTGCCGGTCAGGTAACGGCTGTAAAAATTAAAATTCTCGTCAACGAACGCTTTGGATAAAAGCGGCGCGGCGGAATTGACCGTCATCCAGCGCAGATAAGTTTTCCAATCGTCAATTGAAACGTCCGCCATCATTCGATTGACTTCCGCAAAGAAATCCGGCTGACCGACGTTGAGTTCGGTGAATGCCGGAACGTTGCGAGTTTTGACGTATTCCGCCCATGAAAAATTCGGCGTGATTTCACCGAGTTTCGCGGTCGTGATTTTGTTGTAGCGCTTTTGCGGATCGCGCAGTTCGACGCGCGAGCGTGAAGCGTTTGCCAGACGGGTTTGCAACGCCAGCACGGTTTTGGCATTTGCCGCCGCTTCGTCCGTGTTGTCACCGAGCAGTTGGAACATATTCGCTATATGCTCGACGAATTTCTCGCGCGTTTCCACCGATTTCTGGTCGGTCTTCGTGTAAAAATCGCGGTCTGGCAAACTCAGTCCGCCCTGACTGACGTTGGCGATATTCATCGAACTGTTTTTCGCGTCCGCGCCCGCGCCGAAACCGAACAAAGCGGGAATTCCCACATTGTGCATTACGGCAATCTGCCGCTGCAAATCGTTTGTATTTTTGATTTTGTCAATTTGTTTGAAATACGGCTTGAGCGGCGAAACACCGGCTTTTTCAATCGCCGCTTCGTCCATACACGCGGCATAAAAATCGCCGACGAGCTGCGTGCTGCTGCCCGGCTCGGCTTTCATTTTCGCGCTCGCTTCCAAAATTTCTTTCAAGGCGTTGTTGTTGTTTTCCGCCAGGATATTAAAACTTCCCCAACGCGGATACGCGCCGGGAATTTCGGTTCGTTTCACCCAGTTGCCGTTGGCATACTGGAAAAAATCGGTGCAGGCTTCGACCGTATCGTCCATTCTGGTCACATCAAAAGCGACGGTTTGCGCCATCACTGACGCGCAGACACATAACAGAACGGTCAAAGCAGTTACAAAACGTAAGCTAAATTTAGACATTTATATTCTCCTAATTAGATTTTTGAAAGATTCGATGTGGTTTTTACGGCTGAGATGCAAAAATGTTTCTGACCGTGGATAAGTTTTTCGACCATTGAATATTTAAGAGGCGCAAGTAACAATTACTTGCGCCTCTCGTTTGTTTTCGTCTGTCGTCTGTATCTCAATTTTTACTTTTTGCGCGTGTATGTGAAATCGAACGCCGCCGTCCAGGTTTTTCCTTCGTCCGTCGAATTTTCGCCAAATTGCCGCACGTCGCCGTTCGGCAGTTTTGAAAAAGTCATTTTAAGCAGCGTTTTCTTGCCGCCGATTTGCGTGTCGGCGACATAAATCATTTTTCCGTCTTTCAATTCGCCGATGTAATGCGTGAAAGTTCCTTTGTCGTCAACCCAGGTCTGATGCCATTTTTTATCGGCTGCATCGTAGATATTAAAACTCTTTCCGCTTTGCAAGGGCGTTGACCAGTTTTCCAAAATGACGCACTGATTGAGAATCATCTGAATGCTGCTCGAACCGACCGTTACGCCCTGTGTGTTTTTCGCGTCCCATTCACCGACCCAAAAATCAAACTGCCTGAATTCCGGCGCGGCTTTGCACGGATTAACGGCTAAATCGGATTTTTTAATTAAATCTTTAAACCGCGTCTCCTCTTTGTAAGCGATAAAATCCTTTTCGCCGGCAAGAGTTTCCGGCGCGATTCCGCCCAGCGTCGTGCTTTTTTCCAAAACCTCGTAAGCCTTCGTTTTATCGTTCAAACGCGCGTAAACACGCGCCAGATTAAGCGCGAATATGGCATTCGGCGCGGCGGCGAAAACCTTTTCCAGATGCGTTTTCGCTTCTTCATTACGATTGAGATTCAAAAGCACAAAGCCGTAGCGATAACGCGCGTTAATATTCGAGTCTTCAAGCGCGAGCATTTTCTCGTAAGCCTTCAGCGCGTTTTGCCAATCTTGCTTTTGATAAAAATCATTGGCTTCCTGCCGCATTTCCGCCGTCACGCCCGGCGACGAACTTTGCCCGAAAACAGGAAAAGCGAAAACGACAACCGCGAAAAATCCGAAAACGAATTTGGAAAGATATTTGGACATAGTGACTCCTTAAAATTATAAAAATTTTGAATCAAACGATTTGATTGAAACTACAATCCATCTGAAAAATAGCTTCAAGCGTTCTGAGTTCCAGCTTTAGTTGGAACTCAGAACATCGAATCCGATTTTTGAGATGGCTTCTATCTAATCTTAAAGGATGTTCGACCCGACTAAAGGTTGCTTTGAGCGATAAAATATCCGACGCGGCTTTCGACGGCTTGTTGAATGCGCTGTAGATTTTCCGCCGAATCAGCTTCAAATCTCAAAACCAAAATCGCCTGCGTATTCGACGCGCGAACCAAGCCCCAACCGTTTTCAAACAAAATTCGCGCGCCGTCAATCGTGATAACTTCGTTTGTTCGAGAAAATTCTTCGGCGATTTTACGGACGATTTCAAATTTTCTATTGTCGTCGCAATCAACCCTGAGTTCGGGCGTGGAAAATGTTTCGGGCAAATCGCTCAACAGTTCGGATAATTTTTTATCGGTTTTCGACAAAATTTCCAAGACTCTCGCGCCCGCGTAAGTCGCGTCGTCGAAACCGTAAAATCGGTCAGCGAAAAAAATATGCCCGCTCATTTCTCCGGCGAGCGCGGCGTTTGTTTCCTTCATTTTCGCTTTGATTAAAGAATGCCCGGCTTTCCACATCAACGGCGTTCCGCCGTGCGCTTGGATGTCGCTGAAAAGATTTTGCGAGCATTTTACTTCAGCAATAATCGTCGAGTTCGGTTTTTCTTTCAAAATTTCACGCGACAGCAAAACCATCAATTCGTCGCCCCAAATAATGCGCCCGTTTTCGTCAACGATGCCGATTCTATCGCCGTCGCCGTCAAACGCGATTCCCAAATCCGCGCCCGAATCTTTCACAGCGCGAATCGCGTCCTGCAAATTTTCGACGACCGTCGGGTCGGGATGATGATTTGGAAAATTGCTGTCCGGTTCGGTAAAAAGTTTTACCAACTCACAGCCCAATCGTTCATAAACCGGAACGCCCGTCACGCCGCCCATTCCGTTGCCACCGTCAACGACGACTTTCAGTTTCCTGTCGCCGAACTTTATTTTCGATAAAATATCCGCTTCGTAATCCGCTAAAACTTCGAGATTTTCGATTGTTCCCGCGCCGCTTGAAAACGCGCCCGACACGGCGATTTCTTTAATTTCCTGAATCTGCGATCCAAATAAAGTTGATTTGCCGAGGCAGATTTTGAATCCGTTATGGTCGGGCGGATTATGCGAACCGGTAATCATCACGCCGCCGTCAACCTCTTTTGTATAAACCGTATGATAAAGAACCGGCGTTGGAACTCTGCCGATTAAAACCGCGTCGCAGCCGGTTTCGTTGAAACCTTGAACGAGCAAATCACGAAAACGCGGCGAGCTAATCCGAGCGTCGTAGCCGATGGCGATGCGTTTTGCGCCATTATTGCGAAAAAACGTCCCGATTGCTTTGCCTAAAACGGCAACCGTTTCGTCGGTTAAATCCGGCGCGACGATGCCGCGAATGTCGTATTCCCGAAAAATGTTTTGATTCATATATGCTTTAAAAATAAGCCACAAAGACCGGCGAAAACACAAAAGCGAAAGTGCGAAAATTTTGCCGCGCCTGATTTCTTGCTATACTGACGGCTGAACTTTAGGCAACAGACGACGCGGCGGCGGCATCGAATTCGGCGTTAGGCTTTCGTCAACAATAATAATTCCGTTTATGAAAAATACGTTTCGATTCGTTTATTTTACAATGCTTTTTTCCGTTTTTGGTTTGGCGGCTGCGGCGCAAACTCCGCAGCCGACACCGCCGCCCGCGACTGACAACGGCGGCGCGGTAAAAACATTCGAGGTGCGGCTTCCGGTCACGGTCAGCGACAAAAAGAAAAAGAAGAATTTGATTGCCGGTTTGAAGCAAGGCGATTTTGCGATTTTTGAAGACGGCGTTCAGCAGGAAATTACATACTTCTCGGACGAAGCAAACAATCCGCCCGTTTATGTCGGCGTGTTGATGGATACTTCGCCTTCGACCGCCGGAAAAATGAAATTTTCAAAAGAAGCGGCGAAAAATTTTATTTATACGGTGACGCGCCTGCGAAAAGACAAAGCCGCGTTTATGACTTTTGACCACGAAGTGAATTTGCGGCAGGATTTTACGGATAAATTGGATTTGCTTGATAAATCGGTTGATACGGTGAAAAAAGTCGGTTCGCAAACCGCGCTTTATGACGCGGTTTGGCAATTCTCCGATGAAAAATTGAGAAATGCTCCGGGCAGACGGGTTATCGTGTTGATTACCGATGGCGATGACACTTTCAGCCGCGCCGATTTGCAGGACGCGATTGACATCGCCCAGCGAACCGAGACGACAATTTTCGCCATTTCAACGAAAGGCGGTTTCCTCGGAACCGTGCCGGGCGTTGAAGCGGGAACAATTAAGGACAAAGGCGACAAACTTCTGACCCAACTTTGCGAAGACACCGGCGGCGCGGCGTTCTTCACCGGCGATATGGTGGCTCTCGAACGCGCATTTACGAAAGTTTCCGAAGAATTGCGCTCGCAATACATCATCACTTATCGTCCGGCGAATCAAAATTACGATGGCAAAGAACGTAAAGTCGAAGTCCGTTTTACGGACAAAACCAAAGACGACGATTATCGAATTCGCGCAAAGAAAAGCTATCGCGCGATTCGTGACAGCGTCAGGTAGAGATTAGAATTTTAAGAAGTAAAAATTATGCGTTGGAAAAGTTACACAGTTTTATCAATTGTTGCCCTGTTCGTCAGTTTCGCGGTTTTCGATTTTAATCGTTCAAACGCTCAACAGTTGCCGACGAATCAAGCAAGCGCGTCGCCGAGTCCGACCGTTTCGCCGACACCGATAGAAGAGATTATCGAAGACGACGAGGTTATTAAAATTGATACCGAAGCCGTTAACGTGCTGTTTACGGCGCAGGACAAAAACCGTCGGCTGCTGACCGATTTGAAACAAACTGACGTAAAAATTCTCGAAGACGGTCAACCGCAGGAAATCGTCGAGTTCACCCGGCAGATTGATTTGCCGCTCTCTCTAGCGATTTTAATTGACACGAGCGCGTCGCAGGAACGAACGCTGCCCGAAGAGCGTTCGGCGGCGAAAGCGTTCGTCCAATCGGTCATCCGTCCGGCGAAGGACGAAGTTTCAATCATTTCCTTTACCGGCGAAACGACGCTCGAACAGGGAATGACAAATAATCTCAGTCGGCTTAACCGGGCGATTGATAAAGTGAATTTCGTTCCGCCTTCGGGTTATATCGGCGGCGGAGTCATCGCGGGCGGCACACCGCCGATTTCCGGCGGCAATCAAATGACGCAAGGTTCGACAGCGATTTGGGACGCGATTTGGGTGACCAGCGAAGAAGTTTTGAAGGTAGCGCCGGAGAAAACGCGCCGCGCCATAATCTTGCTGACCGACGGCGTGAATACTTTCGGCAGTAAAAAGTTCGACGATGCCGTGCAAGCCGCGCTCAGAAGCGAAGCGGTGATATATTCCATCGGTGTCGGCGACGAATTTTACGGCGGCGTTGACGAAGGCGTGTTGAAAAGATTGAGCGAGCGCACGGGCGGACGCGCCTTTTTCCCGCGCGACGAATCGGAGCTTCGCAAGGCTTTTGTGCAAATCCAAAACGAAATGCGCTCGCAATATCTGATTGCGTATTCGCCTTCAAATTTGAAGCGCGACGGCTCATACCGGAAAATTCAAATCCAGCTCGTCAACCCGGAATTATCCAAACAGAAAATAACCCTCACACACCGGCAAGGTTATTTCTCGCCGACCGACACGATTCAAAAATCGGCGACAAAATAATTTAATCGCTAAAATTTATCGGTTAGCTGTGATACTTTAAATTCGCGGCTAACCTTTTTTATTGACCGGCGACGCTTTATGTCTGATTATGAATTCGTTACCGTCTGGCGTTTCGATGCGCCAATCGAATCGGTTTGGGAAACAATCAAACGCTCCGAGCATTGGCACGAATGGTGGAAGGGTGTTCTGCGCGTCGTTGAGCTAAAGACGGGCGATGAGAACGGTGTCGGCAGCGTTCGCCGTTCGACCTGGAAAAGTGCGCTGCCCTACACAATCGAATTCGATTCTGAGATTTTGCGGGTCGAGCCTATGAAAATTATTGAAGCCCGCGCTTTCGGCGAACTCGACGGCAACGGGCTTTGGACGTTCATGGCGGAAAATGAAAATTTGACCCGCGTTCGATACGATTGGACGGTTAAAACAACCAAGCCGTGGATGAATTATCTCGCGCCGATTGCCAAACCGTTTTTCCGCTGGAATCACAACGTGATTATGAATTGGGGCGGCGACGGTTTAGCAAAGAAACTGAACTGCAAAAGAATTTAGTATTCTGCAAAACTCGCCTTAACAACCCCAATTCTCGCTGAACTTAAAAAAATCTCGTCGGCTTCGATTAATTCCGCTAAACTCGCCCTTCGTTGTTCGACGGTGAAATTCTCCAAAACAAACTCGCGCGTTGTACCGTTCAAGCAGCCTGTTTCAAGCGTCGGCGTAAAGATTGACAGGTCTTTTTTCCAAAAAATATTTGCCATACACGCGGAAACGATTTCGCCTCGTTCATTGAGCCGGACGGCTTCATCGTAATTTTTCGCTTTCGCGTCTTCCAAAGCCAAAATGTTTTCCAGATAATTACACGACTTCACACCGGCGAGCGGTGAAGTCGAATTGATTCGGTAAGGCGAAACGGTCAGCCGAAATTCGTTTGCAACATCGCCCAAATCAGCCGTTTGAATCAAAAGATTTATTCGCGGTTTGGCATTGGTTTGCCAGATGGAACTCGGCGATTCGTCGTAGAAAGTCAGGCGAGCGCGTCCGTGCGTAAAATTGTTTTTTTCGACAATTGAGAAAAGCGATTTAAGAGTTGTTTCTTCTGAAAATTCAGATAAATTTATTTTAATTTTTTGCGCGTTGTCAATAAATCTGCGCCAGTGTTTTTCCCACAAAAAAGGAACCGAATCGTGAACGGCAACGGTTGTAAAAATTCCTTTGCCGTAAAGCGCGGCGGAAGATGCGGCGGCGAGAAATGCATTTTCGGCGGGAAAAATTTGGTGGTTGTAGGAAATGAATTCGTGCATCTTTCATTTTCGATTTTCCTGCAAGTATATCGAAAATGTAAAATCGAAAATTAAGCGTCTAGCTGACGGCGCGGATTCGCTGCGGCTTTTGCGCCGCCGGAAACACAAGCCGGAAGGTCGTCCCTTCGCCAACTTCGCTCGTCGCTTGAATCGTTCCGGCGTGCTCCTGCACAATTCCGT
Organism: uncultured Pyrinomonadaceae bacterium; assembly: GCA_965365505.1. Classification (GTDB taxonomy): domain Bacteria; phylum Acidobacteriota; class Blastocatellia; order Pyrinomonadales; family Pyrinomonadaceae. The sequence continues at coordinate 10,415 of CBDUBY010000026.1, read as the reverse complement.
AGGAAACCGCCAAACCCAATCCCGTGCCGCTGCCGACGCCTTTGGTCGTGAAAAACGGGTCGTAAATTTTCGCCAGATTTTCCGGTTCGATGCCCGTTCCCGTATCGGAAACTTTAACGATGATTTTGTCCGAATCTTCAAACGAAGTCGTCAAAACAATCTCGCCGCCGGCGAACATTGCGTCACGCGCATTGATTATTAAATTCGTGAAAACCTGTTGCAGTTTTCCGGCATTGCCGGTGATTTTCGGCGGAACAATTGAATAATTTTTGACGATTTCGATTTGCGATTTTCTCAACTGCGGTTCGAGCAGTTGAAGCGTATCGTCGAGCAGTTTATTGATGTCAATTTCAGTAAACTCGGCGGCGTTGCCGGTGCGCGAGAAATTTAATAGATTACCGACGATGTTCGAGGCACGGTCGGTTTGTTTTTGAACTTTTTGCAGCAGCGCGTGTTTCGGGTCGGTTTCGGGAATCATTCCGAGAAGCATCTGCGTGTAAGAGGACACGCCGGTCAAGGGCGTGTTGACTTCGTGCGCCACGCCTGCCGCGAGCAAACCGATTGATGAAAGTTTTTCGCTCTGCTGTAAAGTTTCTTCGAGTTTGATGCGCGAAGTAACATTTTCCAAAACGATAATTGCTCCGGTTTGATGATTTGAAACCGAACGAAGCGGCGCGACGGCGACATTTAAAATCAGAGATTTGCCCTGATAATTCGTCGTCAGCATTTTATATGCGTTGCGAATTTCCGTTAAATGCCAGCGCGATTTGCCCAAAATGTTTTCCAGATTTAAGGCAAAACTTTCGTCGAAAACCTCTTCGACCAACTTGCCGATGGTTTCCTCACGACTCAAGGCAAGCATTTCTTCAAACGTCGTGTTGCAGCGCGTGATTTTGCCGTTTTCGTCAACAGCAATCAAACCGACATTGACCGATTCAACGATTGACTCGTTGAATTCTTTGAGCAGCGCGAGTTCTTCGGCGCGTGTTTCCTGCTCTTGATAAAGCAGACTGTTCTCGACGGCGACGGCAACGTAGCCGGAAATCGTCTGCAAAATTTCCAAATCTTCCGACGTTAAAAACGAACCGTCCGAAGCGCGCCCCAGACCGAGAACGGCAATCATTTTGCCGCGCACGACGCACGGCACAAAATAATGAAGTTCCTGACGATGAATGTTCTTGGCGTTGCGGCGAAATTCTTCGATTTTCCCTTTGATGCCTTTCGCTTCCGTTTCTTCGTGCGGCGCGCTGATGACAATTTCCTCTTCAGTCAATTCAAATTCGTCGGCACGGACAATGCCTTTGACGGCTGATTTCTGCCGAATCATCTGGCGAAAATCATTCGGTATTTTGTAATGCTCGCTGACACCGATTGACTTGGCGATTTTATACTGTTCGGGCTGACTCGCGTCTTCGATAAAAACGGCGACTTTTTCGACATCGAGAACTTGCCGCAAGCGCTCGGTCAAAGCATTAAGTAACGGTTCGAGCGCGGTCGTCGCCGACAGCGTTCTGCCGAAATCTAACAATCCATTCCGCAAATCGTAGCGTTCGCCATAGAAAAACCTTTCGGCGCGTTCGTGCAGAAACTTTTTCAGAGGCTCGGACAAAAGCACGATTCCAGCCATTCCGACAATTGCAATTAGAGCGCGAAGCACAATTTCAGATGTCGAAAGATTGTTGGTGATGGACAAAATAGTCGAGAAATTATTACCGACGATAAGTGAAATCAGTCCGAGCGCGACCACGCCAATCATCGCCGCAATTGTCACGGTCGTCATCGCGTAGACCAGAGCGCGGCGCACGACGACATCAACGTCCATCAAACGATAACGCACCACCGAATGACCGAAACTGAGCGGAATCAGCGCGAGCGGCAAAGTCGTAATAGCAGCGGTTAAATAATCTTCGGTCAGCGATGGTACAAATCGTTTGGCAACCTGGAAAAAAATAATCGGCGCAATCGCGATAATAGTTCCCCATATCGCCCACTTGATTCGTTGTCGAACGAGCGGCTGCTTTTTGTTTTTCAAAAACCGCCACAGCAAAACCGACGCGCCGAGCGAGATGCCGATAACGAAATGATAAAAATTTATCCGATACAAAATGCCGAACAAATCGAATTTATCGGCGGTTTTCGCAAGAACGGCAATGAAATCCGCATTAGGCGCGAGATAATAAACGAGCGAAAGCGCAACGATACCAAAGGAAATAATTGCTGCCGGCAGATAGACTGCAAATGTCTTCCAACGCTCCGCGTCGAAAACATCGTTTCTGACCGGATAGCGCAGACAAAAATGCAGGAAAAGCGGGACAAAAAAGGCGAACGCGATATCGTCGAGCAGGCTGACGGCTAAATCGAAATCTTCGCCCAAACCGATGGGTTTATAAACGTGAAAAATGAACGCTGCCAGACAAACGGTAGCGAAATGAATCACAAAGGGTGATTGACTGCCTTGCTTGAAGAGAACGAAAATGCCGACTCCAAGCCAAATCAAACCGACTATTGACAGAAAAACGAGCGAAGCCGTCCAGCGCGGCGGCGTGTCAATGTTTTTTAAGTCGGCGTAGTAGAAATTATTGGCGAAAGAATAAGAAGGTCGCTGATAAAAATAAGTTAATTTACCGCCCGCGCCCGCCGTTTCGAGATACATCTGAACGTCGGAAGCAGCGACAATCTCATCAAACTGCTTTTCGTCTAAAGAGATGGCAATGAGCCGATCGCCGACTGCGATGCCTGCCCGCGAAGCCGCCAGGTTAGGCGTGACTCGCTCAGCGTAAATGCCGTCCGCTTTCTGTGTCCAGGTCGTGCCGTCGGTCGGTGGCAAGGCGTGATAAGCTCGCTGCGAGAGATTGAGTGCGCCGCCCGCGACGAATAAAACCGTCGCCAGCAGCCAAATCAAACTCCAGATTGTCAGGATTTTTCCTTTCATCCGAAAAGAGCAAACTTTACCATAAGTTTTTGAAAGCAAAAGACGTTCCAACTGTTTATCGTTTCGATTTCAATGAAACTGGCGAAAAACAAAGGCTTTCGCTTCAAATAAACAACGAATGATTAAAAAATTATTCAGATTTTTGTTGCATATCCAAGTTTTCGGAAAAATAATTTAGGCACAGAGAAACAGAAAAGCACAGAGATTTTTATAAATTCTCTATGCTTCTCTATGCTTTTCTGTAGCTGTATTTAAAATCTAACCAGGATGCCGCCGCGCAAAATGCGTCCTTGCGAATTGAGCCGCAGACTGCCTTCTTCGCCGACCGCGCCGGTTTGATAATCGAAAAGGTTTCTCGCATCGAGAGTCGCCGAAGCGCGAAATGGCAAACCTAAATTCGGCAACGATTGCGTGACCATCACGCTGAGGCTCGGGTCATAAATCGCCATTCTGCCGGCGAACGGGTCAATCGCAAAAACCGTCGCTTCGGGCGAAAGACGGAAAATCGTTTTCACTTGCGTTCCTGTTTTTAGATCGGCGCTGAACTGTCCGTAAAAAGTTTGGAAGAAATCATTAACAAAAACATCTGCCGGATTTGAAATTGCCTCGGGTGAAAGTTTCTGACCGTTGCCAAAAGCGTAACCTGCCGACGTGCTGAAGCGACTCGACAAACGGCGCGTATAAGCGATTCTCAATCCTTGCGCTCTGCCTTGCTGGTTGACGACGAAATCGGCGAGGCTGTCGCCACTAAGCGAATTAAACGGCATATTTGACAAACCGACTCCGCGACCACTGACTGTATCGAAAAAGACGTTTGCCTCGATGCTGGATTGATTATCCAGAACGCGCTCGATGCCGAATTCAAGGCGCGAATTTTTCTGCATCTGGGGCTTTTCGTTTTCGACGATGAAATCCTGCATCGAAACCGGCTCGCGGAACAGAACCTGTGTTTCTTCGAGTTCCGCGACCGAAGCCCACGTTCGTTCTTCAGTCGCCGCCGTATAAGCCGTGCGAAAACGGGTTTTGGCATTCACGTCGAACTGCAAACCGAAACGCGGACTGATTGAAAAATCATCGCCCGCGCCGACAAATTTCGAGTAATCAAAACCGAAAACGAGAATCACGCCGCTTCGCACTTTCCATTCGTCCAAAGCCTGAACGGAAACTTGTCCGAGTGATTGTTCCGCATCATCAATCTCGACTTTGCCGAGTTTGGCAACCGCGCCTTTTAAACTGAGTTGATGCGTTTCATTCGGACGAAACTTAATGGTCGTTTCAAATCGTTGGGGCGCAAATTGACTTGTGCCGCTTTGTCCGGCGATGATGATTTCCGTATCTTCGCTTATCGGTTGCAGCGTGGCGAAATTTACGCCCGCAAAATTTGCGTCATCAGAACTCGCCAAATAGGTTTCGACAACCGATTGGCTTTTGCGATTTGAAGTTTCTTCTTGATCGGCAATTTCTTCAATCGAATTTGATTGAGCAACTGCGTCTTCGTCAATCGGAGCATCGCCTTCGACGTTTTGATAAATTGAACGACGTTGCTGCGCGGCGCGGATATTCCATTTCGGATTGCTGCGGTCAACGCGCTTTTCGGGCAGAGTGTTTCCGCCGCCCGCCCGCTCTAATTTGAAACCATAGACCAACTCCGCCGAACGGTTGACTTCAACTGTCGAAAGCGTGACCGGATTAAATCCCTGCGCGACTGCCAGAATTTTGTAAGTTCCCGGCATCATCTTCGCGAAGAAACTGCCGTCTGCCGCTGAACGAACCTGCTTTAATAATGTCGAAGTCCCGACGCGAAAAAACGCGACCGTCGCATCGCTAATCGTATTGCCCGCTTCGTCGCGCACCACGCCTTTTATCACGCCAAGATTTTTATTGCTGCTGATGACTAAAGTTTTTCCGTGCGCGTCGGACACAACAACACAAGCCGCAGAAAAAGCAGTCAGCACGATCAAGAGCAAATTTGTAAATTTTCTTATTGGCAAAGCGAAAAACATTTAATCCAAGCAACCTCCAATCAAATTGGGTTTTGGGAGAACCTATCGCGGAGTGCTAAAACTTTTCGTGTCGTTTAGAAAATACATTAACGCACGTTCTGTATTTTCTTTCTTATAATCAAATGTGTCAAGCCCCTGACACAAACCCGGTTTGCCTTAATAGATGCGACACGGCTTGACAAAGTTCGCTTGGCGACTAAAATTAAAAATGCTTTCAAAGCGCGGAGATGTGGCTGAGTGGCTGAAAGCGGCAGTTTGCTAAATTGTTGAGGATCAAAAGTCCTCCACAGGTTCGAATCCTGTCATCTCCGCCATTTTCCTTTTAGAATTGGTTCATCGGCTATCAACTTTTTCGAGTTTGATAGCCTTTGTATTTTTAAACTTTATTTTTAGAAATGATTGGATAAACTTTGCGCTTTACCGCGCCTTTGCGCGAAACTATTTTTATGACTACCAGAGTTCGTTTTGCTCCGTCGCCGACGGGTTATTTACACATCGGTTCAGCGAGAACCGCGCTGTTTAATTATCTTTTTGCTCGTCACACGGGCGGAAAATTTCTGCTGAGAATCGAAGACACTGATTTGGAGCGTTCGACCGACGAATCAACGCGCTCGATTCTCGAAGGCTTGGAATGGCTCGGTTTCGCGCCTGATGAGGAAATCGTTTATCAATCGAACAAGGCTCCGAAACATCGCGAGATTGCTTTAAAATTGCTGGCGGAAGGAAAAGCGTATCGTGATTTCACGCCGAAAGAAGAACGCGGCGACGGCGATGTAAAGGCGGCGATTCAGCAGCGCGCCCGAGAGCAAAAAGATATGCGCGATAATCCGTTTCGAGATTTATCAAAGCAAGAATCGGACGCAAAAGCCGGCGCGGGCGAGCCGTTTGCGATTCGTCTGAAAGTTGCCGCGAGCGGAAACACGAGTTTTGAAGACGCGGTTTATGGATTACAAGAAAGAGATTATTCGGAAATCGAAGATTTGGTTTTACTGCGCTCCGATGGCTCTCCGCTCTACAATCTCGGCGTTGTTTGCGACGACATCGAAATGCAAATCACGCACGTCATTCGCGGGCAAGACCATCTGACGAATACGCACAAACAAATTTTGATTTACGAAGCGTTAAATGAAAAGCCGCCGACGTTCGCGCATCTGCCGCTGATTCTCGCGCCGAACAAAGGCAAATTATCAAAACGCAAACACGGCGAAGTCGTTTCGATGACGACTTACCGCGACGCCGGATTCTTAGCCGCCGCGTTCCGCAATTTTCTCGTTCTTTTGGGCTGGTCTGCCGGAGAAGAAAAAGAAATTTATTCGATGGACGAACTCATCGGCAAATTCTCGCTCGACCACATCCATAAAAACAACGCCGTTTTTAATTTTGACCCGAACGATGCGCGTCACTGGACAGACGACAAAGCGATTTGGATGAACGCCGAATATGTTCGCACGATGCCAATCGCCGATTTGCTGCCGTTCGTCAAAGCCGAATTAAAATCCGCCAAACTCTGGCGCGATGAATACGAAGACGACGACAAAGATTGGTTTGAAGCGACGGTTGATTTGATTCGTCAGAGATTTTTCACATTAAAAGATTTCTCTAATCAGGGACGCGCGTTTTTCTCGGAAGACTTCGATTTCGACCAAACGGCGATTGATAAAAACTTAAAAAAGTTCCCCGATTTGAAAGTTTGGCTGCCCGAACTTGCCGAACGGCTGGAAACCGTCGAAGACTTCACGCACGACACACTCGAAACGGTTATCAAACAATTCACTGAGGAAAAATCTACAAAGATGGGCGTAGTTATGAACGGGGCGCGAGCGTTGTTGACCGGCTTAGCCGTCGGACCTTCGATGCTCGCCGTTTTTGAAACGCTCGGCAAGGAAAAATCAATTTTGCGATTGAAAAGCCAAATGGCTTGGAATTCATAAAATCTGCTGACGGTTTATTGGAATGGTATGCGTCTAAAAATATTTATAGGATTTTTGATATTAGCTGTTGGGGCTTGTCAAAAGCAACAGTCTGAGATTTCCAATGAAGCCGTTGAAAACAGATTGGCTCAAATTGCTGTTTCCGCGCCTAAAACGAGCAAATCACCTATTGAAGAATTGGCAGAATCTTTTTCCGACGATTCAAATGTCGGTTTGCCGCAGAAAAATAAAATCGAGCTTTCCGAATTCAAGAAACCGGATGGCTACGTCGTCGAAATAAAATTTTATTCAGCGGCGGAAAATAAAGATTGGAAGTTGAAACAAACATTTGAGTTTGAAAACCCTGAATCACTAAACTACCGCCCGGAACTGAAAGACTTCAATAACGACGGCTTAAAAGATTTTACATACGTCTCTGTCTATCCTGCCAGAGGCGCGAACGAAATAAGACGGCTTTTTATTTATGACCGAAAAAAAGACGAACTTATCTACATAAAAAACTCTGACGAATATCCGAATTTGCAATACAACAAGAAGTTGAATTGCCTCGATACCTGGAGATTTTACGGCGGATATTCGACGGAATTTCTGCAAATAGACGGAGATGAATTAAAAGAATTTGCTAATGTCAGAACCGTTGACAATAACCGGGAAATTCATTTGGTTGATGAAAACGGCAAAGAAAAACTTTTACGCAAAGACAAAATGAAGGCGGACGATGGATTTATCAGATACAAAAATTTCGATCCGCCCGAACCTTATGAAGATGATTTACCTTATTAACAAGAAGCAACCGTAAAACCCATCTCAAAAGCAAGATTGGCTGAAATTGATTTGGAAAAATTCTGCAGTGAAGATTTGCGAAACGAACAATAATGAATGAACAACTGTTAGTCAGAGAGGCAAAACCATCGGACGTTCCGGCGATTCGACTTTTGATACAGGAATTTGCCGAATTTGAGAAACTTTCCGACGTTTGCGAAGTGACCGAAACGGATTTGCAAGCGGCGATTTTCGGCGATGGAAATTTCGTCAAAGCGTTAATCGCGTTAGACGGAAATCGCTATGTCGGCTACGCTTTGTTTTTTCCCGTTTTCAAAAGTTTTCGCGGCGAGCGTTCGATGTTTCTTGAAGATTTATACGTTATGCCCGACGTTCGCGGCAACGGTTTGGGCTTTGTAATGCTTCGCGAAGTCGCCAACCGCGCGAAAAAAGCGGGCTGTTCGCGGCTCGATTGGCAGGCGTTGAAATGGAACGAACCGGCAATCAATTTCTACCGAAATCTCGGCGCGGAATCGGACGACGAAAACTTTGATTTCCGTCTGCGCGGCGCGGCTTTTATCGAATTAAGCAAATGAATTTAGCCACAGATTTACACAGATAGACACTGATTAAGAAAGATATTTTATCTTTTTATCTTCAAAAACCCCTGTTAATCTGTGTAAATCTGTGGCTAAAAACCTCTTATGAAAATCGCAAAAATCGAGCTTATCGAAATAAAAATGCCGCTCGTCCATTTTTTTGAAACGAGCTTCGGGCGAACTTACGAACGGCGCATAATTTTGACGCGCGTCGAAGATTCACACGGCAACGAAGGTTGGGGCGAATGCACGGCGGGCGAAACGCCTTCTTACTGCGAGGAATGGACGGACGCGGCGTGGGCGGTTTTGGAGAAAATTCTCGCACCGCGCGTCGTTGGAAAAGCGGTTGAATCGGCGGCAAACATTTGGGATTTGATGAAGCCGGTGCGCGGCAATCGAATGGCGAAAGCGGCGATTGAAACGGCTTGCTGGGATTTGGAAGCGAAGAATTTAAATGTTCCTTTGTGGCAACATTTGGGCGGTGTCAATCAGGAAATCGAATGCGGCGTTTCCATCGGGATTCAGGATTCAGTCGAACAGCTTTTCGAGAAAATCGAGACGGAATTAAATGCCGGTTACAAGCGCATCAAAATCAAAATCGCCCCGCATTGGGATTACGACGTTATCAAAGCGGTGCGCGGAAAGTTCGGCTCGATTCTTTTGATGGGCGACGCGAATTCGGCTTATACGCTCGCTGATATTGATAAATTAAAAAGTCTCGACGACTTCGATTTGATGATGCTCGAACAGCCGCTCGCGCACGACGACATCGTTGACCACGCGAAATTACAGCGCGAACTGAAAACGCCGATTTGCCTCGACGAACCGATTCATTCGGCAGACGACGCGCGCAAAGCCATCGAATTAAAATCCGGTAAAATCATCAACCTGAAGAACGGTCGCGTCGGCGGACACTCGGAATCGAAACGCATCGAAGCGATTTGCCGCGAATCTGGAATTCCCGTCTGGTGCGGCGGAATGTTAGAAAGCGGCATCGGCAGAGCGCACAACATCGTCATCTCAACGCTCGCCGGTTACACTTTGCCCGGCGACGTTTCTGCTTCAAAAAGATATTGGGCGGAAGACATTATCGAACCGGCGGTCGAAGTTTCAAAAAACGGAACAATCCGCGCGCCCGAAAAAGCCGGAATCGGTTTCGGTGTGAAACGCGATAGAATTGACAAACTGACCGTTAAAAAAATTTGGCTATAAAGTAAGGAACGCCAGCATCTTGCTGGCAATGAACGCGCGAGCGTTCAAATTGCGTGGTGGCGCAAGTTTGTTACGTCGCAGGAGGAGCGACGTTTGCCAGCAGGATGCTGGCGTTCCGTTTTGTTTGCCAGCATCTTATTGGCGTTCCTTCTGCTGATGTTGATGTTTTGTTTATGAATGACACGACTCCGAAAGGTTGGACGCATCGCGGGTATTTGCCGCATTTTGATGGCGGCTCAATCGTGCAGTTTGTCACTTGTCGGCTCGCTGATTCTTTGCCGCAGAAGGTTTTGGAGAATTGGCGGTTGGAATTAAAAGCCAGACCGATTGAAAATATAGACCGCGAGGTAATGATTTTAATTGAGAAATATTTGGACAAAGGTTGCGGCGAATGTTATTTGAAACAACCTGTTATCGCGGAAATAATCAGAGATTCGCTGCTGAAATTCGACGGCGAAAGATATAAACTGATTGCTTGGGTGATAATGCCGAATCACATTCATCTTCTTCTGAAACCGCTGAACGATTGGTCGCTGAGCACGATTTTGCATTCATTCAAATCTTTCACGGCTTCGGAATCGAACAAGGTGTTAAGTAGAACGGGCAGATTCTGGATGCGCGAATATTTTGACCGCTACATCCGTGACGCTGAGCATTTTGAAAAAGCGTTTCGCTACGTCGAAAACAATCCGGTCAAAGCCGGACTATGTGAAAAACCTGGCAATTGGAAATACAGCAGCGCGTATGAAAAAACGCTTTAAAAGGAACGCCAGCATCTTGCCGGCAAACAAAACGGAACGCCAGCATCTTGCTGGCAATACAATCGCCAACTGCGACGCAACGCTTTACATAACAAACTAACTTGAACGCGGAGCGCGTTCATTGCCAGCAGGATGCTGGCGTTCCAAATTTATGAGCAACAATAACGAACCAAACAAAATCATTTTCTCGATGGTCAAGGTCAGCAAGTTTTACG